>JBBIVH010000103.1:0-9655 GCA_037439805.1 Acidobacteriaceae bacterium
GCTGCGTTCCATCCACCCGACATGCGTATCATACGTCCACGTAATGCGCCTGTCTATACGCCAATAAAATTATTATTCTAAATGGCTTATCTTCATCTTCCAGTTTTGGTACCCGATGGAACCTACCGCCGTTTCCTGGGCAGTCTTAGAGTTCTCATCGGTCCAGAAAGTGTGTTTCGTGCATGCTTCTGTGAAGAAGAGATTCTTCCGGGGTGCGAAGTGCGGAACGACATTTTCTTGTGATTGCGGCTCCTCGCCCCTTCGAATTGCCAGACTTGGATTGCATCCAGGCGGGACGATTCGAGGGGCGTTTTTTTGCGCGCAGGGGCCGGAAGACGGTGGGTCTCCTGGAGGGACGTAAGCTGGTCACTGCCTGGGGCTTTTTGACAATTGTGTTGCATAGACCAGTGATTGTGGAGTGATTCGAACGATGAGAAATGGAAGAGCCAGGAAAGGAATGTGGGTTGCGGGTTCGCTGCTGGCGCTCGCAACCCTCGCAGGGGCCCAGACGGCGCCGATGACGCACGAGGAGGCTCATCGGCGGGCCGAGGCGCTGCTGAAACAGATGACTCTGGACGAGAAGGTCGGCCAGATGAACCAGTCCGCCGGCGTCACGATTCCCGGACTTGGCAGCGAGAAGCCGGATGCATTGATTACGCAGGGGAAGGTCGGCTCCATACTTTGGCTGATCGATGTCAAGGAGATCAACCGGCTTCAGCATCTGGCCGTGGACAAGTCCCGGCTCCATATTCCTATCCTCTTTGCGTTTGATGTGATTCACGGCTATCGCACCGTCTTCCCTGTGCCGCTCGGAATGGCGTCTTCGTGGGATCCCTCAGTGGAAGAGCAGGCCCAGCACCTTGCGGGGCAGGATGCGCGAGCTGCGGGCATTGAGTGGACCTTTACCCCCATGGTGGACATTGCGCGCGACGCGCGCTGGGGCCGCATGGTGGAGGGAGCAGGCGAAGATCCCTATCTGGGCTCGGCCATGGCGCGGGCGCAGGTGAGGGGCTTTCAGGGGACCTCGATCTCAACCGACAGCATTCTGGCCTGCGTGAAGCACTATGCAGGCTACGGCGCGGCCGACGGGGGCCGGGACTACGACTCGTCCTACGTCCCCGAGGAGCTGATGCGCAACGTCTATCTGGAGCCGTTCCACGCGGCGGAGCAGGCGGGCGCGGCGACCTTTATGAGCGCCTACATGGACCTCAACGACGTGCCGGCGACGGGCAATCACTGGCTGCTGACCGATGTACTGCGCAACGAGTGGGGCTTCAAGGGTTTTGTGGTTTCCGATGCGTTTGCCGTAGGCAGCCTGGTGACGCATGGCTATGCGAGCGACCCGCAGGATGCGGCCTACAAGGCGGCGATGGCGGGCCTGAACATGGACATGGCCAGCCTTACCTTTACCCACAATCTGGCCGCGCTGGTGCAGAGCGGCAAGGTCAGCGAAGCGCAGATCGATGCTGCCGTGCTGCCGATTCTCGAAGCGAAATATGAGCTCGGCCTGTTTGACCACCCCTATGTGGACGAGTCGAAGGTGGACGCTGTACTGAGCCGTCCGGAGGGCCTGACGCTGGAGCGCAAAGTTGCCGGGCGGTCGATGGTGCTGCTGAAGAACGACCATCAGACTCTGCCGCTGTCCTCCTCGCTTAAGAAGGTCGCCGTGATTGGGCCGCTTGCGGATTCGGTTAAGGACATCGAAGGCGGCTGGACGGTGGAGGGACTGTTCGGAGGACCGAGCAAGAGCCATCCCGTCACGGTGCTGGCCGGGTTGAAGGCAAAGCTGGGCGCTGGCGCTGAAGTCAGCTTCGTGCCCGGTCCGCAGCTCTCGCGGATTTACCCGTCGATGTTCGACGAGATGTCTGGCAAGAAGCCGTTGCCCCCGCCCACGGCCGCGGAGACGGCAGACTGGGTGGCCAAGGCGAAGGCTGCCGCCGATCAGGCCGACGTGGTAATCGCCGTGATGGGTGAAGCCGCAGACATGAGCAGCGAGGCCGCTTCGCGCGCGACGTTTGACCTGCCGGGCATCCAGCAGCAGATGCTGGAGGCGGCAGCGTCGACGGGCAAGCCGGTCGTGCTGGTGCTGGAGAACGGCCGCCCGCTTGATATTCGCTGGGCCTCGGAGCATCTGCCGGCCATTCTCGAAGCGTGGTATCCCGGCACCGAAGGCGGCAATGCCGTTGCGGACGTGCTCTTTGGCGATGTGGACCCCGGCGGCAAGCTGCCGGTGAGCTGGCCGCGCATCGCTGGCCAGGAGCCGCTCTACTATAACCACAACCTGACGCACGAGCCGGAGGACCGCCCGGGCTTTACCTCGCGCTACTGGGATATTTCGTCGAAGCCGCTCTATCCCTTCGGCTATGGGCTGAGCTACACGAGCTTCAAGTTTGCGAATCTGCGGCTGAGCAGCAAGTCGATCCAGAAGAGCGGAAAGACCGAAGTGAGCGTGGACGTGACCAACACGGGCAAGACGGCCGGCGACGCGGTGGCGCAGATCTACATCCATCAGCGCTACGGCTCGGCCTCGCGGCCGGTGCGCCAGCTCAAGGGGTTTGAGCGCGTGACGCTGCAGCCGGGCGAGACGCGGACGCTGACCTTTCCGCTGGGCAAGGATGAACTCAGCTTCTGGAGTCCGCAGACAAAAGTGTGGGCCGTGGAACCTTCCACCTTTGATGTGTGGGCGGGCGACGACTCCACTGCCAGCCTGCATGCGGAGCTGACCGTAACGGAGTAGAGCATCACAAGGAACGAGCAAGGGCCTGCACACGGAGACAGATGAGCGTCTTCAGCGTGCAGGCCCTTTCTGCTTACTGAACCTCTGTCAGCGCCTCGGTCTGCTTGCTCATCTTCGCGGTGCGTTCGAGCTTGTCCCAGTTGAAGGGCTTGCCGTCGATGGCGCGCTTGAGCGTCTTGAAGAGCACGATGGAAAAGACCTGCCGGTAGGCGAAGCGCTGCAGCCAGATGTGGAAGAGCAGCCAGCCGTCGCCCTTGTTGGCGGGATGACGCCGCTCCAGGCTGAAGGCCACCGTGGAGGTGACGAAGTCGATGAGCAGGAAGGCGAGGAAGTAGGCGACGAGCTTCTGCAGGCTGGCCATCGACGCGGCCTCCGGATGATAGTGCCGGTCGATGAAGTAGTTGATGGTGCCGTAGACGAACATCAGGTCAATGAACGGCGAGACGAGCGGCAGCAGCATCTGGAAGATGAGGATGTTGGGCAGCGCGAAGAGTCCCATGGCCTTGTTGCGGACGAAGGCCAGGCGGTGCTTCCACACAGACTGGAGGATGCCAAAGGACCAGCGGAAGCGCTGGCGCATCAGTCCCTTTGCGTCGATGGGCGCCTCGGTGAAGGCCAGGGCGCGGTCCTCATAGACGACCTTGTACCTGTTTTCGAGCAGGTTCATAGTCAGGTCGGCATCTTCGGCGACGGTGTTGAGCGGGTAGCCGCCGGCGGCCTTCACCGCGGCGGTGCGCCATGCGCCGATGGCGCCCGGCACAACGGTGACGACGTGGAAGAGATCGAGGGCGCGGCGCTCGAAGTTCTGGCTGGTGATGTATTCGAGAGCCTGCCAGCGCGTCCAAAGGTTCACGCGGTTGCCCACCTTGGCATTGCCGGCCACGGCGCCGATGGCCGGATCTTCAAAGTGCGGCAGCAGTTTGGAAATGGCGTCCGATGCGATGACTGTATCGGCGTCGATGCCCACGTAGAAAGGCTCGTCGAGCTGCTCGATGGCGAAGTTAAGAGCGGCGGCTTTGCCTCCGTTGGGCTTGGTGAGCACGGTAACGCGGCCTGCGGCGATCTCCTTTGCATAGGCCTCGCGCGCCACGTCAAAGGTGCGGTCGCTGGAGCCGTCGTCAATCACGATGACGCGCAGGTTCTCGTAATCGGAGTGAAGCACGCTGCGCACCGTGCGCACGATGACCTTCTCTTCGTTATAGGCGGGGACGAGCACGGCGATGCGCGGATTGAAGCCGGGCGAAGCCTTGCGATGCGGCCGGCGCAGGCGATCGATGACGGCGAAGACGCCGACAAGGATGAGGCGCGCGCTCATGAGAATGTCGCCGACGAAGAAGACCAGCACGATGAAGTGCCCGATGATGGCCAGCGTGGAAAAGGCGATGGAGTCGGGGATGGAGCGAAGATACTGGCGGAAGGTGAGCTTGGGCATCACCTCGGCGGTGGTCTTGCCCATGAGCGCGGAGACGGGAACGATTCTGTATCCGTTGGCGCGGAGCGTATCGATGAGCACGGGCAATGCAGCCACAGTGGCGGAGCGGTCGCCGCCGCCATCGTGCAGCAGGATGACGGAGCCACGGAACTGCGGCTTGGGCTTCATCACGTTGAGCTGATCGAGAACGGACTTGCAGATTTCGGCGGGCGTTTTGTGCACGCGCTCGTCCCAGTCGTTGGTGTCGATCTTATTGCCGATGATGATGAGGCCGTCTTTCTGGACTTCGACGATGGGACGGGCCTGGTCGTCTGTATCCGGCTCTTCATCGATGTCGTACGGCGGGCGGAAGTAGAGCGGCTGCACGCCCAGCTTGCTGGCGAAGAGGCGCTCGGTGAGGTGGACTTCGAGGTCGAGCTGACGGCGCGAGATTTCGCTGATGTCGGGGTGCGTGTAGGTGTGGTTGCCAATCTCGCTGCCTTCGCGCACGGCTCGCTGCATGACGCCTACGTTCTGCAGCGCCTCATCGCCGATCATCATGAAGGTCCCGGTGGCGTGTTTCTGCTTCAGGACATCGAGAATGCGCGGCGTCCACTTCGGGTCGGGGCCGTCGTCGAAGCTGAGCGCGACGTCGTTCGGGTGATAGCCGTAGTACTGCACGGTGTAGGTGTGGGGATAGACGTCCAGATGCTCGTCGATGATGAGCTTCTTGGTCGGGTCCGGCTCGTCGGTGTCGACCTCGACGGTGCGCTTGCCGGACTGCGGCAGGCCGGTCACGCGCAGGATGTCGCCTTCGCCTTCGCTGTCTACATCATGTCCGGGGAGCAGCGCGCCGAGATCCTGCAATGCCGCGGGGCTGCTGGGCCGGTCCCAGATGTTCCACAGCGAACGATCTTCTGAGCCGAGACGCCACAGCGCGAAGGTCTGCAGCCCTAGTTGGCGCGCGGCGCGCATCTCGTTGAGGAGGGTGACGCCGTCGAGAAACCAGACGACATGGCGCTGGTTGGCGTCCTCATCAATGTATTCAAAGTGCGGATTGAGCGAGTTGTAATCGAGGTCAAGATCGGCGTCGGCGTCGGCGGCGCGCTGCCATGCGTCGGAGACGGAGAGGTCCTCGGTATCGACCACCTCCGGCTTGGGCGGCTTGCGTCCGTGCCGGCCTTTTGCAGGAGGAATCGACATCGTCCAGTCGTAGCCGTAGTTGCCGACGGCGCAGATGATCTTTTCCTTGGGCACAATCTTGAGCGCGCGGCGCAGGTTGGCGACGAACCAGTCCTGGCTGGCGATCGGTCCCGGATTGCTTTCGACCTCGTGCTCGTCGTAGTTCATCAGCACGATGCCGTCGGAGTTCGCTGCAATCTGCTTCAAATCCGCGTCGGGCGCGGAGACAGCGACGTTGACGTAGAGCCGCAGGTTGCGCGGATGCAGGTCGGCGTAGAGTTCCTGAATGAAGCTGAGGTAGCCGGAGGTGTCCTCGTCGGGCAGGCTTTCAAAGTCGAGCGACAGGCCGTGGTACGCAGGCAGCGCCGTGAGCATGCGCACAATCTGCTCGCGCATGGCTGCGCGCTGGACCGGGTCCATGAGCAACTGGCCGACAGAGGCGTCCCAGCTCTGCGTATGCAGGTTGTAGTTATTCAGGTGAGGAAAGATTTCCGTGGTTTCGCGCGCGGCGGTGATGACGTTCTTGACCTTGTTCAGCTCGTCGGGATCGTGAACAGATGCGCCCTGCACCACTGGATACTGGCGGATGTTGTCGCTGCTGACGGCCAGCAGCGTGGGGCTGGTTCCGTTGACGTGAAGCCACTGGGGAAAGAGCATGTCGATCTGATGGACGTGCTCTTTGAACGAGGAGTAGCTGGCGGCGTCGTCCGGCGCGTAGTAGGCGGCGCGCAATCCTTCACCGCTGTTGAAGGGGATCTGCGAGGCAAGGCGGGCGGTCTTGCGCCGCGCCGGGCGGGGATGACTGGAGCGAAGCTGGGGCGCGCGATCATTCAGCGCCTTGTAGTTGTGGCGAGGCTGCGGCAGCAGCAATTCCGGCAGCGGAGCGGACCGCAGGACATTGAGGATGAAGGCGGCCAGCACGAGCGTCGTGGCAATCGCAAAGAAGTCGAGCAACCGGCGCAGGCGCTTCCATCGCCGCCGCTCGGGATCGTAAAAAATCTGCCTTTCCGCCATGCTTCCTTTCGCTTCCACTGCCTCTATTGAGTGTATCGCGGGGAGAATGAGAAGCAGGAAAGTGGCGTGGCGTGTGCAGGATACGCGACGCCGCAGAGTCACGGAATGCGGGCTGCTGCGAAGGCGGAGCGCAGCGGCGTTTCCGCAAAAACATGCCGGCGCGATAGAGTACGAATCGTATGCAAGCGCTGCAAACCAGTCGAGCGCAAGATGCCGTGCCGCCCGCCCTGGGCCGCTGGGCGTGGGTGGAGGCTACGGCTGCAATGGCCGCGGGGGGGCTGTTGCGCGCCTGGATGCTGGCCCGATTCTTTCAGGCCAACGGGGACTCACTCCTCTATGGCGACATTGCAAAGAATGTGCTCCTGCACGGGCAGTATGGCTTCTCCGGGGCCGGGGGCACGGTGGATCCCACCTTGATCCGGTTGCCGGGGTACCCGTTCTTCCTTGTGGCGTGTTTCCGGGTCTTTGGGCTCGACAACTATGGCGCCGTGGCGTGGGTGCAAATCGTGCTGGAACTGTTGGGGTGCCTGCTGCTGGCGGATGTGGCGGGGCGGATTGCCCCGGCCAGACTGGGCGGCTGGTCGGCGCGGGCCACGCTCTGGCTGGCGGCCCTTTGCCCATTCACGGCGGTGTATGCGGCGACTCCCTTGGCGGAGGGGCCGACGCTGTTCCTGATTGCAGTGGCGCTGTGGGCTGCCACGCGGTTTGCGGCGCTGCCTGTCTGGAGCATGGCCCTTGTCATCACCACGGCGGTGACGAGCGTTGCCCTGATGCGGCCGGATGGCGTGCTGGTGGCTCTGGCTCTGGCGCCGGTCGTGGTTTTTGCGAAGCCGCTGACCGCTCGCCGGCGCGCGGCCATGGCGTTGGCTTGCTTGTTGCTGGCGGCGTTGCCCTTTGGAGTGTGGACGGCCCGCAACTGGAAGGTCTTTCACGTGGTGCAGCCGCTGGCTCCTCGATCGGCCACGGACCCCGGCGAGCCTGTCTATACGGGCTGGGAGGATTGGGGACGGACCTGGTGCCTCGATTTCACCTGTACCTATAACGTGTTCTGGAATGTGCCGGGCAGCGCGCTCGACATGAGCGGGTTTCCGAAGCGAGCCTTTGATTCGACTGCGCAACGAGCAGAGACTGCTGCGCTGGTGGATGCGTACAACGCAAACGGCTACCAGTTGACGCCGGCTCTCGATGCAGGCTTCGCGCGGCTTGCGGCGGAGCGCGCGGCAGCGCATCCTTGGCGCACGCATCTGCTGCTGCCGATAGGACGCATGGCGGATATGTGGCTGCGGCCGCGGGTGGAGAATCTCCCGATTGATCTGGACTGGTGGGTCTATGCGCACCACCACGCGGAGACGGAGTTCAGTTGGGCTTATGCCGCGCTGAATCTTGCGTATCTCGCTCTGGCCGCGGTGGGGCTGTGGCTGCGGCCGCGACTGTGGCCGTGGATGCTGGCCTACTTTGTGCTGCGCAGTGCGCTGCTGCTGACGGTGCAGGCGCCCGAAGCGCGTTACACGCTGGAGTGTTTCCCGATGCTGTTTGTGCTGGGTGGCGTGGCGCTGGCTGCCGGCTGGGGCCGGATGCGACGGCGGAAGTGCGAAGTCAGCGCGTGACGTATTGCGTCTTGCTGTCGGTCTTGAACTTGAAGGCTTCCGAGGGCAAAGACGCATTCACTTTGATGTTGAAGTAGTGGCAGAGACGGCTCTGACCCTGGCCTTCGTCGAAGTTCTGCTGCACGCTGACGCCGCGCGCCGAATCGAGCCACAGCGTCACTTTGGGCAGGTTTTTGCGGATATTCGGATCCTTCGGGACCATCTCCAGCTTGTCCGTGCGGATACCGTCGATGGTTTCCTTGCCGAGGTATTGGATGTTCCACTTTGCGTCGAGATCTTTGCCGCTGGCGCCGAAGCCGAGCATAAACCAGCTCTCGTACTGGCCTAGCTTGGTGAGGGTGGTGACCTGGTTGGGCAGCGCTTCGTAGAGACGGACCACTCCGCCCGAGAGGGTGACGACCTTGGGTACGGGCCGCCCATTCACGTCCTGGATGTGGACGCCCATCTGGAAGTTCTTGCCGGTGCGCTCGTAGTAGACGACGCCCTTCTGCACGTCCTTGTCGGGGATTGGGTCCGTCTCGATGGAGTCAAACTCGAAATCGGCGGTGGTGGTGCGGAAACTGGCGGCGGCGGCGTCAAGCTGGCGCAGCACGGATTGCAGGTCGTCGGCACGAACCACGCGGGCGGGGACGCAACCGAGCGCCGCAGCCGCAACGAAAACAACGAATCTCTTCAAGCTCATGGGCTTCCTGTTCTGCTGAATTGGATGCGCCGAAGCGCCGGAAAGAGCCAGGGAAAGCGCTAGCGATGGGCCCAGATTCTCCACACCAGATTGCCGTCTTGATCGCGGGCGGTCTCCCAGTGTTCCACGAAGACGGCGTCGCCGGTGACGGGCTCGATGGCGTGGCGCAGCGTGGCCTTGACCACGGAGTTGGACGCGCCGGGCTCGATCTGCACATCTTCCGCCAGCACGGAGACGATGACGCCATGGCTGCCGTCGCCGACGACCTGGATGGGATGGCGCGGGCCCTCTGCGCGGGAAGGCTTGTCGCCGTAGTTCCAAAGCTGTGGCGTGACGAAGATAAAGAGGAGAATCAGCGTCACCATCACGTCATAGTGGAAGCTGCCGCGGGAGTAGGTCCAGTAGAAGTAACTTTTGAGAATGCGGTTCATACTGCGTTACTTTGTAATCCTTTCGAGGCCGCCCATGTAAGGGCGCAATGCCTCGGGAATGACAACGGAGCCGTCGGCCTGCTGGTAATTCTCAAGGATGGCAAGCCAGGTGCGGCCCACGGCGAGCCCGCTGCCGTTGAGCGTGTGAACGAATTCAACCTTGCCCTTGGGGCCCTGACCGGCGGCGCGGAAGCGGATGTTGGCGCGGCGGGCCTGGAAGGACTCAAAGTTGGAGCAGGAAGAGATTTCGCGATAGAGCTGCTGGCCGGGCAGCCAGACTTCAAGATCGAAGGTTTTGGCCGATGAAAAGCCGGTGTCGCCGGTGCAGAGCAAAACTCGCCGATAAGGCAAGCCCAAAGCTTCCAAAATCTCTTCGGCGTCGCGGGTAAGCTTTTCGTGCTCGGCGTCGGAGTCCTCGGGGCGCGTGAACTTGACGAGCTCGACCTTCTGGAACTGATGCTGGCGGATGATGCCGCGCGTGTCCTTGCCCGCCGCGCCTGCTTCAGCGCGGAAGCAGGGCGTGTAGGCGGTGAGGCAGATGGGCAGGCGGTCCTCTTCGAGAATCTCGTCGCGATAGAGATTGGTGACGGG
>JBBIVH010000104.1:0-9065 GCA_037439805.1 Acidobacteriaceae bacterium
GTCCCGTTGCAACAGCAATCACGGGCAGATGATTGGCGCGCGCGGCTTCGATGTCACGTGGCGTATCGCCGACGACGCAGATGGTTGCGTTCTCGCCTGCAAGCTGGCGTGCCTTGTGGGCGGCTGCGCCAATCAGCTCGGCGCGGACAGGGAAGTGATCGCTGAATCCGCCAAACCGGAACCATTTCCGCAGGCCGGCCTTCTCCACCTTAATCCAGCCGATGGCTTCCAGGTTTCCCGTGGCAACCCCGAGCACTGCGCCGCGCTGCGCGAGGTGGTGCAGCGTTTCGCGCACGCCGGGCATCAGGTAGGGTTGCAGTTCCTCGCGCCTCTCAGCCACATGGTTGCAGACGGCTTCGAGAATGGCGGCGACCTGCGGTTCGATGACGTGTTCAGGTATCCCTGCCTGGGCGCAGGCTTCGCGCAGAATGCCCGTGTCTGTGCTTCCATGGATCGCCACTCCATCCAACGTGACTGCGATGCCGGTGACATGATGCAAGCCGGCGGGAATCGAGTCGAAATGAACGCGGTCGCGGCTGCGCAGGAGCGTGCCGTCAATGTCGAAGAGATACGCGTTCTGCTGATCCCACGCAAATCCGGGCTCGGCATGAAAGCGCGCAATGTGGAGGTTCGGATTGGTTCCCATGATGGCCGAAGCGTGATCAGCCCTGGCGATACCCCTGGCGAATCACTCCAAATACAGGACGTTCGCTGCGCGGCGGACGCTTGAGGCCGGCGCGGACTTCCGCGAGATTCAGTCCCAGCTCGGCCATGGTGCGGCTCAACGTGTTGCGGTGCATGCCGAGTTCGTCGGCAGCCTTGCACTGGTTTCCCCGGTTGGCTACGAGCACCTCACGCAGGTATTGCTTCTTGAATTCGCGCACGGCCTCGTCATAGTGCACGCCGCTCGAATGCATCTGGATGACCAGGCTCTCCAGTTCTCGTTTCACGTTAAAAAACCTCGCTCTAATAGCTTGCCACATCATGGCCCGAAGTCGCGGGCGAATTTCACTTCTCCGGCGTTTGCCGGTGCATCCAGTCGGGAGATGCGCCTTCAAGAATGTTAAGTTCGCCCTGGACTTTTCCTGCAAGGCCATCCGGTGTTACGTGCGTGCTCAGATGGCAGACACGAAAGAAATAGGGAGGTAACCTGGACTCTGCGAGCCATTTTTGCTTTGGATAAAAAGCCAGCGTGATAAGAATGGCCACGGTGACGACAAGAACGCCCTGTGCGAGTCCGAAGATGGCGCCGGCGATCCGGTCCAGGCAACCCAGGCCCATCTTGTGAAGCAGGTGCGCGAAGAAGCTGCCCAGCAGTACGGCGAGCAGTAGAACAGTGATCGTAATAATCAGGAAACCGATTGCATTGGCGAGTTGAGAGTCGTCCACGAATCGAGTCAGGGGCAGTCCGATGGCGGTGTAGTTCCACGCTGCCAGAATCAGGCCTGCGACAAGCCCCGCTGCGGCGAAGACCGAGCGCACAAATCCCTGCATCAAGCCCGTCAAAACGGACCCTGTGAGCAGCGCAACGATGATCCAATCCACGACCGTCACTTCGTCAGCTCCTCAGATTACAGATTGAGCGTCTGGCCCGTGAGCCTGCGGAATGCTTCGAGATATTTCGCCTGCGTGCGTTCGACGACATCCTCGGGAAGGCCGGGCGCGGGCGCCTGCTTGTTCCAGTGGATGCTCTCAAGATAGTCGCGCACAAACTGCTTGTCGAAGGAGGGCTGCGCGCCGCCGGGAGACCAGGTGGCTGCATCCCAGAAGCGCGAAGAATCCGGTGTGAGCACCTCGTCGGCAAGAAGAATGCCGTCGTCCGTCCTACCGAATTCGAACTTTGTGTCCGCCAGAATCAAGCCGCAGCTTTCGGCATGGTGCGCGGCCCGGGTATAGATCGCCAGCGTCAGCCGACGCAGCTCCGCGGCGTCTTCATGGCCCAGCAGCTTCTCCGCCTCGGTGAAGGAGATGTTCTCGTCGTGTGCGCCATCCTGGCTCTTGGTCGCGGGAGTAAAGATGGGCTCAGGCAACCGCGATCCATCCTTGAGATCGGACGGCAGGGCGATGCCGCAAACGGTCTGCGACGCCTGATACTCCTTCCATCCGGAGCCGGCGAGGTAGCCACGCGCCACGCACTCCACAGGAAACATCTTCGCCCGCTTCACCAGCATTGAGCGGCCCTCAAGCTGGTCCGCGTAGGCTTGCAGCTCGGCCGGATATTCTTCGACCCTGGCGGAGATCAGGTGGTTGGGAAGGATCTGGCGCATCATCTCGAACCAAAAGAGCGAGATCTGGGTGAGAATCTTCCCCTTGCCGGGGATTCCCGTCGCGAGGACGTGGTCAAAGGCCGAAATTCTGTCGGTGGCGATCAGCAGAAGTGCATCGCCGACCGCGTAGAGATCGCGCACTTTGCCGCGGCCTAGGAGGGGAATCGAGCCGAGTTCTGACTTGAGGAGGGCTTTCATCGTGGGTGTTTGAATCCTTGGGACCTGCTCTGGCCTGAGGGTTGCAGACTTCCATCGCGCGGGGCGCTGCGGTTGCGCTGCTTGTTTGGGTGTCGGCCAGCTTCCTGATCTCTGAAGCTTCGATTTTCTGGCCCGCTCATCGGTTTGTCAAACCGAACGGCGTGCGGCGAGGAGACCGTAGAAACGGCGTACGCAGGGACGCCGGGCCAAACAAACTTGTGTGACGGCCATCACGGAACGAATCCGCGAAAAGCTTGAGACTCAGCTTGTCAACATGGTTCGGAGGACGCGTAAGAATGTCCTCTTTGAGCCGGGCGACACGAAGCAGCAGTGGAAAGGGGAAGCCGCGGCTAGCTTCGTTTCATAAGGGATCACCAGTAGCCGCGCGCTACCGACCTCCAGCGTCGGCTACTGGCCCCCGCTTTCTTGTGCAATGCACAAGTGCCTCCGGAGAGACGACCTCCTTCGGAGGCATTTTTCTTTTCATCTTCCAAGCCGGGAAGGGCGGCGCGGCAAACTGCCAGGTGTGACCTCGCTCTCGCAAATCAGATTCGCATGAAAGAAAGGCGGGAACAAAACGCCTCGCGTTCCCGTTTCCTCCCCATGAGCTGGATTCGCGAAAGCTTCCTGCGGCGTAATTCCGTGACTGTGTTCTTTCTGGTCACGGTCACTTTCTCGTGGACGGGAGCCTTGGCGGTGGCGGTGCCGGCACTGGTCCGGCGGCAGCCAGTTTCGCCTATGGCAGGAATCCTGATGTTTCCGGCGATGCTGGCCGGGCCACTGCTCGCGTCTGTCCTGGTGACGGCTCGTTTGGAGGGACGGGCCGGCATCCGTGCGCTGTTTTCCGGGATGAATCCGCGGCGCGTCCCGCCGAGATGGTGGAGCGTGTTGCTGCTTCCACCCGCGGCGGTTCTTTGCACGCTGTGGTTATTGAGGTCGCTGGCATCTCCGACGTTCACGCCGAATCTCTTTCTGCCGGGACTGCTCTTTGGCATTCCTGCCGGTCTTGTGGAAGAGGTGGGCTGGACGGGCTTTGCCTTTCCGAGAATGATGGTGCGGCGGAGCCCGTTGATGGCGAGTATCCTGCTGGGACTGCTGTGGTCGGCCTGGCACCTGCCGGTGATCAACTATCTCGGCGCGGTGACGCCGCATGGCGCATGGTGGCCGGAATATTTTCTGGCCTTCGCTCTGGCGATGACTGCGATGCGGGTGCTCATCGGCTGGCTGTATGTGCGCACACGCAGTTTGCTGCTGGTCCAGATGATGCACATCAGCTCAACCGGGGCGCTGGTTGTCTTCAGCCCGACGCATATCACGGCTGCGCAGGAGGCCTTCTGGTACGCAGGGTATGGTGTGCTGCTGTGGCTTGTGGTTGGCGTCGTTGTTTCATGCGCGGGCGGGGCGCTGCTTCGCGTCCCGGCCAGAGCCGAACTGTAGCGAAATTATGCGGTAGCCCGCTGCTGCTCGTGGTGGCTGAGCTTGACGCTGACCACTTTCGAGACGCCCGGCTCCTGCATGGTGACGCCGTAGATCATGTCCGCGGCGTGCATCATGCGCTTGGAGTGCGTGACGACGAGGAACTGCGTCTCCCGGCTGAGCGAGTGCAGCAGGTCGGCAAGCCGGCCCACGTTGGTTTCGTCGAGCGGGGCATCCACTTCGTCGAGGACGCAGAAGGGGCTCGGCTTGTACTGGAAGATGCCGACCAGCAGCGACAGCGCGGTGAGCGCCTTTTCTCCGCCGGAGAGCAGCAGCACGTTCTGCAGCTTTTTGCCCGGAGGTGAAGCGACGATTTCCAGTCCGCTTTCGGCCTGATTTTCTTCGTCCGTGAGCCGCAGAAAGGCCTGGCCACCCTGGAAGAGCTTGGAGAAGACCTGGCCGAAGTTTTCGTTGATCCTGGCGAAGGCTTCTTCAAACTTGGTGCGCGAGATCTGCTCGATCTCCTTGATTGTCTCCTGTGTGTTTTCGATGGACTCAATCAGGTCTCTGCGCTGCGTCTCGAGGAAGCTGTGCCGCTCGGCGGTTTCCTTGTATTCGTCAAGCGCCATCATATTGACCGGGCCCATCTGCTCCATGCGCTGACGCAGGGCGCGGCAGGCTTCGTCCTCCTGCGCGAGCGCCTCGTCGGCGAGGTGAGCGATCTCAGCATTGGCGCGGAGTGCAGCCGCCTCGATGTTCAGCTCGGTCATGCAACTGCCTTCGAGATGCTCCAGATCGGAGCGCAGCTTGGCGACCGCGCTCTGGCGGGTGGCGCGCTCTTCGCGCAACTGGTCGAGGGCAACGCGGCTGGTCTTTAACTGCGTCTCCAGTATGGCAAGCTGCTGGCGGAGGGTCTGCGCCTCGGCGGTGAGGGTCTGCGCCAGAGCCTGCGCCTCGGCGCGCGCGGTCGTCAACTGATGCTGGCGCTCGACCAGCTCTGCGCTCTCGCGCGTGCGCTGCTCACGTTCGGCTTCGGCGGCGGCCTTTTGCTGCTCGAGGGTCAGAACACGGCGTTCGAGGTCGGCATGGAGCCGGTCGATGCGCTGGAAGGCGGCCTCTGCGCCGCGACGCCGCTCTTCCAGGCCTGCCAGTTCCGCCGTCACCTGTGCGGCGGCCTGTTGCAAGCCTTCGCGCGTCTGGCGCAACTCGGCGAGTCTGGCCTGAAGCTCTTCGAGCGACTTTTCGGCGGTGGCGTGTTCCGCTTCCAGCCGAACCGCTTCTTCGCGCTTCTGCTCGATGACGGTGTGCTTGGCTTCGCGCGCGTCCTTGTTGCGGGCGGCCTGCAGATCCCACTCCTGCAGGCGGCGCTCGATGCGCTGCGCTTCAGCCTCCATCTGCTTGAGCGCCGCGCCCTGGTTGGCTGCGTCGCGCTCGGCCTGGCGGCGCTCCTCGCTGCGGGCCTCCAGTTGACCGGTCAGCTCTTCGATGTTTTTCTGCAGCGTCGCGGCGTGCAGATCCGCTTCAGCAAGATTCTTTTCGAGCTCCGCGAGGCGGGCGTCCATCTCACGCAGTTCGCGCTTGAGCGCCAGCGGGCCCTGCGTGGCTGCTTTGCCGCCGGTGACGGTCGCGTTGTGGAAGCACTCGCCCTCGGGCGTGAGGAAGTACGCATGTGGGTGATCGGCGGTGAGATTCTGCGCGATGACGGAGCTCTCGGCGAGATAACCGTGGCGGAGCTTGGGAAGAATCGTCTCCAGCGAGCGGCCAAAGCCGTTGAGCACGCGGATGGTCTCTTTGAGCGGAGTGACGCCTTCCGCGCGGACGGTGTCGTCTGTCTCCGCGAAGAGGCTGCCCTGCGCGGCATCGTGAATGAGGAAGGTCGCGCGGCCGTCGACGCCGGACTTGAGCACGCGCACGCCCTCTTCGGCTGCGTCCCAGCTTTTGACGACGACGTAGTTCAGTTCTTCGCGGAGGAACTCGTCTACGACGCGCTCATGCGCACCGCTGACCTCAAGAAAATCGGCGAGCGTGCCGACGGGGGCGACGCCCTCGCCGAGCGCGCCGGGCTTGAGCAGGCGGCGCACCGTGTCCGTGGAGTAACTGTGGTCACGGATCAGAGCCTCGATGGAATTCTTACGGCCTTCGGTGCCGGCATGCTCGCCGCGGAGCTGGTTGGCCCGCGTGCGCAGGACGGTCTCTTCACTGCGGCGCGCCTGCAGGCTCTCGCGCAGCGCCGCGATCTCCGCTTCGAGGCGCTTGAGCGTCTCAGCGGCGGACTCAAAGCGCATCCTGGCCTGGCCGCGCTCGACGCCATGATTTTCAAGCTCAATCTTTGCCTGGTTGATCTCAGCGGTCAGGCGTTCCGCTTCGCGCTCCAGGGCCGCAAGGCTCTCCTCGGCCTGCGCTGTGCTGTTGCGCGCGTTGCCGGCCAGGGTAAGCAGGTGCATGGCATGGCGGCGGCTGGTTTCCAGATTGCGTTCGGCGGCAAAGACCTCTTCCGCGGCCTTGCGCGCCTCCTGCTGCTGGGCTTCGACGCGCTGATGAAAGGCGCGGGCCTCGCCGGCGGCCGTTTCGAGAAAGGACTTCTGCTGGCTGCGCTCTTCGGCGATGCCGGCGAGCTGGATGCGCGTCTGGTCCAGCTCCGCGGAGGCGGAGGCTGCGCGAGCTTCCAATTCGCCGATGCGCTCGGCATTGCTGCGCTCGCGCGCGGCGGCGCGCTCCAGTTCGACGGCTGCTGAGCTGGCGCGGCTCTGAGCCTCCTGAATCTGGTGGTCGAGTTCGTAGCCTCGTTCGGTCAAGGCGTGCTGGCTCGCCTCTGAGGCTTCAATCTCGGTAGCGGAGGTCTGAATCTGCTCGGAGAGGTTGGCGATCTCGGCTTCGAGCCGCGCCTGCTCGGAGTCCATCTGCGCCATGCGGCTGGCGAGCACCACGCGCAGGCGGCTGCGCAGCTCGTCGCGCACGGCGGCGAAGCGCTCGGCTTTGGCGGCCTGGCGCTTGAGGCTGTTCATCTGGCGCGTGACTTCTTCAAAGATGTCGTCGACGCGGGCGAGGTTCTGCTTGGCGCTCTCAAGGCGCAACTCAGCGAGGCGCTTCTTGGTCTTGAAGCGGGTGATGCCGGCGGCCTCTTCAATGATGGCGCGGCGGTCATAGGGCTTGGCGCTGAGGAGCTGGCCAATCTGCTCCTGGGCAATGATGGCGTAGCTGTCCGGTCCGAGGCCGGTGCCCATGAAGATGTCCTGAATGTCGCGCAGGCGGCAGAGCTTGCCGTTGAGCAGGTACTCGCTTTCGCCGGTGCGGAAGAGGCGGCGCGTGATGACCACCTCGCCTTTCTGGGGAGTGCGGCGGAACTTGCGGCGGCGGATCTTGAGAACGACGGCCTGAGGGCCTTCCGCTGTAGCCTGCGCTTCCGGTGCTTCGTCTTCTTCTTCAATCACCTGGCCGGGCTGCTCGGCGGAGACGATCTCTTCGGCTTCGGCGGCCTTCTGGCGGCGCAACTCCTCTTCATCCCAGTCGGCGGGGCCGTCATGGTCGAGGACGACCTCTGGCTCGACGGGAATGGGCCCCTCGTAGGCTTCGGGATCGACCAAGGTAATGGTGACCTCGGCCATGCCGAGGGCTTTGCGTTCGCGGGTGCCGGAGAAGATGACGTCCTGCATGTGGCTGCCGCGCAGGCTCTTGGCGCTCTGCTCGCCGAGGACCCAGCTCATTCCGTCCAGAATGTTTGACTTTCCGCATCCGTTGGGACCGACGATGACGGCGATCCCGGTGCCGGGGACCATCAGTTCCGTGCGGTCGCAAAAGCTTTTGAAGCCGAGGATGTGGATTTTTTTCAGTTTCAGCATCGTCACTCCGGTGGTGCGGGCTCTGGGTCGTTGGACGAATAGGCCCACGGCAGCTCCAGCCCGAGAGGCCTGAGCCGCCGTTTGATTACTGACTGTAAGGAGCCGGAGGGGCCGGGTCAACGGCGCGGAGGCGGTTTTTGTGGATAAGGCGGGCCGAAATCAAAGAATCCCGAGTTCTTAGGGAATTTGAGGAATTTTTCGGTGTTTGTAGGGAATTTAGCCTGAATTTTCCACAGGCTGGCGGCTGCGCTTTTATGCGGCTGCGAGGGCGGGAACGACGGCCTCCCGGATGACTTTTTCGAGTGCGCGCAAGGCCCGGGGTCGAGGGAATCCGGGGCGGCTGGCGAGGCGGATGGTGCGCACGGTGCGGCCTGTGAGCGGGCGCAGGGCGATGCCGCGCTGGCCGAGAGAGTCGGCGGCGAGGGCTGGAATGAGGGTGGCGCCGTAGCCGGCGGCGACGAGGTTGACGAGCGTTTCCAGCGTGGCGGCCTGCACGGAGCGCTGCAGGCCGGTTTTCACGCCGTGGCGCGCGCCACAGGCGTCGAGGGTCTGGTTGGCGAGGCAGTGGCCATCGGCAAGGACGAGGAGTTCGCTGGTGAGGGCGTCTTCGCTGACCGTCTGCTGGGCGGCGAGGCAGTGTGTGGAGGGCAGGGCGGCGAGGAGGGGCTCGTCGAAGAGGGCAATCTCGGTAATCTCGGGAGTCTCCGAGGCGGTGGCGAGCAGGGCGGCATCGAGGCGGTGGTTGCGCAGGCCGTCGATGAGGGAATGGGTCTGGTCCTCCCAGAGGTCGATGCTGAGAGCAGGATAGGCAGAGCGCAGCGGGCGGAGGATGAGCGGCATGAGATAGGGCGCAAGGGTGGGAATGACGCCGAGCTTGAGCGGGCCGACGAGGGGATCGCGGGCGGCACGGGCAACCTCTTCCATCTGCGCGGTCTCGTGGAGGGCGCGGCGGGCGTGCTCAAGGATGCGGCTGCCGACAGGCGTGAGCTCGACGCGCTTATTGGTGCGTTCAAGGAGGGTGACGCCGAGCTCGTCTTCGAGCTTGCGGACCTGGCTGCTGAGGGTGGGCTGGCTGATGTTGCAGGCCTGCGCGGCGCGGCTGAAATGGCGGTGCTCGGCGACTGCGACGAGGTAGCGAAGGTCCTGCAGGTTCACGGCGAGTTCTCCGGCTGCCTTTCGGTGGCTATAGAGGCAGTCGATGGTGATTGTAAGAACAATTGAGCGAATATATCAAGTCGGGTTGGGGTAGAGAAAGGATGCGCACCTTTTACAAAATATGTAAATAATTTTAAATAAGATATATAGACTAATTTATTTAATCAATGCTTCAGTTCTTTGGGTCATT
>JBBIVH010000104.1:9075-9545 GCA_037439805.1 Acidobacteriaceae bacterium
CGGATATATCAAATCGGGTTGGGGTAGAGAAGGGAAGCGCGCCTTTTATAGAATACATAATTATATATATGAGATAGATAGGTAGGTTTATTCAATCAATGCTTCAGTTCTTTGGGTCATTGGGGTAATTGGATTTTCTGATGTGTTGACGCCCCTGCGCACTGGATCGAAGCGACCGTGGATGTGGAAGTCCAGGTCGTACATGCAAATCGAGAAAGTTTTGCGAAATAAGGTTTGAAATATCCTGTAAAGAAATGATAATACTGCGCTTCAAGTCTTGAGTAAGAATTCTTGCGCAAAAAGAAGGCTCCGGAGCGGATGCTCGGGAGCCTTCCTTGCTGCAGAAAGCAGCGGTGTCCGGAGTGGCTACGCGACGCGCTCGATGACGACGGACTCGAGGACGACGGGGGTGTGGGGCTTGTCCTGCGAGTTACGGGCGACTTTGGAGATCTTCACGACGATGTCCTGCC
>JBBIVH010000105.1:0-6289 GCA_037439805.1 Acidobacteriaceae bacterium
TGCTCTTCCGATCTGAGGGTATTCTACGAAGACTTTCGGAATCGCGTGCTCTATGTGCAGGATGTACGTGGCGGAACAGGAGCGGCGAATTGGCGGGAGGTCTTCATGGCGGATGTCAGCGATCCAGCTACTCCGCTGATCACGACTGCAGAATCAGCCACAGTGGTTAATGATTCTCCGCAGGAGTTGCTGATGCGCCTCCGAGACGGCGCAGAGCATCAAACTGCATCTGACCAGCCGCAGCAGTACAACATATCGACATTTTCGAGCACCGATCTGCCCCTGACGCTGAATCCACAAAGCGACATCCATCTTGGCAGGCTCGATACGGCAATCTATGCAATGCCGCTGAACCTGCTCTTGCAGAAGACTCACGGCCCGGATCCGACTCGATATGAGATTGAGTTGCATACCCGATTTGCCTACCCTGTTGCATGCATCGTGCTGATGCTCGTAGGGGTTCCACTGGGCGTCACTTCGCGCAGGGGCGGCAAGAGTTTCGCCCTGGTCTTTACGCTACTGCTGGTGGTCTTGTATTACGTACTTTCGTATACAGGCATCGCGCTCAGTAAACAGCATAGACTTCCACCATCACTTGGTGTCTGGATGGCGAATCTTCTCTTTGCTGGTGCCGGCACGTTCCTGCTATGGGAGATGGCAAACGGCAGTCGATTCCTGAATGCCTTCTCCAGTTGGGCGCTGCGCGCCCCCAGGCTGCCCGTCGAATCAGGGAACCGTACGCTGCCCCGCTTCCTGTGGCTTGAAGAGTTACTCGAAAAGACCTTCAGGCGCACGGGGCAGAGCACGTTCCCGCGCATTCTCGACGCTTATGTCGTGCGACAGTTTCTGGGGGTCTTTGCGCTCGTGCTCTCCACCTTTGTCGTCCTCATGCTGGTGTTTACGTTCTTTGAGCTAATTGGTGACATTCTGCGCAATCACATCCAACTCGCCACGGTCGGCGCGTATCTCATTAACCTGACGCCGAGCATGCTGTATCAAATCACGCCGCTCGCGGTTTTGATTGCTGTCCTGGTCAGCTTTGGAGTCATGAACCGCAACAGCGAGATCGTCGCCATGAAGGCAACCGGAATCAGCCTGTACCGCCTTGTCGTGCCTATTGTGATCATGGCCGCGACACTTGCCGCAAGTCTCTATCTGTTCGACGAGTTTTATCTGCCGCAGGCAAACCGACGACAGGAAGCGCTCCGCAGCACGATCAAGGGCCGTCCGCCGCAGACGTTTCTTCATCCCGAACAGAAGTGGATATTTGGACAGCCGAAGAAAGGCGAGCCGAATCGAATCTTTTACTATCAGTTTTTCGACAGGGACAGGGACGAGTTTGCCAATCTGTCAGTATTCGAGTTCGACCCAGCGACATTTCTTCTAAGCAGACGCATTTTTGCAGCGCGAACGCACTGGGATCCGAACTCCTCAACCTGGCAATTTGAAGATGGCTGGAAACGCGACTTCAATGGTGCGCAGGTCGTCGAAGGAAGCTATCAGGAGTTCAGACAGGCTTCGTTTGCAGAGATCCACGAAGAACCCTCGTACTTCAACAAAGAGAGCCTGCAGTCTCAGGAGATGAACTTCGGCCAGTTGCGCCATTACATCAACGATCTTCGCCAAAGCGGATTTGACACAATGCGCTTGCGAGTTGCTCTCTGGCACAAGCTGTCTTACCCCCTCGTAGCCGTAGTGATGGCGATTTTTGCAATCCCATTTGCATTTTCGATGGGCCGTCGCGGCTCCCTGACGGGCATCGCCGTGGCCATTTTGGTTGCTCTCACTTACTGGGTTCTGGAAGGGCTCTTTGGAGCCATGGGAAGCGTGAACGATCTTCCGGCCGCATTGGCAGCATGGGCCCCTGATCTACTGTTTGGCCTCGTAGGCGGCTACCTACTGTTGCGGACCGCTACATAGCAAAGCATCCATGCGTTTCAGCATGATTCCCTCAACGATTCCATTCGGTGACCCCGTACAATAGAGCCATGCTGCGAGATCTCAGACCCCTTTTCAGCTATATGCGGCGCTACCGCTGGGGATACGCGCTGGGATTGCTCTGTGTCATTTGCACGAACGCAATTTGGGTGCTCTTTCCTAAGGTTCTGCAGGCTGCGATCGATGGACTGGATGCCGGAGTGACTCGATCGCGCATTCTCACATTCTCTGGCCTCCTGGTCGGGATCTCTCTAATGAAGGGGATCTTCCTTTACTCGCAGCGCTGGATTCTGATCGGCATCTCTCGCGAGATAGAGTTCGATCTGCGCAACGATCTCTTCAGAAAACTGGAAACGCAGGATACAGGGTTCTACCGGGAATATCGCACTGGCGACATCATGGCCCGGATGACGAATGATCTGAATGCAGTTCGAATGCTACTGGGTCCAGCCCTCATGTACAGCGCGAATACGATATTTTTTACAATTGGCGCTCTCTTCTTCCTGCTGCGCATCAGCCCTCTGCTCACCCTGGTTGCCTGGGCGCCAATGCCATTGGCCAGCATACTCATCCAGTATTTCGGGCGGCGGATTCATGATCGATTCGAAAAGATTCAGGAGAGCTTTTCTGAGATTTCGTCGCAGGCGCAAGAGAACTATTCCGGCGCACGCCTCGTGCGTGCCTTCGCGCGCGAGGAGACGCAGATCCGGCAGTTTGAGTATTTGAATATGCGTTACATTGCCAGAGCGCAGCACCTTGTCCAACTCATGGGCATGTTGTGGCCTACGCTCGAGTTCATCCTCGGCATTGCGATGGTGATTACGCTTCTGGCAGGCGGCCGTCTGGTGATTCGTCATCAAATCACCGCCGGAGAATTTGTGGCGTTCAACACCTACATGATTCTGCTGATCTGGCCCATCATTGCAGTAGGCTGGGTAGTGAATCTCTTTCAGCGCGGAACCGCTTCTGTAAAGCGCATTCATGAACTGCTGCTCGCCATGCCGCAGATCGATGACGCCCATGCAGATCCTGTATTTGCTACTGATTTCAGAGTTCGAGGCGAAATTGAATTTCGAGACCTCAGCTTCAGCTACGGCGAGCAACCCGTTCTGCACAACATTTCGATTCAAATCCCCGCCGGCTCCAGCTTCGCCATCGTTGGACCGACTGGATCGGGCAAATCCACATTCGTGAATCTGATCACACGGGTGTATGAAGCACCGGAAAGAACTTTGCTCATCGACGGACGTCCGGTAACCGAGTACCCGCTCGCCGTTCTACGCCGGAACATTGGAGTGGTGCCGCAGGAGACGTTTCTATTCAGCGAAACCATTCGCGAGAATCTGGCCTTTGGGCAACCTGACGCAGAGAGTGTTGAGGTCATGCTGGCAGCAGAGGCCGCGCACATCCGTCACGAGTTTGAGGAGTTTCCGCTGGGGCTTGAGACGATCGTCGGCGAACGCGGACTCACGCTCTCCGGCGGCCAGAAGCAGCGTGCTGCAATCGCGCGCGCCTTGCTGAAGAAGCCCGCAATCCTCATTCTGGATGATGCGCTATCAAGCGTTGATACATTCACCGAGGAGCGTATCCTGAGTGGCCTGCATGCTTACAGTGCACGAGCCACCACCATCTTGATTTCACATCGCGTGTCAACGGTACGAACTGCGGACCAGATCGCCGTTCTCGATCAGGGCAGGATTGTGGAGCTCGGTACGCACGATGAGTTGCTCGGACTGAATGGGTATTACGCTGACCTGTATCAGAAGCAGCAGCTCGAAGAAGAACTCACCGTCGTCGCATAGCGCGGGTCACGCAGTCCAGCGCACTCCCTGTTCGGCGTTGGCATACGGCAGATTGGGCTGTGACAAAGTGTGCTGGTCCGAGCCCTTCGTGCGGGTATGAGCAACAATACTACGCTCGTCCGCACACTCGGCAGCAACCTGCTTCCAGGCATCCCGTACATTTCGAATGCACTGGATCGCATGTTCAAATTTGGGCCGCGAGGCGGATTGCGATGCCTGCAGAATCTGAGCGAAGATGGAAGCATAAAACTCGCTCAGGGCCTGCGCAGGCTTGCCGCCGATGTCCATGCGCAAACGAGCCTGCAAATGGATAATAATGTCGAAGGCGCGCTTCACAGCCGCACGTCTCTCGGGTTCGTCTCCACGGTCCACCGCATCCGCGGCGGCGTAGAGGAAGCGAATCATGCCGTCGTACAGCGCCACTACTAGGTCGACGCCTGAAGCGCCTTCCAGAAGATGATCCCGATAGTGCGGCATGGCCATCCTGCTCCTCAGCCGTTCTTCACCTGGTTGTAGCCTGTGATCGCAGAGTAGATTTCATTGATCCCGAGCAACTGCGAAGGGAGAGCCTGCAGGATCTCGTTGGCGCTGTTCAGTTCAGCCGTAAGGGACTTCTGCTGGCTCGAAATCAGCGCTTCTTCTCTCGATATGTTGGCATTCAGACTGGACTCGACGGCGCTGTTTGAACTCTCGGCCAGCTTGACGATGCCGGTAGAAGAACTTGATCCGGCGTTGCCCAGCATATTCGCAAAGTCCAGGCCCCAGCTATTGGCATTCTGAAAGAACCCGACGACGCCGTTGAAGTCTGTATTGAGAAGCGAATCGAGCGAGGTTGCGCTCAGGGTCAATGACCCATCCTTGTTGACGGCGATGCCAAGAGTGGTAAGACTCGAAATGTCGGACGACCCGGCGTTGTAGTTCAGAGCAGTATTCGTCGTTGCGTCTGTAAGGGAGGAGGTCACGGTCAACGCTCCCGCATCGCCGGTCATGCCGGATACAAACACGATGCGCGATCCGGAATTGTCCGACACGATGTTCGCGGTAACCCCCAGATTCGACGCATTCACTGCCGATGCCAAACCGGAAAGCGTGTTGTTGGTCGAGTTCAGAGTGATCGTCTGAGCTGTGCCGCTTCCAACTTGAAGCGTAATCGATCCGGAAAGCGTGTCGCCTGCATTTGCGATCGAGTCCAGGTAGCCGTTGGGATTCTGCGTATTGACGCCGTTAAGCAGCTCCTGCTGCAGCAGTGAGAGTGTCGGTGATCCAAAGAGCGGCTCAGGCGTGCCGGAACTGGTGTTGCCGTGCTGGGTGTTGATCGCGCTGATGAGGGCGTTGTAGTCCGAGACCATCGCCGAGACGGCGCTCTCGACGCCGGTATTGTAATTCCCGATCACCACCTGCACAGGGCTGCCGGAGGCGCTCGGACTGAGCAGCTGAAACGTGACGCCTGGAATGAGGCCGGATATCGTGTTGGACGCGCTGGAAAGCGTGACACCATCCACGACCAGGGAAGCATCCGATCCCGTCACCGTCGAGGCATAAGTCAAAGCAGCGTTGGAATTGCTGGTGCCTGCAATTGAATTGGAACTGATGGTCAGGTTCCCCCCGGCACCCGAGGTATTGGATACCAGACTCAGGCGCGATCCTGTAGAGTCCGTCAGAACGCTCGCGGTGACGCCGGCGCCTGAGGCGTTGATCGCGGAGGCAAGGCCGGAGAGCGTGTTATTCGTCGAGTTCAGAGTAATTGTCTGGGCCGTGCCGCTCCCGGCCTGAATTGTGATCGACCCGGAGAGCGTGTCGTTGGCGTTTGCAATTGCGGTGAGGTACCCGCTGGCAGTCTGCGCAAGACTGTTGACGACAACCGTATGCGTCCCCGCCGTCGCCGAAGACGAGGCCGAGGTAAGTTGCAGAACGTTCGTATTGGAACTGGATCCCGTCTTCTGCGCGAGCACGCCCTGGAAATCTGTCAGCGCCGTCAGATCGTTCGAGAGGTTGGAGAACATCGTGCCGAGACTGGACAGGACGGCGTCCTGGCTCTGCAGGGAGCTGAGCTGATTCTTCCAGGGGGTCTCAATGTTCTGCAGATTGCTCACGATAGCGGCGACAGTAGAACTCACGTTGAATCCGGTTCCGCTGGTTGGCGAGCCGAAGCTCAGACCGACAGTGCCCATTCTCACCTCCCATTGCTGCGTGTTGCAGTTCTCGTGCCGGACTTCGCCCAGAGGGATTGGAGGAATCTCATCGCAGGTGAGACAGTTCGGCTGGCGTGATGCCCGCACAAGCGTCCATCTGGACGCCTGTGCGGGCTTAGAGACGCTCGATTACTGCAGCAGCTTGGTCACTTCCTGCTGCAGACTGTTGGCCTGGGCAAGTGCCGAGATGCCGGTCTGGCTGAGAATCTCGAACTTGGACAGGTTGGAGGAGGCCTGTGCATAGTCGGTGGCCTGCACGGCGTTCTGTGCAGAGACGATGTTCTGCTGCTGTGTGCTGATGACCTGGCTCACCGAATTCAGCGTATTGATCTGGGAGCCGATGTAGCCATCCTGCGC
>JBBIVH010000105.1:6389-9482 GCA_037439805.1 Acidobacteriaceae bacterium
GTATTGGCATAGCCGGTTGTTCCGCCTGTGCTGATGGTTGCAGTGGAAGTAATGAGGGTGCCGGAGGAGTTCTTGCCGATGGCGTACGTCACAGTGAGGGAGCTGCCGGCCGCGATGCTGTCAGTGGATTGCGCGTTGACACCGCCCGCGCCAGTCTTCGACATGTCGACAAACACGCTCTGCCCCGAAGAGTAGCTCATCGCGCCGTTGGTCTGGCCCACTGCGCTGGAAGAGAGAGAACCGATACTGAGCGCGTCGATCGATGCGCCTTTGGTGGAGGAGTCGCCTGTGTAGATGTTGAACGACTTTCCGAAGACGGCCTGCTGGTTGTAGGTGGTTGTCGAGCCAATGTTCGAGATTTCAGAAAGGATCGACTGGTACTCTTGGTTGGCAGCCGCGCCCTGCGTGCTGTTGAGGGTACCGTTCGAGGCTTCGGTCGCCAGCGTCACGGCACGGTTGAGCAGGTTCGTCACTTGCGAAAGGGCGCCGTCGGCGACCTGAAGAAGGCCAGAGCCTTCCGTTGCGTTCGTGGAAGACTGGGTGAGCGCGGTCGAGTTCGCGGCCAGACCGTTCACCAGCGAGAGGCCGGCGGCATCGTCGGCTCCGGAGTTAATGCGCGATCCGGAAGACAACTGCTGCAGCGTTTTGGACAGGCTGCTGCTGGTGTTGTTGAGGTTGTTCTCCGCGTAGAGCGCATTGAGATTGTTTAAGACTCCCAGAGACATGGACAGCTCCTTATGGATGCGTGATTTTGCGGCTCCATCTTCTCCCGCTCCAGCCTTCTGCTTCTGCTCCTGCCTGCGGGTGATGCCGCTGCATCTTGACCCTTCATCGGCTCGACCAGCGGTGACTTTATCAGCGCGGGAAAAAAGTTGTAGCCCAATGCGGAGGACTCCTTCGATTGAACGATTCTTCTTCATCGCCGATGAATGGAGAGAAAGGTTCCCACCATGATTGAACTCACGCGCCTGAATGGAAGCCCCATGCTGCTGAACAGCGATCTGATCAAGACCGCGGAAAGCTCGCCGGACACAATGCTGACGCTCATCAACGGAGAAAAGCTGATTGTGCGCGAAGGACCGGCAGAGGTGGTGGAGCGGATTCTTGCGTACAGGGCGCGTCTGCTGACCATGGTGGCGCGGCGACTGCCTTCCCTGAGCGACTTGCAGCAGATTGCGTCTCTCTCCAGCCTCGATATGGACGCGGACGGGCCCGTGCCAGGATCGATTCCCAAGCCATCCGCCACTCGCTAGAGCGAGGATGCGCTGGCCCAGGCTGCAGCTCAGAAAGGATGTGGAGATGGACAAGGCGAGCATCGGCGGAGTGCTTCTGGCGGTGGTTGGAATTCTCGCAGGCCTGCTGCTCGAAGGAGGAAATCTCGGCCAGATTCTGCAGCCCACTGCGGCGCTGATTGTCTTTGGCGGAACACTCGGCGCGGTGCTCTTGCAGTTTCCCCTGGACACGGTCTTAGGCTCGGCGGTCCGTCTGGTCCGCATCTTTCGGCCCGATCGAAGAAAGAAAGGGCACATCATCGCAATGCTCGTTCAGTTTGCCCATAAGGCGCGCCGGGAGGGCGTTGTCTCCCTCGACAAGGACTTGCCGTCGATTCCGGATCCGTTTTTAAGGCAGGCCCTGATGCTTGCAGTGGATGGAACGGAGCCGGGCGAGCTGCGGAAGATGATGCGCGTCAGTATGGATTCTGCGGCAGAAGCGGAGGATCGCTTCCCTTCCGTCTTTGAGTCAGCAGGAGGGTTCTCGCCGACGATCGGAATTCTTGGCGCGGTGATGGGACTGATCCAGGTGATGCAGCACCTGGACAACATTCAAGAGGTAGGCCGCGGGATTGCGGTCGCCTTTGTCGCCACAATCTACGGCGTTGGTGCAGCCAATCTTTTCTTCCTCCCGTTCGCCGGCAAGATGCGCCTCCAGATGCGCGATGAGCAGCAGCGGCGCGAGATGATGCTGGAAGCGGTGATCTCGATTCTGGAAGGGATGAATCCGCGCATGCTCGAGATCAAGCTGGCCGGATTTGACGGCTCCGCAACCGGCGGTGAGCGGCAGGCAAAGCAGAAAAAGGAACGTGCCGCGTGAGGCGCGCGAGCCGGCACGCGAGTCGCGTGAGCCATGAGAGATGGCTGGTATCGTACGCCGACTTCATTACGCTTCTATTTGCATTCTTTGTTGTGATGTATGCCTTTGCCAAGGCCGGAGAGAAGAAGCAGGCCCAGGTTTCGAAGGCTATTGACACCGCTTTTCGCAGCATGGGCGTCTTCTACGATCATGCGGGAGAACATGCCAACCTAATCGACGGGCACACCGGCCCCGTCGATGGCTCTCCGGACGTAGAACCGGTGATGCAAGAAGATGTGGAATCCACCGCTAAGGCGCGCGATGATCTGAATCGATTGCAACGAACGCTGACCTCAAGCCTGACCACTGCAATTGCCAACCACGGAGTGTCAATTTCCATGGGCCGGGACGGCCTGATCATCAGCCTGCGGGAAGCAGGATTTTTCCAGACAGCATCGGCAACACCGGAGCCGGGAACGCGCGCAGTGCTCAAAACAATCGGAGGCGCGCTTGCGGACTCTGGACTGGATGTACGCGTGGAGGGACACACCGACAACCTCCCGGTCCACACAATGCGATTTGACTCGAACTGGGAACTCTCGACCGCGCGCGCAACGGCTATCGCTCGCATGCTGCTCGAAGTTCACGCGGTCGCTCCCGAGCACCTCGCCGCAGCAGGGTATGGCGAATATCATCCCGTCGCAAGCAACGACTCAGCCGAAGGGCGCGCGCAAAACCGCAGAGTCGATCTGGTCATTACGCCGCGCACTAGGATTGATTTCTCTATCGATGCCCCGCGCGCTAGCGAAAATGGGGTCTGGAAACGCATCACGGATCCCAACTGAACGGTTTACCTCTACATATCTGTCACGCGCGTACCGACCACACCGTCGATTCCATTCAGTTCGATTGCCAGATCATATCCACTTTGATGGGAATTTCGTTCTTGATGGGCACGGTCAGGAACGAGGGCCTGTCGATCTTGAAGTCGGAGCAGGTGGCTGGAATTACGCCAGTGATATG
>JBBIVH010000106.1:0-9299 GCA_037439805.1 Acidobacteriaceae bacterium
AACTGCTCAACGACATCCTGGTCGATATTCCACTCAGGGTGCATGGCTGCGACCGGCTTGTTCTCCATCCATGTCGCGAAGCCTTCATTGAGCCAGACATTGTTCCACCACTGCATCGTCACGAGGTCGCCAAACCACTGGTGCGCCATTTCGTGCGCTATGACCTCCGCGACTTCCTTTTTGGACCCAATGGAGGCTGCATCCGGATCGATGAGCAGCGCAGTTTCGCGATAGGTGATGGCGCCGAAGTTCTCCATGGCACCGGCTTCAAAGTCGGGCAGCCCGATCAGGTCGAGCTTCTTCAGAGGGTAGGGAATGCCAAAGTAGTTGTTGTAGTAGTGCAGCACATACTTCGCGACATCCAGGCCATAGGGTGTGAGTGCAACCTTGTCCGGCGTGGCGCAGACGCGGATGGCAACGCCGTCCTGCTCGCCTGCGGTGCACTGGAAATCACCCACAAGGAACGCCACCAGGTAGGTGGACATTTTCGGCGTCGTCAGGAACCGGAGTGTGTGCTTGTCTGCGCCGGGTCCAGCGGTATCGCTGACGATGGGGCCGTTGGAGATGGCGGTGTCACCCTTGTCTACAACGAGGGTCACGTCAAAGGTAGCCTTGAACGCTGGTTCATCGAAGGATGGAAAGGCGCGGCGTGCGTCGGTGGATTCGAACTGCGTCACGGCATAATTGCGGCGAGCGGTCTTCGAGAGATAAAAGCCGCGCAGCTTGTCGTTGAGGATGCCGGTGTAGTGAATCTGTATGATGGCTTTTCCTGCGGGAATCTCGCGAGGAACGCTCAGCGTAACCTGCTCCTTGGCCGGATCAAACGAGACGGATGCGGGTTGCTCCTTCCCGTCCGCTGCAATGCTTGCTGACTGAATCTGAATGTCGGCGCAGTCCAGCGTGATGGATTGGACCGGAACGCTGGCTTGTACATCAATCATTTCGGCTCCGCCGAAGGTCGCCGTCTTCAGATCTGGAGTCAGAGTCAGTGCATAATGTTCCGGGGTCACATCCTTTGCCAGACGTTCCGCGGAAGCAGAGCTAACCGTCAAGCAAACGAGTGCGACTGCAGACAACATCCACAGGGTGTTGCATCTTTGCATGATTCTCATCTCATCCTCAATTGGCGCATGCGCGACAGTGCTTCTGGCACGCATGCTGGAGTTGATTGGATGCCCTCGATGCATGTACCGGGCATGTACAAACTTGACTGTGCAATTGTAGGCGAACGAACGCCATTTGTGGATACGCAGAACATGTGCATTGGGTTCAATCAAAAAATGGCAACCCATAGTCGTGGCGTGACATTGGCGCAGGCGGACATCTAAGATTGGCCCGCGCCTTAGTCGCTCTCGTCTTCGTCCTCGGATTCCGCGTGCAGCAAGGTGCCGAGAATCAGGAGACACGCGCCGACGACAATCGCGCTGTCTGCGACATTGAAATCCGGCCAGATGTAGTGGACGATGCGGACTTCAATAAAGTCGATCACCGAGCCGTAAAGGACACGATCATGCAGATTGCCCAATGCTCCGCCAAAGATGAGCGAGAGTGCGACGGTGGCGAGGGAGAACTGGCTTCCCAAGCGGATCATGCCAATCAGCACAGCGATGGAAGCAACCAGAGTGAAGGCGATTAGCGCCCAGCGCACGGCATGAGGCGAATTTGAACCGGCAAAGAGAGAGAACGCGGCTCCTTCATTGGTCCAGTGGGTGATGCGCAGAACGCCGGGAATGACGGGAATGGCTCCGCCAATGCGGATGTGCGCGTCGACCCAGACCTTCGTGACGTGATCCAGCACCACAACGAGAGTGGAGATGAGCAGCAGCCATGGAAGGCGCCGCGGAGGCTCATGCCTCATTGCGCGGCCTCCTGCCTGGGCGGCTCAACTCCCGTGGACTTGAGCGATTCGCTGCAGCGGGTGCAGACGTTCTGCCAGATGCCGTAGTCGGATGTGTCGTTCGTATAGCGCCAGCAGCGATTACATTTGGCGCCATTTGCAGCGAACGCGACGGCCATGGTTGGCGCCTCCGCGCCATCGTCATTCACTCCGCGCGACGGGAGAATCTCCACAGCAGAAACGTTCAAGAACTCGGCGAGCGAATCCATCGAATACGAACCCAGCAGCGATGCGTCCGATGGAGCTGCATGGATCGCGACTCTTGCGTCAAGGCCTTTCCCGATTTTGCCCTGCTTACGTTCGAGTTCGATCGCGCTAAACACTGCATCCCGGATCGTAAAGAGTTGTTTCCATGTCTCCAGAACAGGAGCAGGATTCTCCGAATAGAGTGATTCAGGTTTCGGAAACCGCGCGAGATGCACGCTCGCCTCACGTCCTTCGACGGCGGGCAGGTATTCCCACACTTCGTCCGCCGTGAAGCTGAGAATCGGCGCAACAAGCCGCACCAGCGCCTCGGTAATCTGCCAGAGCACGGTCTGCGCGGAGCGCCGTGCCTGGCTCGAAGGCGCAAAGGTGTACATGCGGTCCTTCAGCACATCGAGGTAGAAGGCGCTGAGATCGACGATGGCGAACTCGTTGATGGCCTGATAGACACGATGGAACTCAAAGGCCTCGTACCAAGCAAGAATCCTCTCCGTCAATTCGCGTGTGCGGGCGAGCATGTAGCGATCGAGCGGTAGCAGATCGGCTTCCGGCACACGGTCGCACGCCGGATCAAATCCATGCAGGTTGCCCAGCAGAAACCGGAAGGTGTTTCGGAGCTTGCGGTAGAGCTCTGCACAGCGCGCCATCAGGTTCTCGCTGGCAGCCATATCCTCGCGAAAGTCCACCGAAGCGACCCAGAGCCGCACAATCTCGCCACCCATGCGGTTGGCGATGTCCACCGGGTCGACGCCGTTGCCGAGGGATTTCGACATAGCGCGGCCCTGTTCGTCGAGGGTCCAGCCAGCCGTGGCCACATGCGAGTATGGCGCGCAGCCACGCAAAGCGACCGACGTGAGCAAGGACGAATGGAACCAGCCGCGATGCTGGTCGCCACCTTCGAGGTAGAGGCAGGCGACACTTCGGTCGCGCTGGAATGCGCGATACGGCGCCTGGAGTTCGCGATCCGACTCGCACACGGCAAACCAGCTCGTGCCGGAATCGAACCAGACGTCGAGGATGTCGGTCTCTTTGCGGAACTCCTTGCCGCCGCAGTGGACGCATGTGGCGCCCGAGGGCAGAAGCGTGGCCGTTTCGGTGGTGTGCCATGCTTCGGCGCCCTCGCGCTCGAAGAGATCGATTATCTTCCGGTTCAGCGCCGGATCAAGGATGGGCTTGTTGCAGCTCTCGCAAAGAAAGACCGCGATTGGCACGCCCCAGATGCGCTGCCGGCTGATGCACCAGTCGGGCCGCGTGGCGATCATGTTAGTGATGCGCTCTTTGCCCCATGCCGGGTCCCACACGACCTTGTCGATCTCTTCAATCGTGAGCTGGCGGAATGTCGTTTCGGTGCCGTCTCCACGTTTCACCGGCGTCTCCAGCCCGATGAACCACTGCTCCGTGGCACGGAAGATGACAGGGTGATGGCAACGCCAGCAATGCGGATAGGAGTGGTCCAGATCCTGGGTAGCCAGCAGCGCCCGGCGCTCTTCCAGCATGGCTACGATGATGGGATTCGCATCCCATACCTTCTTGCCTTCAAACGGCGGCGGAGCAGCCAGCGACCAAGCTGCGGGATCTACATGGATGCGGCCAGCAGCATCCACGCGGCAGGTCTGGTCGAGGCTGTAGCGCTGCCCCGTGTAGAAGTCGTCCGCGCCATGCGAGGGTGCCGTGTGCACAGCGCCCGTGCCCGTGTCCGCCGTGACGTAGGTCGCCAGTACGCCGAGGATGCTGCGTTCGAGAAAGGGGTGCTGGAAGGTGGCATGCTCCAGCCTGCTGCCCTTGAAGCGAGCGAGCTCCGTGGTCGCGCCGAGTTCACAGGCAGCCACCACTTGCGCCGCAAGCTCCGCAGCGACGACGTACACCGGCCCGTCTTCCGGTGCCAACGCGACGTATTCAAAATCAGGATGGAACGCGACGGCCATTGACGCGGGCAGCGTCCATGGAGTCGTCGTCCAGATGATGGTGTACACCTCGCGCCCGGCCAGTCCAGCATCCAACGCCTCAGACATGGAAGTCAGCCGATAGCGCACATAGACCGATGGGCTGGTGTGCATCTCGTACTCCACCTCTGCCTCGGCCAGCGCCGTGCGGTCATGGATGCACCAGTAGACGGGTTTCAGTCCGCGATAGACGAAGCCTTTTTCGAGAAAGCCGTAAAACGCCTCCAGCGTCCGCGCCTCATAATCACGGGACATCGTCTTGTAGGGGGCATCCCACCGGCCGAAACAGCCAATGCGCTGAAACTGCGAGGTCTGGAGATCGACGTACTTCTGCGCGTAGGCGCGGCAGGCCTCGAGCACGGCGGGAGCCGGCATCTCGAGTTTTTTACGGCCGAGGTGCTCGTCCACCTTAATTTCAATCGGGAGACCGTGGCAGTCATAACCCGGCACATACGCGGCGTCGAAGCCCGCCATTGTCTTGGACTTAACGACAAAGTCCTTCAGCCCTTTGTTCAGCGCGTGCCCCAGATGGATGGGACCGTTGGCGTAGGGCGGGCCGTCATGCAGCAGGTAGGCGGGACGTCCCTTGCCGGCCTTGCGCAGCTCCTCATAGAGGCGCAGGGAGGCCCAGCGAGCCAGCCGAAGTGGCTCATTCTGGGGCAGGTTTGCTTTCATCGGGAAGGCGGTTTGGGGCAAAGTTAAGGTCGCCTTCAACTCCGGCGCTGAGGACATCGTCACTCCCTGATCTGGTGCTGAGTTGCTCAAAAGCTAGTGTAAACGGCGAGCAAGTTTTTCGGTAACTTCAACCCATCTGCAGCGTCTACTATTTACAGGAGCCTCATCCCCTGAAAATATGAGACTCTGGATGGCATAGGCAGCGAGGCAGGCGAGTCGGAGACAAGGGTGGACGCTGTCAAGCATAATGGAGAGATGGACCTGCAAGCCAGCGATTCCCGCGTAGGGCAATCTGACGATGCAGGACCTGCTGCACATATGGCAAACGACCTTCTCATACAGTCCGATTCTCAGACTGAAGCCGCTGTCGCTCTATCAAGCGGGCATGAACTCGACGCTTTCCTGGGCAAGGCGTTTGAAGAGACCCCAATCTGGAAGACGCTGTACGAAAACATCTGCGACGTCTTCTTTCCGCGCAAGCTGCCCCCGCTCCAACTGACATCGCAGCCTATTCCCGTGCCGGACAGGTTGGCCGTGAAGCCGAACCCATGGGCCATCGGCATCTCCACTGCAGTCAACCTTTCTATCCTCGCCGTCCTGCTCTTCTTCGTCGGGAAAAAGATTATTGAGGCCGTCAAGCCTCCCCTGACAGCGACAACGGTGGATGTCGGTACGTTTCAGTTGAAGGCGCCAAAGACCGGCTCGGCTGCGGGCGGCGGCGGCGGCGGCGGTTCGCACGACATCGTAGATCCGATTAAGGGCAAGCTGCCCAAGATCGAAGACAAACCCATGACACCGCCGCAGATTCCGGTGCTCGATAAACCGAAGATCCCAATCGAGTCTGCCATCGCCGTGCAAAAGAACATCACGCTGCCCGATAACCCGGCGCTGCCCAACATCGGCGTCACCCAGTCGCCCAACGTGGCTTTGGCTTCCAACGGCCAGGGCGGTGGCGCAGGCATGGGGACGGGCTACGGCGGCGGCCTTGGCTCGGGAACGGGCAACGGTTACGGGCCGGGGACTGGTGGAAACACCGGCGGCGGTCTCTTCCGCATCGGTGGCGGCGTCTCCGCGCCGGTTCCCATCTATCAGCCTGAAGCGGAGTTCAGCGATGAAGCTCGACGCGCCAAGTATCAGGGCGTCTGCATCGTCTCGCTGATTGTGGATGCGCAGGGCAACCCGCAGAATGTGCATGTGGTGCGTCCGCTTGGCATGGGACTTGACGAGAAGGCGCTTGAAGCCGTCCGGAAGTACAAGTTCAAGCCCGCGTTGAAGGACGGCAGAACGCCGGTGCCCGTGATGATCTCCATCGAGGTAAACTTTAGGCTCTATTAGTCAAGGAACAGAGCAAACTGGGCGAGGCGCACAAATTGCGCTTCGCCTTTTTTCTTGTGCTGGCTCTCCCTCAATCGATTTATTCAAGCGCAATAGTTAACTCCGTGTGATACTCTGCGGTGTTCTTTCATGCGGAGGCAAATCATGCGGATACGAAGTCTGGCGTGTTTGGCTGCTGTGGCCCTGGGGGTCATTTGTGCACAGGCGGCGCTGGCTCAGGCGGACTTTCCGTTTCGGAATCCGGCGCTGAGTGACGACCAGCGCATCGCCGATTTGCTCGGACGGCTTACGTTACAAGAGAAGATTGACCTCATGTCGGACCATCCCAGCTTTCCACGGCTGGGGCTGGTTTTTTCCGGGCAGGTCGAGGGCTTGCACGGACTGGCCCTTGGCGGCCCCGCGGGTTGGGGTGGTCGCGGACTGCTGCCGGTTCCCACGACGACGTTTCCGCAGGAGAAGGGCCTTGGCGCAACCTGGGATCCAGCTCTGCTCCACGAGATTGCCACTCTCGAAGGCTACGAGGCGCGCTTTAACTACCAGAACGCCATTATCAACCGCGGCGGTGTGGTGGTCCGCGCGCCCAATGCCGACCTGAGCCGTGATCCGCGCTGGGGCCGAACCGAGGAATCCTACGGCGAGGACCCGTACCTCGTCGGCACGCTGACCGTGGCCTTTGCGCAGGGCTTGCAAGGCCCCGACCCAAAACACTGGCAGGCCGCTTCCCTCATGAAGCACTTCCTCGCCAATGAGAACGAGGACGGGCGCTCGCACTCTTCTTCCAATTTTGACGAGCGCCTTTTTCGCGAGTACTACTCCGTTCCATTCCGCATGGGATTCGAGCAGGGCGGCTCACGCGCCGTGATGGCGGCTTACAACGCATGGAACGGCATTCCGATGATGATCAACCCCGTGCTCAAAAGCGTGATGATCAAGGAGTGGGGCAACGATGGCCTCATCTGTACCGACGGCGGCGCATTGGGCCTGCTCATCACCGCGCACAAGAGCTTTCCCAATAAAGAACAGGGCTCGGCAGCCGCCATTAAGGCCGGCATCAATCACTTCATTGACACGTACAAAGATGACCTTGCCAAGGCGCTAAAGGATGGCTATGTCACGGAAGCCGACATGGATGCCGCGCTGAAGAATCTGCTTCGCGTCTATCTGCGGCTGGGCGAGATGGACCCCGCGGGAGTTGACCCATATGCGCAGATTGGCCGCAAGAGCGACGGGGAACCAGCACCGTGGGCGCGCGCATCAAGCCATGCACTTGCGCGCAAGGCGACGGATGAGTCCATCGTTCTGCTCAAGAACGACAACCATACACTCCCGCTCGACAAGAGCCGGATCAAATCGATTGCGCTCATCGGCCCGTGGACCGACAAGGTATTGCTCGACTGGTACAGCGGCACGCCGCCGTACGCGGTCACCATTCTCGATGGCCTGCGCGAAGCGGCCGGCTCGCATGTCCAGATTCTTTCCGCGGATGGCTCACACCCCGCCGCTGCTGCCGAGCTCGCGCGCAAAGCTGACGTTGCCATCGTGGTCGTCGGCAACCATCCCGAGTGCAATGCAGGCTGGGACAAGTGCCCTACCCCCTCGAATGGCAAGGAAGACGTCGACCGCAAAACAATTTCGCTCGAACAGGAATCGCTGGTCAAGCAGGTCTTCTCCGCCAATCCCCGCACCATCGAAGTCCTGCGATCGAGCTTCCCGTACGCCATTGTCTGGAGCCAGCAGAACCTGCCCGCGATTGTGCACATGGTCCACAACAGTCAGGAAGAGGGCCACGGGCTCGCCGACGTACTCTTCGGCGGCTACTCGCCTGCAGGCCGCCTGACGCAGACCTGGCCCACAGGCGACGCGCAGTTGTTGCCCATCATGGACTACAACCTGCTCGACGGGCGCACCTACATGTACAGCAAAGAGAAGCCGCTCTATCCCTTCGGCTTTGGTCTGAGTTATACGACCTTCACCTATGCAGGGCTGAAGACGAGTGCGCCGACGATGCCGGCCAATGGTGAAGTCGAGGTCACGGTGACGGTCAAGAACACCGGCACTCGTGACAGCGATGAAGTGGTTCAGATGTACGTCCAGCACCTCGGTTCGGCCGTCACCCGGCCGCAACTGGAGCTAAAGGGATTCAGCCGGGTCCACGTTGTGGCTGGCGCGGAGCAGCGTGTGACGTTGCCGCTGAAAGCCCGCGACCTGGCCTACTGGGACACGCCGAACCATGTGTGGCGCGTCGAGAAGGAAGAGGTGCGCGTGCTGGCCGGCGGCTCAAGCGATGCGCTGCCCGTCCATGCGGATGTTGCCATCTCAGACACTGTAACCTTTGCTCCATAGGAAGGCCTGCCGCGAGTTCGTATCAACTCGATGCATCCTCTTCTGCAAGCATTGCGCCCAGCCGGTCGAGCCGGCGCTCCCAGAGCGTCCGATGCGCGCGAATCCACCGATCAAGGGCGTCAAAGCCTGTCGGCTCGATTCTGCAGGTGCGCACGCGGCCCGTCTTCTCCGTACGCACCAGCGCACAGCCCTCCAGGATCTGCAGATGCTGGGCAACGGCGGTCAGCGTGATCCCCAGAGGCTCTGCGAGCGCCGAGACGGACATGGGGCCCTCGCATAGCCGGTCAAGAATTGCGCGCCGTGTGGTGTCGCCTAGCGCGTGAAACAGGCGGTCGATGTCCACGGTATCTGCCTGCATAGAGTGCCCCCCTACTGTGCCAGGTAGTCCTTCAGGCGATCAAAGAGGGAACGCCAGCCGGCTTCGAGCATCTCCGCTCCGCCCGGCCACTCAATAAACGTGCCCTGATGCGTGAACAAAAGAGCTGTGCCCGCCCCCGCAGCTTCCAACTCGATCGTTGCCACCATTACCATGATGGCCTTGCCGTTGAGTGACATGGTTGACGTCCACACGATGCGGCTCTCCGGCGTAATGTCGTGATAGGTGCTTTCATTGGCGATCTCAGAACCCGCAATCGGGTGACCTGGTTTGAAGCGGTAGCGAAAGCGCTCGCTGCCGCCCACGCGGAACTCCATCTCAAACTCCTGAATCTCGTGGTCGCCCTCGGCGTACCAGCGGCGTTTCCGCGCTGGTTGGGCAAAGGCTGCAAAGACCCTCTCCGGCGGCTGGGGATAGCTGCGCTCAAAAGCGAATGTGCTGTGAACAATTTTCTTGTCTTCCAAAGTTTCCTCCTTTGTTGAATCGCCCAAAAGTGAAGTAACGGATTCAGTATCCGCGGAGCCGA
>JBBIVH010000107.1:0-9221 GCA_037439805.1 Acidobacteriaceae bacterium
GCCACCCTCAGCAGGGTCGAAGCAGGTGGGGCCTGGGTTGCTTCGAATCCTAGGAATGGAACGATAAAGATGCAATGAAGAGAATGCGGATGTTTTGTCGCGCCGCCTTCACCCTGTTCTCGATTGGGAGGACTTCTCCCATCTCCGCGGCCAGTCGGCCGCAGGGACGGGAGTCACCGTTTGCCTCATTTATTTGTCGATGTTGCTGCCGAAGATGAAACCGATCTCAGCCATGGCTCGCGCCTGGTTCGCATTCGATCCGGTCTTCCCGAAGACATCTCCTGCCGTGTAGCTATTTGCATGTACCCACGAGAGATCGCTGCGGACGAAGAAGCCAGCCTTCTGAATCGTTGGCGTAAGGGTGACGCTCGTCCCTGCGCTGCCAGGCCCAAACAAGAGATTGACCGATCCCGCAGCATTGCTTCCCGATGTCGTGATGTACTCGACGCGTCCCGGGAGCGAGAACCCATGCTTGAATGCGCGGCTTACCAGAAGTGCGCCGCCGTTGGTCGAGGCGCCGTTGGCCACTCCCACCGCAGGGTTGGTGGGAACATTGCTGTACTGGTAGTACGGCTGAACGATCCACGCGCCCTTCGTGTAGGTGTAGATCACGGCATACATCGTGCTGTTGTTCTGAACCGGCGTGGCTGCCGTTTGATACTTCGTCTGGCCCGCGTTGCCCATCCCCGCGAAAATCAGCGTATGCACGCCCTTGGTATAGGTCAGCGACCCGCTCAGCCACGAGTACCGGTTGGAATAGTAACCATCATTCCAGCTCAGCGACGCGGTGAAGTATTTGCCCAGTGTTTGATTCACCTGGATGCCGCGATTGACGGCGTTCTCCTGGTTCCACAGAAGGCCGCGTTCGATGTTCATATTCTGGAACGTAAACGTCGATTCGGCTCCCATCAGCGTGGGCAGAGCGCCGATGAGGAACTGTGTCGTCTTTCCCGCTTGCAACTTCGCGAAGGCCACCGGAACAGGCCCGTAGAAGTCGCTCACCGTCTTGTCTGCGGGGAGGAAGGGCGTGGCGAGCGCGGGAAGAGTGTAGGCGCCTGCCTCGATGAAATACTGCACCTTTCCGTCGGCTTTCTGCAGAAAGATTTGACCATTGCTCAGAGCCGCTTGCCCTGGGTTATCGCCCGGAACGGGGTTGTCCTGCCAGAGACCGGATCCGGTCACAATCCCATTCGCTGCGATCTTGCCCAATGGACCGGCATCGAACATCGCCGGCGGCAGCCAGGAGAGCGGGCCGGTGATAGCCGGCGTTGACAGGGGCGACGGCGCGGCCGCCGGTGCAGCCGCTGCGGGGGCTGCGGTTTGCGCCGGCGCGGCAGGTGCTGCGGTCTGTGCGCCGGCAATTGCCGCAAGAGTCAGAGCAGATCCGGCGATGGATCGGAGAATAAACCTTGAACTGATTTGCATCGGAACTCGTCCTCCAGTAAGAAATGAAGATGTGGAATGTTTCATGAGGTACAGGAACCAGGAACGGATGAAGTAAGGCCTCTTTGTCGTTCATACCTCCCAGGAATCAATTGCTGGCGAGACAAACGGATGGCTTGCGTCAACCAATATCCAATGAATCAGTAAATGAATCGCAGCCTTAGTAACGCAGACAGGCCATAAGGAATCAGTGAGGAACGCATAAGGACGGTCAAAAGAAATGCGATTTTCCGGGGAGCCTCAGGCTCAGATGGCAGCGATTCCGCAGGCCTGATTCATCACCAGCTCGACACGCTGCGGTGACGAGCCAGATTCCGGCTTCCTGACTGAGCCGATGAGCTGAGGCGCAAATGAGGAACTGATAAGATCATTCCTAATCTCCCTCTGCGGCAGCGTGAGGCTCGCGGCGAGCCTGCGACGGTGGTCGAATCGATGCGAAGCCTGCGCAGGCAGGCGGAACGCAAAGTCCGCGCCGTCAGGGAAGGAGCGATTTGGGAATCTCCTTACAAGCAATACGCTCCGCGGCCAGAAGAAGCGGCTCCGGGTCCAGGGTCCTGCTCTTCGTTCTCGAATGCGCCCTCGGTATCCTCGCTGTCTTCATGCTGGGTCTGCTCGCCCACTGGTTCCAGTGGCTGTTGCCTGTCTCAGAACTATTGTGTCTGCTGATTGTGGTTCCTACCGCTCTGCTCAGCGGGTTCTGGCAAGCGGCCATCGTCTCTCTCTCCGCGGTGCTTGTGCAGGGCTACTTCACGGCTCATAGCTCGCTGCTCAGTCCCGCGCGCGATCCCGCAGCCACCATCACCCTGCTTGTGTTCGTCGGAACGGCGCTCGTGATCAGCCGGCTCTCCGCCCGCGTCACGCGCCATGCTCGCAGCGCCGAGTCGTGGGGAGATCAGATGCATGACCTCTACGAGTTCACACGGCGCACTCTGCAGATGAATCTCCACGTCGAGCCTGGCGCTCAGCTTGCCGAGTTGGTGCATGAGATCTTTGCGCTGGAAGCGGTCGTCGTCTTTGATTCGGACCTGCATGAGACCTATCAGGCCGGCTATTGGCAGGAGAATCCCCAGGAGATAGCGCAGAACGTCTACTATTTCGAAACCTCCGACGATGACCCCGTCACGGGCATCAGTCGCCGCGTGCTTCGCCTCGGCAATATCCCCATTGGGAGCCTCGTCGTGCGCGGAGAGATCAGCCCGCTGACTTGCAACGCAATTGCATCCCTCATTGCCATCACCTTCGATCGCTACAGAGCGTTCGCCAATGAAAGCCGTATCGAAACCGAGCGCCGAACCGAGCAGTTGCGCTCCACCGTGCTTGACAGCCTTGCGCACGCCTACAAGACGCCGCTCACGGCCATTCGCGCCGCATCCACCGGGCTCAGCGAGATGGGCAAGCTCTCTCCTGCGCAGTCTGACCTGGTCAGCCTGATTGATGAGCAGACGGGCCTGTTGAACGAACTCACTGCCCGCCTCCTCACTACCGCCCGCCTCGATGCCGGCGAGGTAACCATCCATGCGGAGCCAATCGGCGTCGCGTCCCTCGTCGATGAAGTCGTCGCCAGTCTCAATGACCGGCTCGCCAGCATGAAGGTCGCGATCGAGGTCCCCGACGATGCGCTCATCATTTGTTGCGACCGGCAGCTGATGGTGATGCTGCTGACGCAGTATATTGACAATGCGTGCAAGTACTCCATTTATGGAACGACGATTACGATTCGCGCGGCAAAGATGAAGCAGGAGGTCCTGTTCTCGGTGCATAGCTACGGCCCGGTGATTCCAATGGAGGACCGCGAGAGAATCTTCGATCGCTACTATCGGTCGGCAAGTTCCTTGACAAGGGCAGCAGGCACCGGCATTGGTCTTTCCGTCGCCAAGCGCGTTGCGTCCATTCACGGTGGGCACGTCTGGGTCACCAGCGATGAGGAAGAAGGCACAACGTTCTACGCAGCCATTCCGCACTCCGAGCAAAAAAGGAAAGCACTATGAATCAGCCTGTCGTTCGTGTCCTGATTGTCGATGACGAAGCTGCCATCCGCCGAGCGTTGCGGCCCCCGCTCACCGAACTCGGCTTTCAGGTCTTTGAGGCGTCGCGCGGAGAAGAGGCGCTGCAGTTTCTCCAGTCCAACGCCGTCGATGTGGTCCTGCTCGACATCAATATGCCCGGCATCGGCGGCATCGAGACCTTGCGCCGGATTCGCGCCTCGGCTCCGCGCCTGCCCGTGCTGATGGTTACCGTGCGCGAAGCGGAAGAGCAGAAGGTTGAGGCATTGGAACTCGGCGCGGACGACTACGTCACCAAGCCGTTCAGCGTGAGAGAGCTGATTGCGCGCATCCGGACGGCCTATCGCCGCGTCCACGCGCCCGCGCGCGCAGAGGATGCGCCCATTGAGATTGGTGAGATTCGCCTCATCCCCGCGCGCCGCAGCGTCACCAAGCGCGGTCAGGCCCTTCATCTCACCCGCAAGGAGTTCGACATCCTCTATTGCCTCATGAGTCGCGCCGGCCGCGTCGTGACTTACGCTAAACTGCTCACCGCTGTCTGGGGTGCAGATTGCCGCGAAGAAGTCGAGTACCTGCGCACCTTCGTGCGGCAGTTGCGGAAGAAGATTGAGGACGACCCGTCGAACCCCGTCTACCTGCTTACAGATGTGTATGTGGGTTACCGCTTCGCCGACGCGCAAATGCTGGAGGCCGCTGAAGAAAATGCGGCCTCGCAAACTGAGGCCGCGCCCCCCGCCGAATCTTGAAGGCCCTTTCGCGCTACTCGTCGTAATGCAGCAGACTGAAGACGTCGTACTCCGGAAAGCGTGACCGGCCCTTCAGGAAGTCGAGCTCAACCGCAAATCCGAGTCCGGCAATCTCCCCGCCCAGTTGCTTCACCAGCTTGACGGTCGCGTCCATTGTGCCGCCCGTCGCGAGCAGGTCGTCCACCAACACCACGCGCTGGCCGGGCTTGATCGCGTCCATGTGAATCTCAAGCGTGTCCGATCCGTATTCCAGATCGTAGGTCACGCGCGCCACCGGCGCAGGCAGCTTGCGCGGCTTGCGCACCGGAACGAATCCCGCGTTGAGCCGATACGCCAGCGCCGGCCCAAAGATGAAGCCGCGCGCCTCGATGCCCAACACAAGGTCGATCTTGCGGTCCAGATAATGCGCGGCCAATGCGTCAATCAGTTGCGCAAAGCCGGTCCGGTCCTTCAAAAGCGTCGTAATGTCATAGAACAAAATGCCCGGCTTCGGAAAATCGGGCACGGTTCTCACCAGCTCTTTCAGAGACTCGGTGTTGAATTCTTCTTGGTTTGGTTCACGCATTCGGTCATGACTCCGTTGGTTGATTCATCGGTCTTGCAAACGCAGTGTGTACTGAATCAGAAGATGCTTAGGGCACGCGATACTTTGCAGGAAACCAATTGGTTGCGAAGATTCTCGATCCTTACCAGCCGCGTGTGCCCGCGGCATTTCTACCAGGCTCCTTCAATCCGGAAAGAGCTGAGTCCATGGGCCTCACCGTCTTCCAGCACGTGTTCGATGAGCCGGTCGACACGGCATCCGCGGGGCCCCGCGTGCAGGCTCTTGCGCAGCTCGCTCAGGTCCTCTGGCAAACCAGACGCAAGCACCTCCACGTCGCCTTCTTCGGTATTGCGTACCCAGCCGCAAAGGCTCAGCTCGTTAGCCTCTCGCTGCACAAACCAGCGAAAGCCAACTCCCTGCACGCGGCCTTGAATCAGGAAATGAAGGACCATTGCGTTGCGCCATCGCCAGTCTCGCAGACCGATACCCGTGCGTGCAACTGAGCCATGCGCCCTCGCGATACACTGGAAGCAGTCATGGTCTTCGTCCTCGACAACTACGACTCGTTCACCTACAACCTCGTTCAGTACCTTGGTGAACTCGGCGCGAGCGTGCATGTGCGCCGCAACGATGAGGTGACCGTCGAGGAAGTGGAGGCGCTGCGCCCCGAGCGCATTCTTCTTTCCCCCGGGCCCTGCACCCCGGCAGAGGCCGGTATCCTCGTGCCGTTGATTCGCCACATGGCCGGCAAGGTTCCCATCCTTGGCGTCTGCCTCGGGCATCAGGCCATCGGAGAAGCCTTCGGCGGCCAGGTCGTGCGTGCTCGCGGCCTCATGCACGGCAAAACCAGCGCTGTCACCCACGATGCAAAAGGAATCTTCGCGGGCCTGCCCACGCCGCTGACGTGTACGCGCTACCATTCCCTCATCGTGGCGGAAGACTCTCTGCCCTCGGATCTCCTGGTGACCGCCCGCGCCTTTGAGCCCGGCGGAGACTCCGTGATTATGGGCCTTCGCCATCGCTCGCTGCCGGTCGAAGGCGTGCAGTTTCATCCTGAGAGCGTTCTCACCGAGGGCGGTCATCAAATGATCCGCAACTTTCTGCTCATGTAGAGGGCATGCACTTCACTTCAGGCAGGCCGATTCCGTGATGAAGCAATGTCGCATCATCCATCTGCGCCCCATCGTTGTCTTTGCGTCTCTCTCAATCCATCTCTGCGCGCAGACTCAGACTCCTGCTCCGGCTTCCATCTCGGTCAGCCCGATTGCCATTGTGCAGCTCGGCGATGACAAACCCGGCGTCGGACCCACCGTAACCGGCGCATTGCAGGTCACCGCAGGCAAGGCTGTCATCGCAGCCAGCGGCCAGATTACCGCTGGTTCCCAGCCCGCCACGGTCCAGTTGCCCCGCCGCGGAAGCCTGCGCGTCTGTCAATCCACTTCCGTCCGCCTCGCCTCTGCCTCTGGCAATGCTGCCGGCTCCGCTTCAGGCCTCATGATGGCCATGGACCACGGCGCTCTGGAAGTCAGCTTTGCGGATGCAAATACCGCCGATGTCCTGATGACCCCTGACTTCCGCATCCAGATCAGTGGCCCCGGCAAGGCGGACCTCCAGGCCCGCGTCGCGGATCACGGCGATACCTGCATCGATAATCCCGCCGGCGGACCCTCCGTTCTCGTCACCAGCGTCTTTGACGGCGGCACGTACAGTGTTCGTCCGGGGCAGCGCGTTCTGCTCCTTCATGGAAGCGTGCATGAGGTCAGTGACAGCGCGAAGGAGCCATGCGGCTGTCCGCCCGCCGCCGCAGATGTCAAGGGAAATGATTTTCCATTAGCTCAGAGTGAGGGCCTCGCACCCACGCCCGCGCCGGCCCCGGCGGCATCCGCCTCTGCCGCCAACCACCCTGCCACGCCTCCGCTGGTCTTCAATGCACCAGCGCGACCTGTGCCTTCCGAGCCTGCCACCTCGTCAGCGGCCCAGCCGGGCGCCAACACCACCGCGCCTGCAGCGAAGAAGCCCGGCGTCTTCCATCGGATGGGCCACTTCTTTCATAAGCTCTTTCACTTGTAGCCGGATATCCGGGGCCCGGATCTACGCTTCACGTTGCACCGACCGAGCAGCTACATCTCTCGCGCTTGCCGAATCGCGCGAATCACCGCCTGAGCCTTGTTGAGCGACTCCTGGTGCTCCATCTCCGGAACCGAATCAGCCACAATGCCCGCTCCGGACTGAATGTACCCCTTGCCCTTCTGGGTCAACAGCGAGCGGATGGCGATGCACGAGTCGAGATTGCCTGAGAAATCGGCGTAGAGCACCGCGCCTCCGTAAATTCCGCGCCGGGCTGGCTCCAGCTCATCGATGATCTCCATCGCCCGCACCTTCGGTGCGCCGCTCAGCGTCCCAGCCGGAAAGCACGCGCGCAGCGCATCAATGGCAGTGAGCTCCGGCTTCAGCATTCCGTGAATCGCGCTGACAATGTGCATCACGTGGCTGTACCGTTCCACAAACATCAGCCGGTCCACCTGCACGCTTCCATACTGGCTCACGCGGCCGACGTCATTCCGCCCCAGGTCCACCAGCATCACGTGTTCCGCGCGTTCCTTCTCATCGTGCAGCATCTCGTTTTCAAGCGCCAGATCGGCGGCCTCTGTCGCTCCCCGCGGCCGCGTTCCCGCAATCGGGCGATACTCAACCCGGCCATCGTGAACGCGCACCAGCAGCTCCGGAGACGAGCCGGCGAGTTCAAGAGCCATCGGCGCAGGCCGCTTCCTGCCGCTCTTTCCGGCGCGCGCGCGCTGCTCCTTGCCTGCAGGGTCCACGCGCAAAAAGTACATATACGGACTCGGGTTCACAGCCCTCAGTGCGCGGTACACCTGAAAGGTATCTACTCCCGGTTCCACGTCGAATCGTTGCGACAGGACTGCCTGAAATACATCTCCCGCCGCGATGTACTCCTTGATGCGCTCGACGGCTCGCTGGTAAGCGCCCTTCTTCGTTCGATGCTGCACCTTGAGCGCGGAGCTTGCGGAGCGGCCCGCCGACGCAAGTTTCGCGAGCGGTCGGCTCAGGCGCCTTTCCATGCGGGCCAGCCGCTTCACCGCATCGGCATATGCCCTCGAAGGCGGCGTCTTCCTCACATCCGCCGTCACCACCAGCCAGATCTGCTTGCGGACGTGGTCGAACGCCAGCACCTCGTCGAAAAACAGCAGGCAAGCATCGGGAATGTGCAGTTCGTCCTTTGCGTGCTCGGGGAGTCGCTCAATCAGCCGCACCGCGTCGTAAGAGAGGAATCCCACTGCGCCCGCCGTGAACGGCGGCAATCCCGCAATCCGCGCCGGCTTGTGTCCGCCCAGCGCCTCCTGCATCAGTTGAAAGATGTCCCCTTCCACCTCGCGAGCCTTACGTCCCTCGGTGATGGAGATCGTCCGCCCCCGTGCAACCATCCGCTTGTAGGGATTGAAGCCCATGAAGGTGTAGCGCCCCACCTGCTCGCCGTTTTCTACCGATTCCAGAAGGAAGCACTCCTGCTCAGGCCACGCTGCCCGCAGGAACGCAGATACCGGCGTCTCCAGGTCCGCCGGAAGCGTATGAAAGACGGGAACCAGGGTGTGCTCCTTGGCTAGCGCAAGGAACTCCTTCCGGCTTGGCTGAATGCGTGCGGCAGAGGTCTTCACAGGATTCAGTGTAAAGGTTCGCTGTCCATCGTTGCGGGAAGGGAAGAGATCCGTCAGCTCTTATTGCTTTCCTTGTCCTTCTGCGCAAGCCACATCGTCAGTTCGGCGGCAGGTAGTGGCCGGCTGTAAAAGAATCCCTGGGCCGCATCGCAGCCCAGCTCGCGCAGCAGTGAGATTTGCTCCTTCGTCATCACGCCTTCAGCGATGACTTCCATTCCCAGATCGTGCCCCATCTCGATCGTCTTTTCCACCATCACGCGATCGCTGTCGCTCACGTGCATGTTCTGCACCAGGCTCATATCTATTTTCAGCTCCGTCGCAGGAATGTTCTGCAGTTGCTGCATCATGGCATAGCCGGTGCCGAAATCATCGATGGATAGCCGGATTGACTTCATCCGCAGCCGGGTCAGCACGTCCAGCGTGTGCGCAAGCTCGCGAATCAGACCCGTCTCGGTAATCTCAATCACAATTTGTCCGGGGGGAAATCCATGCCGAACCAGAAGCGCCATGAAGCGGTCAGGGAACTTCAGGTCACGCAGCGTATACACAGACGCGTTCAGAGAAAGCCGTGGAAAAATGGTGCCCGAGGGCTTAAAGTGCTTCACCTCATCGAGAGCCATCTCGACCGTAATCCAGCAGAGCTTATCGATCAGGCCCATCGATTCGCAGCGCCCGATGAAGAGATCCGGCAGAATGATGCCTCGCTTGGGATGAATCCAGCGCGACAGAACCTCTACGCCGATCACCTCGCCCGTCTTCAGGCTGATCTGCGGCTGGTAATAGTTCACAAATTCATTGCGCTCGAATGCTG
>JBBIVH010000108.1:0-4484 GCA_037439805.1 Acidobacteriaceae bacterium
GGCGTGGGGCCGCACTCCACGCCGCAGTTCACGGGGCCGCGCGGCAAGCTGCGCCATGACATGCTCCACTACGCCTACCCCACGCTGGCCGTTTACCTGGAGCACATGAACCGCTACAGCAATGAAATTGCCAAGCTGCTCTACCAGCGCGGGCGCACCAGCCGGTCGATGCCAGCGCTGGTGTGGAACGCGATCCTCAACCCGGCGGCGACCTTCCTCTACAACTACTTTTTCCGGCTGGGCTTTCTGGATGGGCGCGAGGGGCTGCTGCTGCACCTGAACCACTCCGTTTACATCCACTGGAAGTTCATCAAGGCGTGGTGGCTCTGGCGCAACGAGGCGCAAAGGTGAGTCAGCCCGATTGCGTGGATGAAACTCAGATGTGGCAGCTTGTGAGACCGCGCTTTTTGAGATAGCGCTGGTGGTACTCCTCGGCGCGCCAGAAAGTCTGCGCCGGCTCCACTTTTGTGACGATACGCTTTGGTTTGAAGCGGCCCTCGGCTGTGAGCTGCTCGATCTTGGCGCGTGCCGCCGCATCCTGTTCAGGCGAGTGGTAGAAGATGGCAGAGCGATACTGCGTGCCCCAGTCCGGTCCCTGGCGATTGGGAGTCGTGGGGTCGTGCAGCGAGAAAAACGCATCGAGCAGTTGCTCGTAGCTGATCTTTTCGGGGTCGAAGTCCAGCTCGACCACCTCGGCATGGCCGGTCTGGTCGGTACACACGTCCCGGTAGCTCGGCCGGTCCAGCGCGCCGCCCTCATAGCCCACCGCGGTGGCCGTCACGCCGGGGAGTGCGGCAAACGCCGCCTCCACACCCCAGAAGCATCCTGCGCCGAATGTTGCCTTCTCTGTGCTCATAGACCATCCGATGCGCCACTGCGCCGGTTTGTCACATCAACCGGGCAAAGTGCATCTCCTTATCCGCGCCCCTTGCCGCCGGGCTTGCCCCACGGCTTGCCCCCGGGCCGCTGACCGCCGTGTCTGGGGCCGGAGCCAGACGATTTTCCTTTGAACCCGGATTTCGCTTTGGAGAAGCCGCCTGCCTTGGCGCCAAAGCCGGGCTTCGAGCGGCTTCCGGAAGCGGGCTTGCCGGGCTTGCTGCTGGGGCGCGCTCCGCCCGCGCGTGGCATCCCGCTGCTGGTGGTGAATGGCCGCGCCAGGCTGGAGCGGCCTCTGCTTGATGCGCCCCCGCCTGCGCCACCCATTTCGGATCGCGCGGGGTTGGGACGACGAGCGCTTGCGCGGCCCGTGCCGGGGCTCTCAGGGCCGGTGCGCGCGGGGCCGGTGCGATCTTGCCGGGGTCGGTCCGGTCGCGTCCGATTGAAGTCAGACCGGTCAGACCTGGGTTTATCAAAACGGGGCCTGTCGGACCGGGGCTTGTCTGGCCTTGGCTTGTCAAATTTGGGCCTGCCAAACTTCGGCCGGTCAAACGCTGGCGGATTGGGGCTGTGCGCGCCCGTGCGCTCCGGCTCCACAGACTCAATGTGCAGGCGTGAAGGCCGTTTGGGGGCCAACTCCCGATGCGGCGCAGGAGCCTCACGGCGCGGCGCGGCGGAATGCCCCGCGGTGCGACTCTCTGGCCGGTTCGGAGGGCGATTGTACGCCGGGCGCTCGCCGGCAGGCTTGCTCCATGCCGGTTTGCTGCCGCCCGGCCTGGGTGTGAAACCTCGTCCCGGACCTGCGTCTTTCTTCCATGCCGGACGCGCCGGTGGACGTCCGGAAAGAGGCCCAGACGGCCGCGCCGTCCGGTCGTCTTTCTTCCACGCGGGACGGGCTGGCCCACGATCTGCGCCGCGCGCCGGGCCGCGATTGGGGCCACGCTCAGGGCCGCGCCCAACCGCAGGCCGAAACTCCCCGCCCGCAGGCCGCGCCGCCCGGAAGGGCTTGTCGGCGCCAAAGGTCTTCCGCGGACGAAAATTGCCGGTGCCACCTGCCGCGGCAGAACGCTCCTGATACGGCCGTGCGGTCTGCGGGCGGCTGGGACGATCCTGTCCGTAACGGGCCGGCTTGCCGCCCAGGTCTTCGCCCCTATCTGCGGGGCGCGCCAGGCGCTTTTCCGCAGGACGGCCAGCCTCCTTCGGCAGCAGTTTGGCGGTCTTGAACCTGCGCGGTTTCAGCTTGCCCTCCGCGGCCAGGCGCAACTGCGCCAGCTCTTCCGGCTCCAGTTCGCGCAGCTTGCCCGGCTCCAGATCGAGCACCAGCGGGCCGTAGCCCACGCGGCGAATCTTCTCCACGTGGTGGCCAATCTCCTCGAACATCTTGCGCAGCTCGCGGTTGCGCCCTTCGATGAGCACCACTTCAAACCAGGGGTTGTCGCCGGCGCGCACCTGCCGGATGCGGGCTGCCGCCGTGCGCACCTTGCCTTCGCCGGGTTTGCCGCGCTCGATGGCGACACCCGTGCGCAGGCGCTCCAGTTCGTCTTCGCCGGGCTGCCCGGCCACTTTCACGAGATAGGTCTTCTCCACGCCGGAGGCGGCGCGCGTCAGCGCATGAGCCAGCTCGCCGTCATTGGTCACCAGCAGCAGGCCTTCGCTCAGGTAGTCCAGCCGGCCCACCGGGTAGAGGCGCTCGCCCATCTTCGTGAAGAACTGCATCACCGTAGGCCGGCCCTCGGGGTCGCTCACCGTGGTCACATAACCCTTGGGCTTGTTGAGCATGAAGTAGCGGTGCCGCTCCGCGCCCTGCAGCAGCTTGCCGTCCACGCGGATGTGGTCGCGCGCGGGGTCGGCCTTCGCGCCGAGCGTGCTGACAACCTGCCCGTTCACCTGCACGCGGCCTTCGGTAATCAGCTCTTCGGCATGACGGCGGCTGGCGATGCCCGCCTTTGCCAGAATCTTCTGCAGCCGCTCCAGACGCGGGGCGGGAAGCGAAGACTCAGGCTCTTCTTCGATCACCAGGGGCGCAGCCTCGGCAGGCTCAGCTTCGGTTTCGTCGTGCATCTCGGGTTCGGCGGCTTCGGGATTCAGCTCTTCCGGTTCGTGCTCGTCAGTCATGGGACTGCGTCTCGATTTCTGCGCCCTCGCTGGGCGCTGGCTCTTCGGGATGGCTCTCCGCTCCGGCCGCATCAGCCGAACCGTCGTCAGAATCCTCCAGAGCATTTTCGTCCAGCTCCGGACCTTCGTCCGTCACATGCTCAAATCCGGACTCGACTTCCTGCGTGTCGCCTCCCAATTCTTCACTCAACTCCATCGCCGCCATCTTCTCGAACTCATCCATGGATGGCAGCTCGGAAAGATCCTTGAGCCCGAAGCGCAGCAGAAACTCCTTGGTGGTCTTGTAGAGGATGGGGCGGCCAATGACCTGCTTGCGGCCTGCGGTACTGATGAGCTTGCGGCTGAGCAGCGAGCCCAGCACGCCCGCGGACTCGACGCCGCGAATCTCGTTCACTTCCGGCGCGGTCACGGGCTGCTTGTAGGCAACGACGGCCAGCGTCTCCAGCGCGGGCAGGGAGAGCTTCATGGGCGGCTTGAGGCTCTTGATGAACAGGCGCACCGCGTCATGGCATTCGGGCTTGGTGGCCATGCGATAGCCGCCGGCAATCTCGCGAATCTCGATGCCGCGATGATCGCTGGCGTAGCCGGCCATCACCTCGTCGAGAACCTCACGCAGAACGGCCTTGACCTCGCGGTCGCGCTGGCGGGCCTCACGCCGGGCATCGGCCTCGGGGTCGACAGCCTCGGCCTGCGTTTCGTTGGCGGACGCATCCGCATCCCCGTCCGGGGGCGCGGGAGCCGCGGCCTCGCCTGGCTCATCCAGCGCTGCGGCGGGCGGTGCAGGTTCGGGCTGGCTTTCCTCCAGGCCGAGGTATTCAAGCCCTTCCCCTAAAAGGGGTTGCGGTTCGGCTGCGGGCGCGGCTGCGCCCTCCGCGGCATCCCGCTCGGCCTTGTACTCAAGGGCGTCGGCGGCAAAAAGTGCCGCGAGCTGGGCCAGGGTGACTGGCTCCTCGGCGGCGTAAATCACAGCTTCGAGCTTTGCTTTCAGACTCATTCGGCAATCCGTACCTTGTTTATGGTACCGGATGCTCAGGCCCCGGCGCATGCGTGTGCACTCTCGCCTGTGCAAAGCAGGGCAGAAACCTGCGTTTTCAGCCGATTAGACGGAAGAGATAGTAGAGAACGCCGGAGAGCAGCGCCGCGACCGGCAGCGTGAAGACCCATCCCGCGGCGATGTTGCGCACCGTGGAAAAGTGCAGCCCGCTGCCATTAGCTGCCATGGTGCCGGCCACGCCCGAGCTGAGGATATGCGTGGTCGAGACGGGCAGGCCGAAGTTGTCCGCAGCGAAGATTGTGCCCATGGCCACCAGGCCCGCCGCCGCTCCCTGCGCGTAGGTCAGATGCTCTTTGCCGATGCGCTCGCCAACCGTAACGACGATGCGCCGCCATCCGACCATGGTGCCGAGTCCCAGCGCCAGCGCCACCGCAACCTTGACCCAGGCGGGAATGAACTGCGTGCTCCGGTCGAGGCTGCTGCGATAGCGGCGCAGCGC
>JBBIVH010000108.1:4584-6987 GCA_037439805.1 Acidobacteriaceae bacterium
AACTGCTGCAGGTCGGCGGGGCTGAGGCCGTGATTCAGCGCATACGCCGCAGGCATGGTGCCGATGAGGATGAGCATGATGAGGCCCATGCCCTTCTGTCCATCGTTGGAGCCGTGGAAGAAGCTGACGCCGGTGCAGGTGAGCACCATCAGGGCGCGGATCGGCAGCGGCGGCGGCTGGTTGTCTTTGGGCGCTTCGTAGAGTTCAGGAAAGCGGAAGCTCCACTTGGAGACAAGAAGCAGCGCCGCGGCGAGCGCGAACCCGACGATGGGAGAAATCAGCAGCGCCTTGAGCACCTTGTAGGCCTGGTCCCAGTCCAGCCCTGAAGCTCCCGTGTGCGGGTTGAGCCACTGGTTGGCGAGGCCCACGCCGATGATGGAGCCAACCAGCGTGTGCGAGCTCGACGCCGGCAGGCCGAACCACCACGTGCCGAGATTCCACAGGATGGCGGCGACCAGCAGCGCAAAGACCATGGAGAATCCGGAGCCGGAACTGACCTTGAGGACCAGCTCGACGGGCAGCAGCGCAAGAACGGAGTAGGCGACAGCGCCGGAGGACAACAGCACACCGGCGAGGTTGCAGATGCCCGACCAGACGACGGCAAGACGCGGCTCCAGCGAATGGGTGTAGATGACCGTCGCCACGGCGTTGGCGGTGTCATGAAAGCCGTTGACGAATTCAAAGCCGAGGGCGATGGTGAGCGTGACCGCGAGCAAGAAGTAAGCCGAGTGGCTGGCGATCTGCACAGGAGCCAGGTCTCGCGCCAACTGCACCGCGATGTAGCTAAGGCCCGCGGCGAGCGCCGCGAGAAAGACCACGCGCCCCGTGCGGCCGGGCCGCCGCTGCAGCTTGCGATCCAGCAGAGATGCCGGCTCGGCCAGAATCTGGGTCGTCGCCAGATCAGCCATGCAAACGCTCCGCGGTGGCGATGAGGGACGACCGGCGCGAACTGCGAACCGATGCGGACGATGCAACGGGAACACGAAGGATGTGTGTGCGGTGGGCGGCAGAGCGGGAGAGAAGTATGCCCGGCAAAAAGACTTGCATAAAACCCCGGCAGCCAGATCAGCGCGGCTGCTTGCAATGCGAACACTGGGGATTGGCTCGCTGCCACGATCTTACACCCGCCGGCAGGGCGCGGCCTGTGATGAAAACCGGGCCTCTATTCCATGCAAATCGAACAAAAAGCGAATGGATGCGACATCATCCCGCGCTGGACGCAGACGATTGACAGGAGTTTTCGGCCTCTTCGAGGAGAAACGGGCGCAGCGGAAGGCGGCTCAGCGCCAGTCGTCGCGCAGATCGGCCAGCCGCTCGTCCATCACCTTGTCAAAGCTCGACTGCTTCTTGATGAAGATCTCGCTGAAGGCGCTGTCCTGACGGAGCAGAATCGCCTGCAGACGCACCAGTTCCAGCAGGGCAAGGAACATGGCCACCAGCGCGCGCTCCGAGCGGGTGTGGCTCAGCAGCCGCCGCAGCGCCACGGGTTTGTCTTCCATCGTGAGGCGGCGCGCCAGGAACTGAATCATCTGGCTCACGGTGACGGAATCGTCTTCGACGTTGAAGGTGGGCCGCTTGCGCGCGCGGTCCATAATCTCGCGGAAGACGCGGACCAGATCGACGGTATCGGCGGCAATCTCCGGCTCGGCGGCCACATCGCCTTTGAACTCGCGCACGCCGGGATTGGTCCACGTTGCCGCTTCGAGCATCTGCTTCTGCTGCAGCATCTGGGCCGCGTTCTTGAAGCGCTCGTGCTCGAGCAGCCGCTCCACCAGCTCGCGGCGTGGGTCCTCGGCGGCGTCGCCGATGGCGGATTCCGTGCGCGGCAGCAGCATCTTGCTCTTGATGTGAATGAGCAGCGAGGCCGTATAGATGAACTCGCCCGCCACGTCCACGTCGCTGGCCTTGAGCTGATTCACATAGGCCAGAAACTGCGCGGTAATCTTCGCAATCGGGATGTCGTAGATGTCGATGTCCTGCTTGCGGATCAGGTCCAGCAACAGGTCGAGCGGGCCGTCATAGACCTTGCCCACCGTGACGGAGAAGGGCGACTGCTCCGGCTCTTCTTCCTGCTTCTTCTGCTTCGCGGCCGGCTTTGCGGGCTTGTTCTCCGGCGCAGGCGGCGACACCAGCACCAGCGGCGGCGCATCGGGCTGATGCGCAGCTTCGGGCGTAGAGGTGTTCTCTGCCGCGTCGTTGACCGGGTTGATCTTTTCTTCCGTCACTGCACTCTCTGTGTTCAAGATGCTTCTTCGATTGCTAGCTTGCCGCGCCGGTCAACGTCAACTGCATCGCGGTATGAACCTCCTGCATGGTCTGCTCGGCGCGGTTGCGCGCGCGCCCAGAGCCTGCATGCAGAATCTCGACCACCTGCGGCTCCGTAAAGCTCGCGCGCCGCTCCTG
>JBBIVH010000108.1:7087-9207 GCA_037439805.1 Acidobacteriaceae bacterium
GGCACAAACTGCGGCTGATAGAGCAGAATGTCCGACGCCATCAGCACCGGATAGCCGAGAAAGCCGTAGGTCGTCAGGTCTTTATTGGACAGGTTCTCCTGCATCTCCTTGTAACTGGGCACGCGCTCCAGCCAGCCGAGCGGCGTAATCATGCCCAGCAGCAGCGGCAGCTCATAGTGCTGCTTTACCTGGCTCTGCACAAAGATGGTGCACGCCTCGGGGTCGAGGCCCGCGCCCAGAAAATCCAGCGCCACTTCCAGCGTGTTCGGCGCAATGGAAGACGTGTCGGCGTAGTCCGTCGTGAGCGCGTGCAGGTCGGCGATGAAGAAGTAGCACTCGTAGTTATCCTGCAGCTTGACCCAGTTGGCCAGCGCGCCCATGTAGTTGCCGAGGTGGAGCTTGCCGGTGGGGCGCATCCCGCTTAGAACGCGCGGGCGAGACGTTGTGGTCGCTTGATCGGGCATGGTGCGTATCGGATCCAGTGTGGTGCAAGAAAGAATGCAGCCGCTCTGGCTGGGAAGCTGCGAGGCGCGGCTCTGCTTATTGTAGCGGGGCGACGCCGGCGGCGCAGACCCTGCCTAGATGTGCGATAGGCCGAAGTAGACCACGGCCATCGCAGGACTGAGCAGAAGCCGCAGGATGAACCCGCCTACGAGAATCATCAGCAGCCAGCTGACCCAGCCGCCGATGCCGTCGTAGACGCGCAGCGCGTTATAGGGCAGCAGGTTGCGCAGGATATGGCTGCCGTCCAGCGGCGGAATCGGCAGCAGGTTGAAGAAGAAGAGCGACAGATTGATGAGAATGGCGAGATGCGCCAGCAACACCGCGGCCTGCAAGCCTGAGGGCACGCTGAGACTCAACATGCCGCTCATCGATGCCAGCACCAGCATGCGGCCGCCAGGCACCGCGAGGCAGATGATCGCGAGCACCACAAACGCCGCGAGGACGAGGATAAGGTTGGAGACCGGCCCGGCCAGCGTGACCAGATTCTCGTCGCGAACGATCTTGCGGAAGTTGCGCGAAATCACCGGCGTCGGCTTGGCCCAGCCCACCAGCATGCCGCCGATGCCGAGACCAAAGAGAGGCCCGAAGATCATGAGCGCGGGAAAGAGCAGCGTACCTACCGGGTCCACGTGATAGGCAGGGTTGAGCGTGACGCGCCCTTCGAGCCGCGCCGTATGGTCGCCGAGAAATGAGGCCATCCATGCGTGCGCGCACTCGTGAAAACTGAGCGAGAAAATGAGGAGAACAAACTCAAAGAGGGCAACGATGAAAGCGATCGGCTGCAAACACAAACTCCAGTCGGATGACAGGCCCAAAGGCTCAGATTAGCATGGGCGCACGGCTCAGACGCGGTCTGCGGGGAAGCTGCCTACGACGCCGCCCGGAGGCACATCCTGGCCGGCTAGCACGATGCTGTGGCTGGCCACGCGCGCATTGTCTCCGATCGTGGTGTGGTGCAGCGTGAGGTGCTCATAGTCGCCGACAGAGTAGCTGTGCGAAAAGACCCGCGCGAACGAGCCGATCAGCGCGCCTTTGCCGATGGTGATGCCGCCGCGGTCGTTCAGCAGCGCACCCTTGCGGATGATGGCGCCATCGCCGATCGAAAGGTTATAGCCATAGGTCAGATCCACGCCGGGGTAGATCTTGACGCCCGTGCCCATCTGCTTGAAGATGTGGCGGCCCAGCATGCAGCGCAGGCGAATGCCCAGCCAGAGATTCACGCCGATTGGCGAGCGGTCGAACATCTGCCAGAACCACAGCAAAGGCTTGCGCACGGCAAAGAGTGTCTCGTCCGCGTCGCCAAACTGCTCCGCTTCAAGAGTCACATTCTCCGGGTCGAGCGAGAGGCTCAGCACGTCTCCCGGCAGCTCGGTCGTGAGCGTGACGGCGCGCCGCCCTTCATAGGGACGGCCCAGATAGATCTGGTAGAGCTGGTCGCGCACAATCTCCGCGCGGCGCTCGGGCGAGCGATGCCGCGTGAACTCATCGTCGAGAAAGCGAATCCAGCGGCGGTAAATCTCCTCCGCCTCGGGGCGGGGACGTGGCCCCTGGCTCTTTGCGGATACGGGAACGGGCGCGCCTGCCATATGCATTGCACGATAAACCAACCGGGGCCG
>JBBIVH010000109.1:0-9136 GCA_037439805.1 Acidobacteriaceae bacterium
TGGTGAGCGCCACGCAGCTCACCGCTGCGATCCCAGCTACCGATATTGCAGCTCCTGGAACCGACCAGATTACGGTTTTCAATCCTGCTATCGCTGCTGGAGGGGGTACCTCGGCTCCGTTCGCGCTGACGATTGCGGCCGCAACGCTGCCGCCTCCCACGCTGACGCACGCAGGGCCTGGCATCACGGCACAGGGTGCGGGCCGCGTGGAGTTGACACTGCAAGGAACGAACTTCAGGCCGGGAGCGACGGTGGTGATTTCACCTCCGCTTACGAGTCTTGCCAATTCAAACGGCCACACGCAGGCACCGGATGCCACTCTGCTGAGCGTCCGCATCCTCAGCGGCACTCTGATGACCGCCCTGTTCAGCCTGAGCCCGACCTCGGCGACCGGGCTGCGCGGTATCGACGTGCTGAACAGCGATGGCACGTCCACTGCAGCGGGCGTGGGAACGGCGGCTGTCGGGACGGGTACGACGCAGCCGCTGCAGATTCAGTCCTCCACATCAATTGCCGTGCCGGCGTCGGTGCTCAATATTGGGCTTATTCATCCCCGCGACGGAACTGTGGTGCAGCAGGGCGACGAGCTGTTTGCGCAGGCTGTGCTGTCGGGCGCGGGCACCGGTTCGGTGATTGGGCAGTGGTTGTGGGACAACCAGGTGATCGAGCAGTTTGCAGTGCCGCTGGTGGCGGGGCAGAGCATGACAATCCGGACGCGTCAGACGCTGCCGACGTGGTATCTGGGCGGGCACACGATTCAATTGCGCCTGCAGCAGCCGACGCAGATTGCCACCAGGCCGGTGCTGGTTGCGGTCACTCCGCCGGGGTGGAAGCTTGAGGCGCTGCTGGCTCCCGCATACGGGGCGGCCTTTGCCTCAGCGACAGCGCCAGAGCTGCTGTGGGCGCCGGTTCCGGGCGCGGTGCGCTATCAGGTTGCCTTCTCGACACAGCCATACTTTTCTGCAATCGAAACCTGGTATGACGTGGACGACAACCGCTGGCAGGTGCCGGCGGAGATCTGGACCGGTCAGCCGGAAGGCAATTTGTACTGGACGGTTCGCGTGGTGGACGGGGCACGCGCGGCGCGAAAGCCGCTTCCCATGCGCAGCATCGTGCATCTCTCGCGCAACGCGCTGATGCCGCTGAAGGCAGCGCCGGTGCGCAATGCGCTGGGGCATACGCAGATTGACTGGACGGTGGCAACGCCCGGCTCGCTTTATCTGGTGACGATCAGCAAGGATGCGGATGGAAAGCAGATTCTGCGCCGCTATCTGACGGAAAAGGGTACGCTTGACCTGCACGCGATCGACGGACGGCTGATTCCTGGCGAAACGTACTTCTGGCGCATCGACGTGTTTTCGCCTTGGGGCGAGCGCATTTTTTCCGGGCCGGCGCAGCAATTTGCGGAGCCGCGCATTCCGGGGCAACCAGCGGCAGGGCTGAGGCTCGCGTCGCCACGCGCGTCGCTGCGCTACGTGAACCTGCGCGTCATGCGCCGCGGCAGCTACTTCGACCTTGCGACGGAGATTGCAAAGGAGACGCCGACGCCGAACAGCAGCATCGCACAGCAGCAGCCGGCAATCTCGGTACAGTTTCAATCGCCGGTGAATCCGGCGGACGTAAGCCTGTCGATGGACGACCTGGACATTACGTCGCTCGCACAAGTGAGCCAGACGCAGGTGGCGTATACTCCACAGCTTCCGCTTACGAACGGTGAGCACGATGTAAGTCTCACGGTGGGCTTTGAGGCATCGGGATGGAAGTTTACTGTTGCCGCTCCGGCGGCCGTTGCGCCTCCGGCCCCTGCAACGGCGATGCAGCCCGGCACGGATGCTGAAGCGACGCCTGCGCCGAGTCCTTCCGCGGCGATGGGTGCCATCACGCAGGGCCCGGCAGCGAAGCAGGAACCGGCGAAGACAAAGTTTCAGGGAGAGATTGACGGACAGATTGCATCGACGACGCAGTGGGCATCGGGATCGAATCCGCCCGATTCCAATGTCTTCTCTCTAGCGGAGCGCATCCTCGCGGAGAACAGTCCATGGAAGCCCGAGATCAACGGCAGCGGCCTGCTCAACTCGATTCTGAATCCTGCGATTCAGCGAACAAGCCAGGGCCGCGTGAATGACTACATCGCGCAGATTGAACGCAAAGGCGAGCGCTGGGGCGGGAGTCTCCGCTTTGGCATCGTCTCGCCCGCGCTCTTTACTGATGCGCAGTTTGTGACGGCTGCGACGCCGCGCCAGGGCGTGGAGGCGATGGCGACCACGCCTGGAGGCAAGATCGGCTTCTACACGAACACCAATGATGAGGCGCTGGGCGGCGGCGCTGGTGTGACGTTCCATCAGAGGCTGATGGGGGCAAGCTGGCAGGCTCCGCTGCCGAAGTGGGCGGAGTTCCGGCTGATGTGGCTGGGCGCACGCGACATCGGAGCGCCGACGACGGTTGAGTATGACTCACAGGGCAACCCCATTATCGTGCCCAATCCCGTTGCCGCGAAGTCGCGCGGGGATGTGTATGGCGGACTGTTGAACTTTCACCTCGGGCAGAAATGGCAGTGGTCGAGCGAGTATGCGTGGAGTTACGACAATGCGAATGTCGCCGATCCGACATCGAAGACGCTCTTCGGCCGCGCGTGGCGGTCGGGCATCTCAGGCAATCCGGGGAAGGCGGCAGTGAGCGTCGCGTTTCGCGATCTCAGCCAGAACTTCGGGAATCCGGCGAATCCAAGTCTGACCCAGTCCAGCAACCCCGACCTGCGCGGCGTGGATGCCTCGGCCAGCGAATCCACAAAAGCAGGCACATTCGCGCTGACCTACAGTTTTCTGCAGAACAACGTGCATCCAGTTACGACGGCCGAGCTCGATCTCAACACGTTGTCCGAGACGTGGTCCAAACCCTTCGGCGCAAAGACAAGCCTGTCGATCAGCTCGAATCAGTCGCTGACAGAGACGGGTACGATTCCTGCTGCGCTGCGGGGACTGCCGCCAAGCCAGAACGGGAGCGCGGACCAGCGCGACGTGTCAGGTAATGTGACGCTCTCGCGGCAGGTGGGTTTGGTGTCGATGACTGTAGGCGGCAACCGCGACTGGCTGCGCGACAATATCCAGCCCACCGCGAGCGCGATTACGTCTTCGATTTCGCTGGGCGCAAATCTGGTGACGCAGGGATTCTTCCAGTGCAACACGCAGGCGAATTTCAGTTGGGTCGCTGCCGATCCGGTCTCCATTGGAACGACGCGAACGATCAGCCTCTACGTTCAGCCTGCCATGACGTGGAAGCAGCCCAACGTGCTGGTGTCCCCCTTGCTCAGCGTAGTGCAGGGACAGACGGTGCTTGCCGGCGGCAGCATGACCAGCGATACGCTGACGGGCCAGTACGGTGGCCGGCTCTCATGGACTTTGCCGGCGTGGCTGAAGACGAGCACGCTTGCGGTGCAGGGCAGTTACAACGATAACCGGGACAACGTGGCGCACACCGACCTGCGCAGCACGCAGCTTGTCGGCATCTGGACGTTTAATCTCGCGCACAAAAAGACGTTTTGAGGCGACACGATGCAAGCAACATGCAGAAGAGTGCGGAGTGTTCAACAGGACCGGGGTAAGAATGCTTCTCCGCGAACCATTTTGAGAGCCTCGATTCTCGCGGCCGCCGTCCTGATTGCCACAGTTGCTGCGTCGGCGCAGCGTCCGGCGCTGGCCTCGTACAGCCCAACACAAGGAGCGCAGGGGGCGAGCGTCACGCTGACGTTTACGGGGACGAACCTTTCGGCCAAAATGCTCAAGCTGTTCTTCACGCCGTCGCAGGGCATCTCTGTGACGAGCGTGGCGTCCACATCGCCCACGCAGGTTGTCGCCAAAGTTCAGATTGCTTCCAACGCCGCTCCGGGGTCGTACAAGGTCAATCTGCAGGTGGCCGACTACAACCTGTTGGCGTCAGTTCCATTCACGGTGACTGCGGCTTCCAGCGGCTGCAGCACGAATTTTGCAGTTGCCGCGAGCTGCGGCCCGGCGCAGCCGTCGATGCGAGAGATGACACCGCTCTCAGGCCATCAGGGAACTTCGGTGCTGCTCACGCTTTCAGGCGCGAATCTCTTTCCGAACGCAACCGTGCAGATGATTCCAGCGACGGGGCTGACGATCGGCAAGCCGACAGTGGCCAACGCAACGGAGGTGCAGGCGGAGGTGACCATCGCGCCGAATGCACCGCTTGGACCTCGCGCCGTGCGGCTGGTCGCAGGGAACCTAAGTGTCGCCGCGCCGAACACATTTACAGTGACTCCGTCGGCGAAGCCCGGTGGCACAATCCAGCCCATGCAGATTCTGCGCGTGATTCCGAGCCAGATTTCGGCGGGCAGCCAGAATGTGGATCTCGCGATTGAGGGAACTAACTTTGTTCCCGGCACGCTGGTGTTGTTCTCCGTTGGCGCGGGCGTGCCTGCGGCAGTGATGGCACTGGGCCCTGCGAGGTATATCAACAGCACCGAAATTCACGTCACGGTGAGCGCGCTGGCCACTGCACTGCCGGGCGGACGGGACATCACGCTGCAGACGCCGGAGCAGCAGCGTGCAACGGGCAGCCGGATGCTGAACGTCATCCCTGTGCCTGTCTCGTCTGGCCCACCGCTGGTTCTGAAGACGACGCCGATCACACTGCAAAATTTTCCGCTCGGCAAGATTGACCTCGTGACGCCGCAGTGGGGCGATCAGTGGGTGGGCGAGTTTGAGGAGCACTATGGCGTTCCCGTGCTGGACGACGATGCTCACTTTGAGTGGAACGAGGAGAATCCGGGTCTCGCCGATTACTACATGCTGAACATTTACGCCAAGGATGGCGTTACACTGCTCGGTTCGAAGCGCATCGACGGCACGAGTGTGCCTGTGTCGGGGGGGACCTCATCGACGGTTCCAACCTACTACCGGCCCGATGCAGCGTTCCTTGCGTCGGTGCTGGAGAATGTTCCGACACCGCAGCACGGCGGCTTTCACTATGTTTCTCATCCGGCGCCCACCCCTACCTTGATTGGAGGAGCGATGATCTATCAGCCGCCCGCGCCGGCGAGTTCGAGCCCGCAACTGGCGGAGGGCGACCTGCAATGGGAGGTGGTGGGTTATCACACGTACACGTCGAACGGGGTGGCGCCCCAGCCGACCTTCCACACGCGGATGAACTCCTCGATTGTGCAACAGGCTGGAGGAGGCCAGTTCGGAGCCGGCGTGCAGAGCCAGACCGTCGATGTGAAGGTGGAGATATCTGATCGCTGGCCGCTCAACCGACCCATGGCGCCGACGGGCCTTGCATGCTCGAACGGAGGCAGCACCAGCAGCAGCCTGCAGGCGCAGGACGCGGACGGCACGGGCAACGACCCCAACAGCTACATGGGAGATCGCTTTGTGCTGTCGGGAGGCTTCAACCTTACGGATTCGCCGTATGCGACGCATCCGAGACTGGTTCAAAAGCCAGGGTCGCAGTGCAACGGCTGTCTCTTCGGGCAGGTGGGAGACGTAGCGTTTGACAATCTCTTTGTGGATTGGGGCGACGGCACAATTGAAGCTCTAAGCGCGCCGCCCGCCGATCCGAGTATGGAGAACTGGAACCGCGGCGAGGGCCTCACGCTGCCAGCGCACCTGGGCGATGTGGGCGCGGTGGTGCATCAGTACAACAATACGGGCAGCTTTACCATCCGCGTCTTTCAACTCTCGGAGGCCGACGCGCAGCATGTAAACGCATCGCTGCTGGCGGCGAGCGTGGATGGGCCGGCAACGTCTCCGTTTCTGCAGGTGGCAACTCTCGGGCGCATGGTCTCGCTCAAGAGCAACGGTCCCTCACAGAACACCATTGACGCGACCTTTCACTCTCTGCTTGCGCAGAACGTATCGGCCATGCTTCCCGGAGCAAGCGCCGCGCCTGCATCGCCGGATTCGAGCGCCATCACGGCGCGCGCATACATGATCTTCTGCAAGGGCGTGACCATTACGGTTCCTGCAGACCTGGCCGCGAATGGCCCGTTGCACCTGAAGACGATTGCCGCCCCGAATTTCCCTGGACACGACAGCTCAAAGGCGCGCTCTCTGATTCATCTGTTACCCACGGGCAACAGCCTTGGAAGCAAGGTTCAGCCTGTGGAGAAGGCTCCGGCGATGCGGGCCAAGGGGTCCATCGGCCTGCTGAACGCCGGCTCGGTGACGGCAGACGCGATTTGCAGCACGTGCGACGATGCGGCGATTGCAGAATCGCATATTGGCTATTTCGGTAGAGGCGAAGTCAGCGTGACGTGGAATGTGGACGGCGTCACGATGCAGCAGACGATTGCGCTGGGGGCATCGACGCAGCGGAAGCTGATTGCGCATCCGCCGCCGGGGTACGTCGAGCCTGCGATCATTGTCGATCAGAGTAAGCCGTTTGATACGCCGTCGCCGCTCTCCACGAAGGCGCTCGGCATACATGCGGTTAGCGTATCCGCCGTCGTGGCGCCGGATCCCGCGCTGCCGAATCTACCGCTCGGCGTGCGAGAGTCGGTTGGAAAGATCGCGGGCAAGGCCGGCGGCAAGCTGGATGCGGACGCAGCGGCGACTGCAAAACTCGTGCTGAACTCGCTGTCTCCGCCGGCAGGCAGCAATTTACCGCCGCTGAAAATCGGATTGCTTTCAAGCTCGAATCATGCCATCGGCGGACTGGGCGCGGTGCAATACGTGAATGACGCAATGCAGAAGGTCGCGTCGATTGTGGCGGAGCTGCCGCCCGACCAGTTCGTCGCATCGAGCACCAGCCACTACGAAGTGGTGCAATCGGACCCATCGAAGCCCTGCAAGTTTCTGTTTCCGGTGACCAGCGGAGGCTCTTTTGAAGTTGAAGACATTCAGGGGAATGTCACGCAGCAAGGGACACAATACAGCGGTTCGGGAAACCTGATCGTCCATCTTGCGAACTCATCGAGCAGCGGCTATGACATTTATCCGCCGATCCCGATCCATTTCAGCGGATGGGAGGTGCCGGATGGAAGCACAGTCACCGCGGGCACGCTGGATGTTGCGCCGAATCTGCCTCTGAACGCCAGCGCGCCAGGCTTGACGGGCACGCTGGATCGCATTCAGGGGCACACCTCTACAACGGGCGGCGCGGTGCAGGGCGAAGTGGATGCCACGCTGAGCGTAGCCTTCCAGGATGACACGCTTCGCCTGCCCGGCGTGGAGAAGCCGCAGCAGTGGTCGGGTGTGACCGCGGAGCTGCACTCGAACGGTGACTGGATCAAGGACGGCCTCAATCTGCCCAGCACCATCATTGGATGGAGCGCGTTTCAGATGTCTTCGAGCAATGTGCGACTGGACCTGAGCCACACGGCCGGCGACGGCGCGAGTCCGTACTGCGGCTCGCTGAGCGGCGCAGACTGGGTCGGTGTCCGGTTTCCGTCGCTCACGGTTGTGCCGTACACGATGGGACTGGTCGCATCCTCTGCATTTCAGCCTGTCGTGAATGATTGGGGCGTCATCAACGGCGGGCTGTGCGGCAGTCTCTCCACCGGGCCGTTCTCTGCGGCGCTCGATGCAGGCAAGGTCAGCTTCCAATCTCTCAACGCATACGCAGCTCCAGGATCGGGAGACTTCAAAGCGACGTACAAGGGAATCGACATTTACGTGCCGTGGCTCGACACGCACATCACCGGCGACGGCACACTCGCCTCAGGCGGCGGCAAGCAGGCATCGGTCACCTTCCCGACCAACACTTCGCCGGTGACGAAGACATATGGCAATATCAGCTTCACTGCGAAGAATCTTGAATTCACGCAGGTGGAGGGCCTGGGCTGGGCGGTGCAGACATCCACTACGTACACGTTCAACTCGGAGGGCAAGAAGTTCGCCGCGATTCCGCTGACGCCGTTTACCTTCGGCATGGATGGCCGCGCGTATCTCGGCAACGGCGGCTCGTCGATCGATGTGCCGCTCAGTGGCGCTTCGACGCTGGGGCAGACGCCACTCGATCTCATCTCCGCACACATCACTGTGCCGATGCAGGGCAGCCAGGTGCTGGGCGCGCAATTCAGCACCACGGTCCATCTGTCGGAGGTGATGCCGGCAGCGCCGATGGTGGTGAATTACGAAATGGATTCATCGGGTTCGGCGTTCACGAGCAAGGGACCTGAGAACTCGGACTTCACTGTCGATGTTCCCTATCCCTCGGGGCAGCCGACCTCAGAGGCGCGGATTCACCCCGTCTACGCGGGAGGAGGCTCAACCGGTAGCGGGGGCGGAACAACTGAGTACTCCGGCACTGTCGATCTAAGCGAGTTGGGCGGTCCGCCATTAACGGCGCAGTTCCGGCTGGGCTACGGGAATGGACACGACTACTGGCTTACGCGCGCAACCATTGGCCTCGGTGATACCGGAGTGCCGCTGGTTCCAGTGCCGCCTATCATGAATCTCTACTCAATCTCCGGCGGCATGGGACATAACTTTCCCTTGAACGCATTCACCGATACGGGCGACCTGAATGCGGCTACGCCGGTCTACGACAATTCGTTTCTCTTTATGGCCGGCATGCGGGTGGGCATGCCCGACCACTTCACGTACACGCTGGATGGCGACCTCACGATTAAGGCGACGGGCCAGGATGCTGGCGCGCGAATGGACTTTCACGCGTGGCTGCTGAAGCTGCCAGACAATGGGAACGGAGATTTCCAGGGCTACCTCCAGTACGCCGGCAGCAGCTTTGACGGACGACTGTGGGGCCATCTGTCATTCCTGAACAATCTGGCGTATATCGATCTTGGCAGCAGCGCCAATAACGCCGCGGTGGATCTTCACCTCGGCAAGGGTCCGTGGCACATCGACGCAGGAAAGAAGGAGGGTCCGCGCATTCAAGGCCACCTCCTTGTCTCCGATTCGGATATGTACTTCATGCTTTCGGACCAGGGACTCTCAATGGGCGGAGGAGTCGGAATCGATCTCGACGTTGGCGATGACTCGGTGGCATCAGCCTATGTGCGCGGCAATATTGACGTGGGCGTGACCATCACACCTCAGCCACATATTTCCGGCGATTTTTCAGCGAACGCGAGCGCGGGTGTATGTGTGGCCGGCGTGTGCGTTTCGGATTGGGTCAGCGCGCAGGTTCACGCCGAGGCGCTGCCGCTCGATCTGAA
>JBBIVH010000110.1:0-9082 GCA_037439805.1 Acidobacteriaceae bacterium
CCCGCTCAGGCAATGGGCACCAGGTAGGCGACACCATCCAGGTGCTCAATCATTCCTTCCGTATCTGCGGCATCGTGGAGAGCGGAAAGGGCGGACGCAAGCTGATTCCGCTCGAAACCATGGGCAGCCTGATGGGGACGGACGGGAAGGCCTCCGTCATCTACCTAAAGAGCGACGCGCCAGAGAACATCGGCAGCATTGAAAAAGAAGTTCATGCCACGAAGGGCCTTGAGGCCTACCGGGTGCTGACGATGGCTGACCTGCTGGCACTGTATACGCCCTCGAAGTTTCCCGGTTTCAATCTCGCGCTGAATGTGGTCATCACCATCGCCGTGGTTGTGGGCTTCCTGGTGATCTTTCAGTCCATGTACACCGCCGTTCTCGAGCGCACACGCGAGATCGGCATCCTCAAGTCGCTGGGTTCGTCCAAATGGACGATCGTGAGTGTGGTGCTGCGCGAGACCGCCGCGTTGGCCGTCGCAGGGGTCATCCTCGGCATTGGCTCGGCCTTTGCCCTGCGTGAGCTGCTCCACATCAAGTTCGCCACCTTCCCCTTTGAGCTCACACCGGCGTGGATTGGCTGGGGCTCGCTCATCGCCTTCGCCGGCTCGCTCTGCGGCGCGTTGTATCCCGCGTGGATGGCCTCGCGCAAGGACCCGATCGACGCGCTTGCCTACGAATAGGTCGGCGGGGACAGTGCAAACCCTGCATCCCGCCGCCCGACTCTTGCTGGAATGCTCGACGGAGTGATTGCTGGTGCAGACTGCCCTGAAACGCATTGGCTACGCCGCATGGTTCCTTCTCATTGCGCTGTTCGTCGCCCTTCATGCGTGGCACCTGCAGGCGGATTTTCCCAATCACACTCCCTGGTTCCACGACTGGGCCAAGTACACCGACGAAGGCTGGTATGGAAACGCAGCCATTCGCGCGCACCTGTTTGGCAACTGGTACCTGCCGGGCGACTTCAACCCAGCGCCGGCGGTGCCCGTCTGGCCGTTTCTGGAGTGGCTGCTCTTTTTCGCCACCGGCGTGACCGTCGAGGCTGCGCGCGGCCTGGCCGTTGCGTTCTACGTTCTGAATCTGCTGCTGAGCGGGCTGCTCTTGCGCAGGCGAGGGCCGCGCTGGATGCCATGGCTGGCGCTGACCCTGCTCGCGACGAGTCCATTCTTGTACTGCTTCAGCCGCCTGGCGATTCTGGAGCCGCTGCTCGTTGCGCTCACTCTGACCGCGCTGAATCTTGCCGTGCGCCTGCCCCGCATGCGCCGTCCGGCCATCGGCGCCGCGGGCGTCGGATTGCTCTTCACGCTGATGCTCCTGACCAAAACGACCGCGGTATTTCTTCTGCCTGCGCTCGTCTGGGCGGCATGGACTGCATTCGGACCGAACCGAAAGACCGCGCTGCGCTGCATCGCAGTTTCCGGCATTGTCAGTGCGCTCAGCTTCGGTGCATGGATGGGATGCGTCGCACGCAGCGGCCTGATGGTCGATTATCGCTATCTTTTCTACATCAACTCCTACCCGAAACCGCACAACCTCTGGTGGCCGTTCGCCAGCCTCTGGTGGTCACTTCACGGCGGCCTTTGGGTGGACCGCATTCTGGTTCCAATGACCGGGCTGATTGCGCTGACAGCGCTGGCGGCATGGCGCGCGCCGTGGGGTCGCACCTTGTTGCAGGACCCGGTCTTCGGCGCTTCTGTGCTCGCCATCGCAGGCTACGTCCTGTTCATGACGCTCCAGAATCATCCGCAGCCTCGCTACTTCGCTGTGGTGTTCTATTTTTGCGCCTTCCTCCTCGCGCAAGGCATGGGTGTTTTCATCTCTTGCCGGGGGTCAATCAGGCAGGCGGGCTGGGGCGCTCTGGCCGTCGCCATCGGAGCCATCGCGACCAATGCCGCCTGGGTCGCGGGCTACGCAATGCATCCCGAGTACACCTTAGTTCATGCAGCGCAGCAGCTCACGCGCTACGTCGACGAGCATCCGAACGGCAAGCGCCGCCTCGTCTCCATCAGCGGCGATGAGGTTACGCTGATGACGCACCTGCCCTCGCTGTGCGACGACTTCAGCACGCCGATTCCCGGAATGCCCGACTTGCCCGCCAAACTCGGTTATTATCAGCCGGGCTGGTATGCGGCGTGGAACGACCTCGACCCCGGCACGCTGGCCGACCTGCATACGCATTTCTCCCTGGAGCAGGTCGCGACCTTCCATGCCCTCGATGACCCGCAGCGCAATGCGCTGGTGCTCTTCAAATTGCACCCGCTCCCCGGCGGCCGCGTGCGCGACCAGGGCGATATGAACCTGCGGGTTCCCCTTCCCGAAGACCGCATCGAAATCCCCGTCGATTAGCGGCGGAGCATCGGGTCCGCCTGCTCTGTGACTGCAATCACTCGACAGCGCCAGATACGGATGATAGCCTTCCGGTGACTTTTCCCCGGTATCCGGAGGCTGTGTTACCCGCGTTTGTGCATGGTATGGCTTAAAACCTTTTGTCGGGAGGACATGTGACTGTTCAGGGTTGGGTGTACTTCGTTCTCGGTGTGTGCTTTTTTTCGATCTTTGCTGCCCGTCTTCCGGGGCAGATTGCGCGCGGCTTCCGCGCATCAGCAGTCTTCCTTAGGCGGCGCAGCAGGATGGCTGTAACGCTTCTTGCCTTGCTGATCCCCGCATTGGCTCCCACATTGTCCTTCGCGCAGCAGGAGCACGGCGGGGGTGAAGCCAACCTGGTGCTGCCGGATCTTTCGAGCGTCCAGTTTTTCGGCATAAATGGGCATGCCTTGCTCATGATTGGACTGCTCTTCTGCGTCGGTGGCCTTCTGTTCGGGATGGCGATCTATGTGCAGTTGAAGAATTTGCCGGTCCATCGCACCATGCGCGAAATCTCCGAATTGATTTATGAGACCTGCAAAACCTATCTGGTCACGCAGGGCAAATTCATTCTCCTTTTGTGGGCTTTCATCGCGGTCATTATCGCGCTGTACTTCGGCTATCTGGCGCCGGTGCCGGGAAAATCGGTTGCGGTTACGCTGCCGGTCATTTTAGGATTCAGTCTTCTCGGCATCGCTGGAAGCTATGGCGTGGCGTGGTTCGGGATTCGCGTGAACACATTTGCGAATTCGCGGACGGCATTCGCGGGACTGCGCGGCAAGCCATATCCATGCTATGCGATTCCGCTGAAGGCCGGCATGAGCGTGGGTATGATGCTGATTTCGGTCGAACTGCTCATCATGCTCTGCATCCTTCTGTTCATCCCGCGCGATTACGCGGGCCCGTGCTTTATCGGCTTTGCCATTGGCGAGTCGCTCGGAGCAGCGGCCCTGCGCATCGCCGGCGGAATCTTTACCAAAATTGCCGATATCGGCGCCGATCTGATGAAGATCGTCTTCAAAATCAAGGAAGATGATGCGCGCAATCCCGGCGTCATTGCGGACTGCACGGGCGACAATGCGGGCGACTCCGTTGGCCCCAGCGCCGATGGCTTCGAAACCTATGGCGTCACCGGCGTGGCCCTGATCGCGTTCATCCTGCTGGCCGTGAAGAGCCCCACCACGCAAGTGCAACTGCTGGTCTGGATCTTCGTCATGCGCGTGGCGATGCTGGTCTCCAGTTCTGGCGCGTACTTCCTCAACGGCGCCATTGCGCATGCGAAATATGCGAATTCTGATGAGATGGACTTCGAGGCGCCGCTGACCTCGCTGGTATGGATCACCTCGATTGTTTCCATCATCCTGACCTACGTCGTTACGTTCTACATGATCCACGATCTTGGGGATGGAACGATCTGGTGGAAGCTGGCGTCCATCATCTCGTGCGGAACCCTGGCGGGCGCAATTATCCCCGAGTTGGTGAAGGTTTTCACGTCAACCAAATCGGCCCACGTGAAGGAAGTCGTCAAATCTGCGCAGGAAGGTGGGGCTTCACTCGGCATTTTGTCCGGATTCGTGGCCGGTAATTTCTCGGCCTATTGGCTGGGATTGTGCATGGTCGCGCTCATGGGAACGGGGTATTACTTCACCACAGGCACGTCCATGGCGGAACTGATGCTGGCGCCAGCCGTCTTCGCCTTCGGCCTCGTCGCGTTCGGCTTCCTGGGCATGGGGCCGGTCACGATCGCCGTGGACTCCTACGGTCCCGTCACCGACAATGCGCAATCCGTCTATGAGCTATCGCTGATCGAGAATGTTCCCGGCATCGAAGGCGAGCTGAAGAAGGACTTCAACATCGACGTGAAGTTCGAACGCGCCAAGCACCTGCTCGAAGCTAACGACGGCGCGGGCAACACCTTCAAGGCATCGGCAAAGCCGGTGCTGATCGGCACCGCCGTGGTCGGCGCAACCACGATGATCTTCTCGATCATCATGGCGCTTACCGGCGGACTGAGCCATGACGTGCAGAATCTCTCGCTGCTGCACGCGCCCTTCATGCTCGGGTTGATTACCGGTGGAGCAATGATCTACTGGTTCACCGGCGCTTCCACGCAGGCGGTCACCACCGGCGCCTACCGCGCGGTCGAATTCATCAAGGCAAACATCAAGCTGGAAGGCGTGGAGAAGGCGTCGGTCACCGATAGCAAGAAGGTAGTCGAGATCTGCACGCAATATGCGCAGAAGGGCATGTTCAATATCTTCCTCGCCGTCTTCTTCGCAACGCTCGCATTCGCGTTCTTTGAGCCGTTTTTCTTTATCGGCTATCTGATCTCGATTGCGGTCTTCGGCTTGTATCAGGCCATCTTCATGGCCAACGCCGGCGGCGCGTGGGATAACGCGAAGAAGGTCGTCGAGGTGGACCTGAAGCAGAAGGGCACGCCGCTGCACGACGCTACCGTGGTCGGCGATACCGTCGGCGATCCATTCAAAGACACATCCTCGGTAGCCATGAACCCGGTCATCAAGTTCACCACGCTCTTTGGATTGCTTGCGGTCGAGTTGGCAGTCACCCTGAGCGCCCAGAATCCGATGCTCGCCAGCGGCCTGGCGGTCGTCTTCTTTCTCGTGTCGATGTTCTTCGTGCGGAAATCGTTCTATGGCATGAAGATTGACACCAAGGCCGGCAACTGATTCGCGTCGCATCCGCTGAAGACGCCGCCCCTAACCGGGCGGCGTTCTTCTCTGCGCCATCTTGCAGCGCAGACCACGTCGCCTGCACGCAGGAATCTGCTAGGCTTATTCCGCCTTTCAAGACACTCTTCGGAGGACGTTGACGATGCCGATTCAGTTGGTGTCATGCCGCAGGTGTGCGTGCGGATTGTTGTTTCTTCTTGCCTTGATTCCGCTGGCGTCTCATGCTCAGAAGTTCAAAGACCCCACTCCCGATGAACTCGCAATGACCTCCGATGCGAAGGCGCCCGGCGCACCGGCTGTCATTCTGTACCGGGAAGAGGTCACAGACAACTTCAATCACTTCATCAGCGAGTATGTACGGATCAAGATTCTCACCGCAGATGGCCTCAACCGGGCGGATGTGGTGGTGCCAAGAACAGCAAGCGGCCATGGGCTTGTGATTGAGGCGCGCACCATCCATCCCGATGGCAAGATTGTCCCGCTCAACTCCCCATCAAGCGCCATGCAGAGCCGGAACGATGGTACGCACTACGTCACGATGCCGGCTGCTTCGGTAGGCAGCATACTCGAGTACAGGTGGACGCTGGCGATCGGCGATGCACTCGTCACTGGAGCTACGCCGGGCCAGCAGGAGTTTCAGAACTCCGCGCTGGCGTCCGCCGTGCCTTTCTGGAATGTGCAGCCGGATCTCTTCGCTCACAAAGAGCACTTCTACTACAACCCTTTAAGCGATCAGGAGCGGAACGTAATCGGCAACTTGAGCATTACCCGGATTGTGGATGGTGAGATTGCCCATTACATTCTCTTTTCTGCGCATCTGCCCGCGGGTGCGCAGGTGCAGGTAAGCCCCAAACTGGACTACACGCTGGACCTCGCCGATGTGCCGGCTTTTGTTGCAGAAGCAGAGGCTCCGCCTGAGGCCAACACGCGATATTCGGTCCGCTTCTACTTCACGCCCTATCTTGCCCCGGATACGTTCTGGGCCGCGGAAGGGAAACGGTGGTCCAAGGAGGTGGATCAAGCGGCGGCTCCGTCCGCCGACCTGCAGGCTGCCGCAGCCCAGTTGACGGCCGGCGCGACCACCGACGACGCAAAGGCGCGCAAGCTCTACGATGCCGTGCAGGCGCTCACCAACACGGCATTTGTTGCAGGGAGTGGTGAAGGCGCAGAACAACTCGGCGGAGCTGGAACTCCCAGGAACGCGCAAGCCGTCTGGGCAGGGAAGGGAGGTTCTCCGAGCGAACTGGCGGTGGTCTATCTCGCTCTGGCTCGCGCGGCGGGACTTCACGTCAGCGCCATGCGCATCAATGATCGCCGCCGCATGTTCTTTGACCCAAATTATCTGGCCCTCGACCAACTCCCTGCGCTCATCGTCGTTTTTCACGCCGAGGCTGGGGATGTTTTTCTCGATCCTGGGCAGAAGATGCTTCCATTCGGCGACTTGCACTGGGCACACACACTCTGCGGCGGACTGCTGGTGACCGCAAACGGCACGACAGCCAGCGCGACTACGCCTCCGAATAACCTGAAAGATGCCGTAAGTGCCCGCCTGGCGGACCTGACTCTTGACCCCAAGGGGGGAGTGACCGGCTCGGTGAAGCTGCTCATGAATGGACCCTTCGCCTTGCACTGGAGGCAGATAAATCTCAGCGAGGGGAGTCAGGCAGTGGTGAGCGGACTCAACGAAGTTCTCGCTGAGTCCTTACCAACGGGCGTTTCGGCAACGGTTCGGCAGATTCATGGCATCGACACGACAAATGGCTACTTCGAGGTCGTGGCTCAAATCGCCGGCCAGTTAGGTAAGTCCGATGGTAAGGGACTTGAGGTCCCGGGTTTCTTTTTTGCATCGCAGAAGTCAACCACGCTGGCTAACCAAAAAAGTCGAACCCAACCGATTGCCATGAAGTATGCGGGGCAGCAGATCGACGACGCTGTTTTCCATCTGCCTGCCGGATTTTCCGTTGCAAGCGCACCCCAAAGCCAGCAAATACCGTGGCCGGACCATGCGGCGATGGTCGTCAAGGTTCAGGCAGGAGCAGGTGTGCTCGACGTAAAGAGAATCTTTGCGCAATCTTTTGTTCTGCTCCCGGCGCAAGACCTTCCCGCTTTGCAGGGCTTCTATCAGAAGGTGATTGAGGCTGACCAGCAGACGGTTATGTTTTCCGCCTCTGGGGCGGCTGGGAATTAGCCAACGCACAGTGACGATAGGCGTACCGGCGCCCTAGCTCGGGCCCGCCGCAGAAAGGCGGGCCCTCTGCTCTCCGCTTGCGTCAAAGTTTGCCGGGTCCAGCCAGGCTTCCAGCGCCGCTTTGCGGGCGGGCCATTCGTGGTCCAGCATGGAATACCAGGCTGTGTCGCGATTGCTGCCCTTGACCACCATATGCTGGCGAAAGACGCCCTCAAAGGTGAATCCAAGGCGCAGCGCGGCGCGCCGTGAAGGCTCGTTCAGAGCATTGCATTTCCATTCATAACGCCGGTAGCCGAGATCCTCAAAGACATGACGCGCCATCAGGTACATGGCCTCTGTGGCAGCGGTCGTCCGCTGCAGCGCCGGAGCAAGGAGGATATTCCCCACTTCAATGACTCCGTGCGCTGGCTCCATTCGCATATAGCTGGCCCAGCCTGCAGCTTTGCCGGTGGCGACCGGAACGATTGCGAAGAAGCGGGCCTCCGCGCTTGCCTGTTTCCGTGCCACCGCCTCGTGTAAAGCGGTCTCGGCCGCGTAAGGGCCATCAAAGAGCCACACCCAAAGCTTGTCGTGCCCGTGGACTGCGTTCCAGAGGTCGCGGGTATGTTGATCCGCGTCCAAGGGCTCCAGCGCGACGGTGCGACCCTGCAGGCGGATAGGGCTGGGGCGTGGAACAGGCTTCCAATGGGGCAGGTTGCGCTGGAAGGCAGGCATGGAGACAGCGTACCAGCAGGTGACGCTCCGGAGCCTTGGCGGGCAGGGGAATCGCGGACCTGTTGTCCACAATCTGCACAGGACGGCGGCCATTTTGCACCGGTTCTGCGTCTTGTCCCTCAAGAAAATGCGGTCTAGGCTTGAGTCTGCGATGGATGGCGACTCCGAGACCCGCAACTGCACTGGATTTGAGGCATCTCGATCGCAGAAATGCGCGCCCAGCTCGCCGATTTGCGCTTTCCACAAGCAAATTCAGCCATTTAGGGCGCAGGTGCCCGAAATGCAAACAAAATACTAGATATTGTGGTTTCCAGTTGACAGACACTATAGACGGCGCTATTTTTTCATCTGCGGCTGTAAACGGACTGTCATAAATCCTCCCGGTAAGGCGCTGCGCCCTCCCGAAGAGCCCCGGTTGAACCCGGTTGATTTTCATCCCGTTTTCTGCGCGCCTGCTCCAACGTCTGCTGCTGGAATCCAGTCTATGGAAGTGCTGGAAACGGGGGCAGTTCATCTGTTGCTTTTGCTGACTGAGAGGATTTTCTATGAACGAGGCCCATCTTCAAACTGGCATCATCGCCCAACAGGCCACCTATGGACTGGGAGGGCTGGAATTTACCCGCCGCTTCTCTCGCGAGGCCGTTTCCCCATACGAAGAGGTGCAGTGGGAACTGCGCACGGCGCTGATTACAGACAGCAAAGGCAACATCATTTTTGAGCAGAAGGACGTGGAGACGCCGCTCGACTGGTCGATGACGGCGACGAACATCGTGGCTTCCAAGTACCTGCACGGTCAGCTTGGGACGCCGGAGCGCGAGACAGGCGTGCGGCAGTTGGTGGGGCGCGTGGCAGAGACGGTGCGCGACTGGGGTATCCGGAGCGGCTACTTCGCCTCTGCGCACGATGCAGGGGTGTTTCACGATGAGCTGGCGACGATGCTGCTGACCCAGCGCGTGGCGTTCAACTCGCCGGTCTGGTTCAACGTGGGCTGCGACCGGCTGGAGCCAAAGGCGGAAGGCCAGAGCTGGCACTGGGATCCAGCCACGGGCGGCGTGCGCTTTGAAGGCACCGGCTACCGGAATCCGCAGTGCTCGGCCTGCTTCATCAACTCCGTGGACGATTC
>JBBIVH010000111.1:0-2357 GCA_037439805.1 Acidobacteriaceae bacterium
GCCGATGCCGCACTCCATGCCGTTGGTGACTTCGCGGGCATCGTCCTTGAATCGCTTGAGGGAGCCGATCTTGCCCTTGAAGACCTGTTCGCCGCCGCGCATCACCTTGATCTCCGCATCGCGGCGGATGACGCCATCCAGCACACGACAGCCGGCGATGGTGCCCACCTTCGGAATCTTGAAGATGTTGAGCACTTCGGCGCGGCCCACGTAGTTCTCCTTGAAGGTCGGTTCGAGCAGACCCATCATGGCGAGGCGCATCTCGTCCTGCAGCTCGTAAATGATGGAGTGCAGGCGGATATCGACGCTCTCCTGCTGGGCCAGCTCGGCGGCCTTGCGCTCGGGGCGCACGTTGAAGCCAATGATGATGGCGTTGGAAGCGGTGGCGAGAAGAACGTCGCTCTCTGTGATGGAGCCGACGCCGGAGTGGATGACCTTGACGCGCACCTTTTCGGTGGACATTTTGATGAGCGAATCGGCCAGCACTTCGACCGAGCCGGTGACATCGCCCTTGATAATGAGGGCGAGGTCTTTGACGCCGGCCTGACGAATCTGCTCGGAGAGGCCTTCGAGCGTGACGCGGGAGCTTTTGGCAAGCTGCGCCTCGCGCTCCTTCATCTTGCGGTACTGCGCGATGCCCTTGGCCTTGTCGCGGTCGGCGACGACGAGGAAGGTATCGCCGGAGTCGGGCATCGCCTCGAGGCCGAGGACTTCGACCGGCGTGGACGGACCGGCTTCTTCGAGCGGGCGGCCGCGGTCGTCAAACATGGCGCGGACCTTTCCGAAGGTGTTGCCGACGATGTAGCTGTCGTTGAGGTGCAGGGTGCCATCCTGCACAAGGACGGTGGCGACGGACCCGCGACCGCGGTCGAGCTTGGCCTCAAGGACCGAGCCGACTGCCTTGCGGCCCGGGGTGGCCTTGGGCGCCTTGATGTCGCTGACGAGGCAGATCATTTCGAGCAGCAGGTCAAGGTTGAGGCGCTTTTTGGCAGAGACCTCGACGAAGACGGTGGAGCTTTCGCCGCCACCGGCCCACTCCTCGGGGATGAGGCCGCGATCGGCGAGCTGCTTCTTCACGCGATCGGGGTTGGCCTCGGGCTTATCGATTTTGTTGACGGCCACGATGATGGGCACTTCGGCGGCCTTGGCGTGGTCGATAGCTTCGAGGGTCTGCGGCATGACGCCGTCGTCGGCGGCGACGACGATCACGACGATGTCCGTGACCTTGGCGCCGCGGGCGCGCATGCGAGTGAAGGCTTCGTGGCCCGGCGTATCGAGGAAGACAATCTCGCGGCCGGAGGCGGGCGAACCCTCCTTGGCAAACTTCACCTTGTAGGCGCCGATGTGCTGGGTGATGCCGCCGGCCTCGCCTGCGGCAACGTCGGTCTCGCGGATGGCATCGAGCAGGCTGGTCTTGCCGTGATCGACGTGACCCATGACGGTGACGACGGGCGCGCGCGGAACCTCGACGACATCGTACTTTTCTGTGTCGAGCACCTCTTCGATGGCCTGGTTTTCGAGCTCCTCTTCGTAGCTGATGACGTTGGCGCCGGCGCCGAATTTGGCGGCGACATCCTTGACCATCTCGGCGTCGAGAGACTGATTCACGGTGACGAAGACGCCGCGCATGAGGAGCGTGGCGATCAGGTCCTTGGCGCGGACATCGAGCTTTTCGGCCAGATCCTTGACGCTGATGCCCTCGGTGACCGTGATTTCGCGGGTGATGGGCAGCGGCTCGTTACTGTATGGTGCGGCTCCGCCGAAGCGCGGGGGCGGCACAAAGCCCTTCATCGGGCCTTCCTTGGTCTTGGGGTACTGCTGGCGTCCGCCACGACCCTTGGAGGGAGCGCGTTGCGGGCGCGGCGCTTCACCCGGAGGCGGTGCTCCGCCGGGGCTAAAGCCGCCTGGACGCGGCCCGCCGAATCCACCGGGGCGCGGACCACCGAAACCAGGGCGCTGGCCAAAGCCGGGACGGCCGCCGGGCGCTCCAGGTCCGGCAAATCCGCCAGGTGTGGTGCGCGTGGGATGCTTGGGGCGTGGGCCGCCGGGGAACTGTCCGGGTGCGCCTGGCGGACGCTGGCCGAAGCCTCCGGGAGCGCCGGCGGGACGGCGATCAAAGATGGGGCGGCCACGCTGGAGGCCAGCGGGCTGCGTTCCCTGAGGAACGGCGCTGGGGGCCACAGGCGGCGCCTTGTACACGGGGCGCGGGCCGGTCTGCGGCATCACCACACGGCGCACGGGGGCTGGAGGCGGCGTCGCTTCGGCGGACGCAGACGCTCCTGCGGAAGCCGCGGGGGCTTTAGACGCCGGAGGGGCAGGTGCGCTGGAGGCGGCGACCGAAATGGTGCTCTCCGCTT
>JBBIVH010000111.1:2457-9060 GCA_037439805.1 Acidobacteriaceae bacterium
GCCGGCGCATGACTCCTGCGCGCGGACTCCTCGTCCTGCTGCTTCTTGGCCAATATGGCCTTCATCACGTCGCCGGGCTTGGAGACGTGGGAGAGGTCAATCTTTGGGGCAATCGCAGGCTGGCCGGCGCGGGACGCACCTCCGCCCGCCGACCCAGTGCGGCCACGATCAAAGTGGGCGCGCACCTTTTCGGCTTCATGTTCCTCTATCGAGCTGGAGTGGGTTTTGCCGGCGCCCAGGCCCAGTTCTGCGAGTACGTCAAGAACCTGCTTGCTCTTGACCTCCATCTCGCGCGCGAGATCGTTGATTCGAACCTTACTCATCCGCCTCTTTTCGACTGTTGCATCCCAAAGCCCTTAGTCGCTCATAGCTACCCCGTGGCAGTGGCTGCGTCTCACACTTCTATTATTGCCTGAATGACAGGTGAACGAGAGATGCTTGTTACGCATCCTCGTCCTCTGCCGCCTTTTCTTCTGTGCCTGTTTCAGCTACTTCGGCTGCCGGAGCGGGAGTTTCCGCCTCCGCTGTTTCGGTGGCCTCTGCAGCTTCCGGCGCGGTCACTTCCTCTGAGGTTTCGGCTGCCGCGGCTGCTTCCGCTTCCGCTGCGCCGGCCTCGGTCTCTTCAAAATGCCCAAAGTAGTGGCGCACTGCAACGCTGATCTTCTCCAGCGTCTTTTCGCCGATGCCGGGAATCTCTTCGAGCTGTTCGGGGGTCATGTCCGCCAGCGCTTCGACCGTGGTGATGCCCGCTGCGACGAGTTTCTGAATGATGCCTTCGCCCAGCTCCGTGACCTGCTCGATGGGCGTGGTGGGCCCGCCGGTCATGGCCTGCATCTGCTGCTCCACTTCCTGGCGCTTTTCTTCTTCGCTCTTGATGTCGATCTTCCAGCCGAGGAGCTTGGCGGCGAGGCGCACGTTCTGGCCCTTCTTGCCGATGGCGAGCGAGAGCTGCGTATCGTCGACGATGACTTCAAGCTGCTTGTCGGTCAGGTCGGTGATGGAGACGCGGCTGACCTTAGCCGGCTGCAGAGACTTTTCGGCGAAAGTCGTGATTTCGTCGGAGTACTCGATGATGTCGATCTTCTCGCCGCGCAGCTCGCGGATGATGGATTGCACGCGCATACCCTTCATGCCGACGCAGGCGCCCACCGGGTCCACGTCCTTGTCGCGCGACTGGACTGCAATCTTGGTGCGTTCGCCGGCTTCGCGGGCGATGGCTCGGATGACGACGGTGTTGTCGTAGATCTCGGGCACCTCCGACTGGAAGAGGTTCTGCACGAGCTCCGGCGCGGCGCGGGAGACGATGACCTGCGGTCCCTTGGCTGCGCGGTCCACCTTGATGAGCACCACGCGGACACGCTCGCCCACGGTGAACTGCTCGAGGCGCGACTGCTCACGCCGCGGACAGCGAGCTTCTGCCTTGCCGAGATCGAAGATGACGTCCTGGCCCTCGATGCGCTTGACGGTGGCGTTGAGCACTTCCTTCTCGCGGTGCGCGTACTCCTGGAAGACCGTGTCGCGCTCGGCTTCGCGGACCTTCTGGAAGATGACCTGTTTGGCAAGCTGCGCGGCGATGCGCCCGAGCGGGCTGGTGTCGCGATAGAGCCGAATCTCGCTGCCGACCTCGGCACCGGGGGCGAGCTCACTGGCTTCGGTGAGGGTAATCTGGTTGACCGGGTCTTCAATCTCGTTTTCGTCGGCCACGACGGTCTTGTAGACGTAGGCGGTAATCTCACCCGTCTCCTTGTTCAGCTCCCCGCGCATGTTTTCCTGGGTTTTGTAGAACTTGCGCGTGGCGAGGGCGATCGCCTCTTCTACGGCTCCAACGACGATCTGGGGCTCGATGCCCTTCTCGCGGCTGAGGAGTTCGATGCTCTGATACAAAGCGCTGGCCATACGTTGCGTGCTCTCTTCTGTTGTTGGAGGAACGAGGGGTTCGAGACGAATTCATCGGGTTGCCGGTACAGACTTTTTTGAGTTTCTGCCGGCTGGCTCTTCGTCTCTGGTCCCTTCTTCCTTGTCCTTAAATCTCCGGAATCAACTGCGCCTTCTCGATGTTGCTGAAGGCGATTTCCACGATGCTGACGCCGGTTTTGCGGCTCTTGCTGTTCTGGTGAAGGGCGCTGAGGTCGAGCGTGATGCCTGTGCCCGCGCCTGCCTGCAGACGGCCCTGCCAGTGACGGTTGTTGCGGATGGGCTCGAAGGTCTGCACCTTCACGAGGCATCCGGTAAAGCGTTGAAAATCTTCAGGCCGGGTCAACTTGCGATCCAGGCCGGGCGAGCTGGCCTCCAGCGTATATTCGTCGCCGGGAACCAGATCTTCCACATCGAGCAGCACGCCAAAGTCGCGGCTGAACGCGGAGCAATCCTCGTGCGTGACGCCGGAGAGCTGCTCGATGCTGAGTCTGCCTTCGCGCAGCCGCTCGGGGAGTTCGTCGCCCTCTGCGCCGGCTGCGACGGCGGCTTTGATTCGGGCCCGGCCCTCGGCGTTCTTCTCCAGAAACACGCGCAGGGTGCGCTCCTTCACCGGGCCGGTGAACTCGATGTCCACCACGTCCAGCCCGTGTGAGGCGGCGACACGCTCAGCCGCCGATCGGATTGCGTCCAGCTTCACTGCGTTTGTTCCTTGCGCCTGAATCCATGGCGGTTAGCCGTGTTCAGGCAGGAAAATTCAGCCCAAATAAAAAGTGGGCTGTTAGCCCACTCATCTCTCCGCCAGCCGGTGCGGTCACGGCAACTCAGGCGGACAAACTCGTCTGCACAATCAGAATACGGCGAATCGCTGGGAAATTCAACGGCAATGCTACACTCAGCCATGTTGTCCGGTGTCTGTCCCGTGTCCCGCTTGAAGCAAACTCTCTACGATCAATACGAGCCGGTTCTGCAGCGGGCGCTGGCAGCCTCAGTGGAATATCTGCAGGGGATGGAAGAGAGGCCGGTGCGTCCGGATGGGGCCGCAGTGGCGGGGGTGGAGGCGTTGCGCGGGCCGCTGCCTGAGCTGCCAGAAAGCCCGGAAGTTGTTCTGGAAGAACTGGATCGGCTCGGTTCTCCGGCGACGGTGGCGAAGAACAGTGGGCGCTACTTCGGCTTTGTAAATGGCGGCTGCCTGCCGGCAGCGATGGGCGCGGCCTGGATTGTGAGCGCCTGGGACCAGAATGCATCGTTTCGTGTGCAATCGCCCGCTGCGGCCGTACTGGAAGAGACGGCACTGGAGTGGACGCGCGAGCTGCTCGGGCTGCCCGCCGGGACGGGCGGTGCTTTGGTGACCGGGGCGACCATGGCGAACTTTTCTGCGCTGGCGGCAGCCCGGCACCGACTGTATGAGCGGCTGGGATGGGATGTAGAGGCGAATGGCCTGATGGGCGCGCCGGAGCTTCGCGTCGTCACCGGAGAGGAAGCGCATCCGGCGGTGACCAAGGCGCTGGGTCTGCTGGGGTTAGGACGCACCCGAGTGCTTCGCGCGCCAGTGGATGGACAGGGACGGATACGCGCCGATGCGCTGCCCGCGCTCGACGAGCGAACGATTCTCTGCCTGCAGGCGGGCAACGTGAATACCGGTGCCTTTGACCCGGCGGCAGAGATTCTGCCTGAAGCGCGGAAGGCTGGAGCGTGGGTGCATGTGGACGGAGCCTTCGGCCTGTGGGCGGCTGCCTCGCCGCGCTACCGGCATCTGACCGAGGGCTTTGAGCAGGCGGACTCCTGGGCGACGGATGGTCACAAATGGCCGAACAGCGGGTACGACTGCGGCATCGCTCTGGTGCGGGAGGCGCAGGCGCTGCGCGCTGCCATGTCCATCGACGCGCCCTATCTTGTGATGGACGAGCGGCGAGAGCCGGCTGACTATACGCCGGAGTTTTCGCGCAGGGCGCGCGGCGTGGAGCTGTGGGCAGCGCTGCGTCAACTGGGCCGCAAGGGCATGGCGGAGCTGGTGGAGCGGACTTCGGCCCATGCGCGGCGCTTTGCCGAGGCGCTGCGTGCGGCAGGTTTTGAGATTCTGAACGATGTGGTCATCAACCAGGTGCTGGTGTCCTTTGGCTCCGCGGAGAAGACGCTGCAGACGGTCGCGCGGATCCAGGAGGACGGGACGTGCTGGTGTGGCTCAACGGTTTGGCAGGGGCGGACGGCGATGCGGATTAGCGTGTCCTCGTGGGTGACGACCTCAGAAGATGTGGAGTGCAGCGTGAAGGCCATGATTCGGGCCGCGCGGAAGGGGTGACGGAGATGGGGAGTGTGAAGGGATGGGCCGCAGGACTGCTGCTGGCGGGCGCGGCTGCTGGATGCATGGGGCAGGCGCTGACGAAGCAGCCGGCGAGTGTGTATCACGCGCGGCGCGTGGCGCTGGCTGCGGAACTCAAGGGCGGAGCGGCTATTCTGTTTGCCGCCGAGGAGCCGGTGCTGGACTTCATGCCCTATCGGCAGAACGAGGATTTCTATTACCTGACGGGATGGAACGAGCCGGGCGCGGCGCTGCTGGTGGTTGCTGCCAATGAACACGAGCGCGGCTACCGCGAGATTCTGTTTCTGCCGACGCGCAATCTGCGCACGGAGACCTATACCGGGGCGAAGCTCGATGCCGAGTCTCCGGGCGTGACGACCGCGACGGGCGTGGACGCGGTGGAACCGATGGCGATGCTGCCCGTGGAACTGAACCGGATGATTGAAGCCGACCGCAAACTCGCATGGTATCTGTGGACGCAGCCCGATGCGGAACAGGCGAAGGCCCTGGTGCAATTCACCGGCGTGACGCTGGGCGCGGATCAGCCTCCGCCGGCGCATGACGTGACGACATTGACGATGCCGCTGCGCGAGGTGAAGGATGAGGGCGAAGTGGCGCTGCTTGAGAAGGCGACCGATGCTTCGATTTTGGCGCAGCGGACGATGTTTCGCGCCGTAAAGCCGGGCGTAACGGAGCGGGCGATTGCCGGCGAGATGACCGCGGTGTGGATGGAGCATGGCTGCGAGCGGCCGGCGTATTCGCCGATTGTGGGCTCGGGCATCAACTCGACGACGCTGCACTACTCGAACAACTCGCGCACCATCGAAGACGGCGATGTGGTGGTGGTGGATGCGGCTTGCGAGTTCTCAATGTACGCCTCGGACATTACGCGGACGGTGCCGGCGAATGGGCATTTCACCGCTCGGCAGAGAGAGATCTACGACATCGTGCTGGGCGCGCAGCAGGCTGCGATTGATGCGTTTGTCGCGGGTAAATCGAAGATCAACGACTACTATCACAAGGACCCGGACTCGCTGGATGTGGCGGCCTACAACTACATCAACACGCATGGCAAGGACCTAAACGGCCAGCCGCTCGGCAAATACTGGCTGCACGGGCTGGGGCACATGGTGGGCATCGATGTGCATGATCCGGCGAATTATCCCGCAGTGCTGAAGCCGGGCATGGTCTTCACGATTGAGCCGGGTGTGTACATCCCCGAGGAGAAGATTGGCGTGCGCATTGAGTGCGATTTTCTGGTCGGAGCCGACGGCAAGCTGATTGACCTGGATGCGGCGCTGCCGCACACCGCGGATGAAGTGGAAGCGGCGATGCGGGGTAACTGAGGATTGGCCAACTAAGGATCAGCGATGGAGCCGCAGGACGAGCTGGATCACGGGCAACTGGAACTGCTGGGCAAGGTCTTTGCCGAGCAGCTGCTGGCGTGTCTGGCGGAGTGTGCGCGCGGCCGGCGCGGGCTGTTCGGCGATGTGTCGCTGGAGGACGAGCGCGCGGCCTGGCCGGAGGCGGTGCGGCTGCGCGAGCTGGCGGTGGCGCTGCAGGCGATCTCGCATCAGGCCGAGGAACCGAACGCGCTGTGTGACGAGTTTCTGGATCTTTGCACCATGCATGGCGAGAGCCATCCCGGCGAGCCGCGGTTGGCAAGGGAGTTTCTGGCGCGGATTGAGCGGGGTGATGTGGGCACTCCGACGCAGGCGGAGAGCCGGCCGTGGTGATGGTCCATGCATTCGTCGCGCTGGCCGCGGGTTTTGCCGCGGCGCTGCTGTTCGTGCTGGCTCTGCGCGGGCTTCTGCAATGGGTCGCGCCGAGTCTGGTGGCCGTAGAAGCACATCCGGGATTCAGCTACGCGACGGTCAACCTGGGCGCGTCATTTCTGGCAGGCGCTGTCGGTGGATGTACAACGGCATGGATGGCCGCGGCCAATCCGCTGGTGCATGTGCTGGCGCTGGGCATTATCCTTCTGGCGCTGGCGGGGCTGAGCGCGCTGCAGATGCGGGACAAGCAACCCGTCTGGTACCAACTGGCGCAGGTGGCGCTCGCGCCGCTCGGCGTGCTTGCCGGCGGATTGCTGCGCATGCGGATGCTCGGAATTCTCTGAGATTCGGGCAAACGAAAAGCCCCAGCGTGGCGTTCAATCAACAGGAGCGCACACGCGGGGCCGGTCTGGCAGGGAAAACCGCTACCAGCGTACGCCGAGTGTTACCGGCATAAGTTTCGTATCTTTGCCAACGGTGGTGGTGCCGAGTCCGTTGGGCTGCGTCGTAATGGCCGGGCTCAGCACATCGAGGTAGCGAAACTCGGCGAAGAGCTTGACCTTGCTGTCGCCATACATGCCGCCGAGCCGGTGCGTGTAGCCGCCGCCGATG
>JBBIVH010000112.1:0-4504 GCA_037439805.1 Acidobacteriaceae bacterium
GACATCGAAGCCGCGCGCGCCAATCATCTGCCCGTGATTGCTGTTGCAACGGGACACTTCAGCTTCGACGAGCTTCTGCGCCACAAACCGACCGTTTGCGCCACGTCGCTGGCCGACCTGCTGGCAGCTACCGGAGCCGCGCAGTGAGCCGCAGTCTTCCCTTCCCGGCGCAGCTTGGCGTCCAAATGGCCGCCACCGTTTTCCTTGCTTGCGCGGGCCTTGTTGCCCATGCACAAAGCCCAACGAGCCAGGCCGCGATCGCTTCCTCTCCTGCCGCAAACACAGACGGCGCGAGCGTGAGCCGCAAAGATCGACGCAAAGCAGAGCGGCTCTATCTTGAGGGCACTCGCCTCTTTGACAAGCAGGATTTTGACGCGTCGCGCATCGACTTTGAGCAGGCCGCCGCGCTCGACCGCGCCAATGTGAACTATCGGCCGTCGGCGCTGCTTGCGCGCAGCCATGAAGTGACCCAGTTGATCCAGCAGGCAGCGCACGCTCGTTTGCAAGGCAACAGCGCCGAAGAGCAAGCAGCCCTCCGCAAGGCGCTCGAGCTTGACCCCTCCAATCCTCAACTGGCCGAGCATTTGCAGGACCTGGCCGGCGCGACGGTGGCTGGAAAAACGGATCCTCTCTATGAGCAAACGCTGAGCGGCGAAGGGCAGGTCGACCAGCTCGAGCCGCTCCGCGTCCGGCGCACGCTGCATCTCAAGGCAAACAGCCGAGAGCTGATTCAAAGCGTCTTCACCGCCTATGGCGTGCAGGCCAATGTGGATTCGAGCGTCCCCGTCAGCATGACCCATCTCGATCTGGATGACGCCACCTTTCAGGATGCGACGCGCGCGCTGAGCCTCGTCACGGACACGTTTTGGGTGCCTCTGGACTCGAAGCGGGTTCTCGTTGCCAGAGATACGCGATCCAATCGCGATCAGTTTGAACCGAAGGAGATGGAGACCATTTCTCTGCAAGGCATGTCGGCCGATGAAATGACCGAGGTCAGCAACCTTGCCAAGAACGTCTTCCAGATGCAGCAGGCTCTGCTGGAGCAGAATACCGGCACACTCACCATTCGTGCGCCGGCGCGAACGATGGCCGCCTTCAACACCACGCTCCGGTCATTGCAGGATGGTCGCTCTCAGGTTGTACTGACCGTGCGCATGGTAGAGCTCGCGCACAGCTTCGACAGAAATACCGGCGCCATGTTGCCGCAGCAGTTCACCGCGTTCAACGTTTACGCAGAAGAGCAGGCCATCCTGAACGCCAATCAGGCGCTGGTGCAGCAGATCATCTCATCCGGCCTGGCTGCGCCGGGAGACACGCTCGCGATCCTCGGCATTCTTCTGGCGTCTGGGCAGGTGACCAGTTCCATCTTTTCCAACGGAATCGCGCTCTTCGGCGGCGGACTGACTCTCTCGGGTCTCTCTCCGAATCCGGCATCGATCCAACTGAGTCTCAACTCCTCTGCTTCGCGCGAACTCGATCAGGTGCAGTTAAGGCTGGGCGACGGGCAGGAGGGTACGCTACTGGACGGCTTGCGCTATCCCATCATGATGTCTTCCTTCTCGGGGCTGCCCTTGAGCAATACCAATATCCCGGGCCTTACCGCCGCAGGCAATTCCGGAGGGCTGTCGTCCCTCATCTCCTCGCTGAGCACCGCGCAACAGTCGATTCCTCAGATCAGCTATCAGGACCTGGGCCTGACGCTCAAGGCGACGCCGCGGGTGATGCGGAACGGCGATGTTGCGCTCTCGATGGATCTGAAGATTACCGCGCTGGCCGGCCCCACGCTAAACGGCCTGCCCGTCCTGAACAGCCGCAACTACACCGGCGTCGTCTCTCTGCCTGAGGGCGCGGGCGTTGTGGTGTTGAGCGAACTGAATCAGCAGGAGGTCGCCGCATTGAGTGGCGTGCCCGGACTGAGTGAGATCCCCGGCATGTCCAATCTGCTTGGCAACCAGAGACAGGTCAACGACGCTTCTCTGCTCATCATCATCACGCCACACGTGGTGCGCGGATACGAGAGTAGCGGGCACACGCGCATGCTGCGTGTGGATGGAACCCCGCAGCCCTGACACAGCCCGCGGCGCTCAACCTTATCCTTCGCATCAACGCAAATCAGGGACAGTGGCAACACAGTCCCTGTCCTGTGCTTCACCGTCCCCGTCGTAGCCATGCGGCGTTGTGTTACTGCGCAGTCACTCCGTCCAGGCCGGCCTGGTACTGCACAATCTTCTTCAGCGTGTCGTAAGGAATACCGCCCATCGGCACCAGACGGCCATTGATAAACAGAGTCGGCGTCTCAACGACGTTCAGCGATTGCCCCAGCTTCACCGACGCAGCCACGTCGCCAGCCGTCGCCGGAGCCGCCGCGCAAGCGCCCATTTTGGCGGGGTCGAGCCCGGCCTTCGTTGCTGCGCTGTTCAAGGTCAGCATCGCGCCATCGCTGGTCGCAAGGCCGGCCTGACCGTCGTACACGGCCGAAGCAAACTGGAAGAACGCTGTGCTTCCGCCGAGCTTCGCTACGCAATCTCCATACTCCGCAGCCTGCATGGCTGCCGGATGGATGCGCACCAGCGGGTAGTTCTGGAAGACGATGCGCGCCTTCGGAAAGTCCGCCGCGAGCTTGTCCATATTCGCCTGCGCATCTTTGCAATGCGGGCACTGGAAATCCGCGAACTCGACGATCTCAAAATCCTTCGAGGCTGCCCCGCGGTACGGGCCGTCCGCCTTTTCCTGCAGCGTCGCGCGGCTGTCCGTCCATGGATGCGCGCCAAACGGAAGAATCTCCTCGCCGGCAATGATGTGTTTGCCGTCGGGCAGGGCAAAGAACTGCACGGCTGAGAGCTTCTGCTGGCCCGTCTTGTCGCCGATCAGAACGACGACCTTGCTGATGCCCTCCACCTGCGTCTTCAGAATCGCCTGCACCTGCCAAACGCGGTTTGTGTCGTAACCCCAGGTCGCCTGAAGAAAATCATTCACCGTCTGCGGGGTGGGCTGCGCCGCGGAAAAGTTCGCTGGATCAACCTTGGGGAAAACCGGAGCTGCAGGCCCAAGTGTCGGCGCAGGAGCTGCTGGCGTCTCCGCGGGCGCTGTTGGAACATTCTGCTGAGCTGTGGCGTGGGAAGATGCTGCAGTACAAACAGCCAGCGCTGCTGCGCAGGCAAAGGCGGAATACGAACGGATCAATCTAAATCTCCTCCGGAAGCGAAAGCTCGCTCCACCCTCTAGCTTATACCTGAACCTTGACCGCAATGGGAAATCGCCGCCCAAACCCAAATGACTTCGAGGTCACCTTCATCACGGGCGCGGCCTGCTGGCGCTTATACTCAGCCCTCTCCACGAGTCGCAAGACTTGCCGTACGAGTTCGATCGAAAAGCCATTCGTCTGCGCAATCTGTTCGGGCGTCTCATACCGCTCAACGTAGGCTTCGAGAATCGGATCGAGAACCTCATAGGGCGGCAGCGAATCCGTGTCCTTCTGGTCGGGGCGCAGCTCGGCGGACGGTGGCTTCTCCAGAATCGCATGGGGGATGATCTCGCGCTCGCGGTTGATCCAACGGCATACAGCGTAGACGCGCGTCTTCACGAGGTCGCCAATCACGGCCAGCGCTCCCACCATATCGCCGTACAGCGTGCAGTAGCCGACGGCCATCTCGGACTTGTTCCCCGTGGTGAGCACAAGCGAGGCGAATTTGTTCGATAACGCCATCATCACATTCCCGCGAATCCGCGACTGAATGTTTTCTTCGGTTGTGTCCGGCTTGAGCCCCGCGAAGATGGGTTCGAGTGCACGATTGTAGGCCGCAAAAAGCTCGCTGATCGCGATCACTTCGTAGCGAATTCCAAGATTCGCAGCCAGCTTGCGGCTGTCTTCGATGGACCCCGGGGAGGAGTACGGACTGGGCATTCCAATCGCAAGCACGTTCTCCGGCCCCAGCGCCTCTGCAGCAATCGCCGCCACAAGAGCAGAATCGATGCCGCCGCTGAGCGCCACCAGCACTTTCTTAAATCCGCACTTGCGCACGTAGTCCCGCGTGCCCAGCACCAGAGCACGGTACGCCAGTTCCGTCTTGTCTTCTGGAGGAGGCGCGATGGGCGGCGCGGAAAATGGATCGACGACAACGAGGTCTTCCTGGAACGATGCAGCCTGCGCGACGAGCTCGCCGCCGCCATTGATTGCGAGCGAGGAGCCATCGAAGATCAGGCTGTCATTGCCGCCCACCTGATTGCACATCAACACGGGAATTCCATCCCGGCTGGCAATAGCGGTCAGCATTTCCCTGCGAATCTCGCGCTTGCCGTGCCAGAAGGGCGAGGATGAGAGATTGATATGAATCGCCGGCTTCTGTCGCATCAGTTCTTCCATGGGATCTATCGAATACAGCCGCCGCGGCCAGAAGTTCTTATCGTTCCACGCGTCTTCGCAGATGGAGACCGCCAGAGCCACGCCATCCATGTGGACGACTTGCTGCTGGCGAGCCGGAGCAAAGTAGCGCTGCTCGTCAAA
>JBBIVH010000112.1:4604-9049 GCA_037439805.1 Acidobacteriaceae bacterium
CCATGTGGACGACTTGCTGCTGGCGAGCCGGAGCAAAGTAGCGCTGCTCGTCAAATACGTCGTAGAAAGGCAACAGGCGCTTGTGCTGCTCTAGGAGCACGACCCCCTTGTCGAGCAGCACGGCTGCATTCACCGCTGGCTTGCCGGATCCAGAAGCCGCGGGCAGGGCGACGCCCGCCAGCACGGCCGTGGGCAGATCGGCGGTTGCCGCCGCAAGCTGATCCACGGCGGAACGGCAGCGCTTGAGGAAATCAGGCTTTTCAAGAAAATCCGCGGGTGGATAGCCGCAGAGGGCCAGCTCGGAAAAGACAGTCAGTCTCGCGCCCTGCTCCGACGCCTGGCTACTGGCTTCAACAATCTTGTCAAGATTTCCCGCGAAATCTCCGATTGTCGGGTTGATTTGGGCAAGCGCGATCTTCACGCATTCAGTCTAACTTGTTTCGCGTGCGCGAAGTCGCATCGAGGACACCGCGATCCGGGCCGCGCAGCGGAGAGATCTATGTGCCTGTTCCTTCCAGAACGACCCCAACGGTTCGCACAATGATCTTGAAATCGAGCCAGATGCTCCATTTCTCAATGTAGGTCATATCGAGCGAGACGTAGCTGTCGAAAGAAGGATCCTGCCGCGCCTGTACCTGCCAAAGTCCCGTGATGCCGGGTTTCACGTCGAGACGGCGCAGATGGCTGAGCTTATATTCCTTTACTTCGCTTGCAATCGGCGGTCGTGGTCCCACGACGCTCATAGCACCCATCAGAACATTAATAAACTGCGGCATTTCATCCAGCGAGTACTTTCTGAGAAGTCTGCCTACGAGTGTGATGCGCGGATCATTCGTGACTTTGAAAAGCACCCCATCTCGTTCATTCATGTGTTCAATCGCAGCCCGCTTCTCTTCTGCGTCCTGCACCATCGTCCTGAATTTGAAGCAGCGAAAGACCCTCCCCTTCTTCCCAATCCGCTCTGAGACGTAGAAAACTGGCCCTTCGGAATCCAGTTTGATCGCGAGAGAAACCACGAGGAAAAAAGGAGACAGGAGCAGAAGAACCAGGCCGGAAAAGATGAAGTCGAAGATGCGCTTTAGAAATAGCTCCATCTCGGGAACATATCCACGGTGCAGCGGGATGGTTGGAAATTGCCCTATGTACTCCAGTGGAGCGTTCCAGGCTAATCCGTCATACAGGTGCGGCACGACGCGCAAATCGATGCCATGCTTGCGCGCCTTTTCCAGGACATCCTGCACTTGCCCCTGCTCACTAGGCCCCGTAAACAGAATTTCATCGACAAAGCGAAGGCGGGTCTGCTGAAACAGAGAGTCGAGCGTGCCGACCACATCAGTGGAGTTTGTCGTCATGGACGCAGTACTCGAGGATGTTGAGATAAAGCCCTTGAAGACATATCCGAGATGGCGAATGCTGTCGATGTGGTGGCGTAGCGCATACGCATCCGGTCCTGTCCCGACGATCAGAATGTTCCGGGTGTCGATACCCCGCTCAAACCGGTTGTAAAGTAACACGCGATACAGGAAGCGTCGGAGGCTTAGAGCCACCGTCACAATGCCAAGCGTGATGAGCACAATCCGGCGCGGAATATCGCTGGCGTGCAGCAGATAGAGTGTACCGGTGAGCATGAGGCCCGCCGTGAAACAGGCTCGAACGCTTTGGCGCTGCTCGTGTAGAAAGCTGCTCAAACGCGCAGGAGAATAAAGCCGGAAGCGCTTGCTGATGACAACCAGAGCGATCGAAAATCCGGCCAGAACGGCCAGCATCAGCCCGGATGAATGGTCCTGAAAAAGCGTGCCTCCGATAAGCCTCTCTGCAGCAGTCAATGGCCCGATATGCATTTCGTGCGAAATTGCGATGAGCCCTGCCAGAAGGATGGTCGTGACGTCCAGAAAGATCCACAGCCTGACCTGGCCCGTCGTTGGCCGCCATCTGCTGTGCAGGCCTCCTCCTGAGGTATCCGTCGAAGGTAGAAAAGAAGAAACCCTCTGCCAAAAATCAGACGTAGCCATAGTTGTTCCGCAGCCCTCAAAGTAACGGTCAAGAGATCAAGGAATCCATCACAATGCAGGAAGTTTCGGCAACGCAGTGTCGCCAATCTCGGGCGGCAAATCGTGTTTGAGTGCGGGAGCGGGCGACAGCATGCACTCTCACTGCAATTCAGGGACGGTCACTCGCGGCCATGCTATGCTACCTTCCGCTCTTTTTGCCAGACTGCCGAAGACCTAACGGATGCACTTTGCGTGTTACGAACCAAGGAAGGCAAGTCAACATCCGCACGGGGAGATTCCGTTACCCGACCGCGGACAGCGTTGATACTGTCTCGTTGAAGTTCAGGACGAAATACAACTCCTCAATATTCTGGCCGTTCTTGAGGCTTGCCGGATGATAGCGGCCCTCAAGCTGTATTTCTGACACAATATCACGAAATTATCATAATTAGGTCAGCGGCAACCTGTAGGCATCTAATTTTAAAAACATCGTGGTGTTCTCGTCCTTCGACCTCACAAATTCTTCCAGCGTAGGGAAGAACAGCGCCCTGCCCTCATGCAGGAAAAGGACGGCATCTGCAAGCCGCTCAGCAAAGCGCATGTCGTGCGTAACAACGATGCTGGTAAGGCCCATCTGGCGCTTCAGACGCTGGATAATCGTCCCCAGCCTTTGGGCAACCAGAGGGTCCACCATGGTTGTGGGCTCGTCATAGAGGACAACTTCGGGTTGAGCGGCCAGGGCGCGCGCGATGGCCACCGCGCGTCTGCGCCCAGTCGAAAGGCTGGCTGGCAGCGCGTCCATCACGTCCTCCGCGCCCACCATCTCCACCAGCCGCGCGACGATCGCAAGGACCTGTTCCTCATCCAGTCCTCCGCGCTCCCGCAGCGGAAATGCGACATTCTCGCGAACGGTCAGCGAGTCAAAGAGCGCTCCGTTTTGAAAGACCATCGTGATGCCCTTCCGAACTTCGCGCATCCCCTCTTCTGAGAGCGTCGTGATCTCTTCCCCGTTGACCTTTACAGAGCCCGAGTCCGGCTTCAGAAAGCCCATGAGGATGCGCAGCGAAACCGACTTCCCCACCCCGCTTCGTCCGAGAATGCACAGCGTCTGTCCCCGAGGAACGACGAAGCTCACATCCTGCAGGACGGGCCGGCCGTTGAATGCGATGGACACACCTTCAAACTCGATCATCGGCGCTTGGGGCGTCACGGCAGGTCCGGCCGCCTCAGAACGCTGAGCCCCTTCTGTCGGAAAAGGCGACGGCGCGGAAATGGGAATCGCATCCGGCATGATCGTGTTCTCAGATTACGCGAGCCTTTCCGCGTCGCAACCGGCTTGCGGCGGAAATTTCGCCTGGGGTGTTCAAGTTGAGAAACCAGAAAAGAGGATGCAAATACGCCGCATCTCGGCTTATCTCAGTCTGCGCCAGATACTCCAACGGCAGAAGGCGCAGCGGCCTGCGCAGTGCCTGCGCCGCAGCGTGTATCGCGCGCAGGCATCCGCGGCGTCCCGCGCGAAGCTCAGAATCCAGCACAGGAAGCAGGACCGGATCAATGACAGCAGGAAACGTCTGGGTAAAGCCGTTCAACGTGAACAGAACTACGCCCGCAAACTCGATCCGCGCGACCTGCAACATGCGTGCAATAACGCTGGGCGGCACGAGGGGCATGTCCACCGAAACAAAGACCGCCAGCGGCGCAACGCAGACCCCCAGCGCCGCGCAGATTCCGTCCAGCGGACCCCGGCCCTCGTCTGGAATCACAGGCGCGTAGGTGTCCAGCGCACTGCGCGCTCCTGCAATCTTTGCGGAAAGGCCCAGGCTTGCGAACAGATTGAGAGCGTGCTCGATCAACGGTCGGCCTGCAAAATCAACCAGCGCCTTGTCGGCCCCCATGCGAGCGGATTGCCCGCCGGCCAGCACAAAGCCTTCGGCGCCCGCGGCTGGCAGCTCTGCCGCCTTCAACGGGCCACTTCCTCCAGAAAGCAGATCAGCGACTCGATGCCGAGCTCAAAGTTTTTCAGGTTGAATTTTTCGTTGGGCGCGTGCAGGTTATCGTCCGGCAGGCCGAAGCCCATCATGACGCTCGGCAAGTCCAGATAGTTTGCGAAGTCGCCGACAATTGGAATGGATCCCCCGGACCTGATAAAGACCGTGTCACGGCCCCACACCAGGCGCAGTGCGCGTGTGGCAGCGCGAATGTACGGGTTATCTGGCGGCACGATGCAAGGGTTGCCGGCATGAATGAGCTGCACATCCACTTCCACGCCCGCCGGCGCAATCTGTTTCACAAAGCTCTCGAACTGATGGAACGACTTCTCCGGGGTCATCCCCGGCACAAGACGCATGGAGACCTTGGCGGTTGCCTTGGCTGGAATAACGGTTTTAGCGCCCGCACCGATGAATCCGCCCGGCATACCGTGTACGTCCAGCGTGGGACGCGCCCAGGTGCGCT
>JBBIVH010000113.1:0-8964 GCA_037439805.1 Acidobacteriaceae bacterium
TGTCGAGGCGATCGGTGACTGGCACTACTGGCTGGCGCAGGGCTCCTGCTTCTGAACCTGCCTATGATGAAACGTGAGTCGAAATCGCAGCCGACCTGGACCGATGTCAAAGACAAGCTCGCCGCCTTTGACCGGACCGCGCTCGTGGACTTGATTCACCACCTCTACACTGCAGATAAAAGCAATCAAGCATTCCTTCATGCCCGCTTTGGTTTGGGCAAAGGCGTGTTGGAGCCGTACAAGGAAACCCTCGCTCGCTGGCTCTGGCCGGATCCGTTTCGCAATCAAGACACGTCCGTGTCCAAGGCCAAACAGGCCATCTCTCACTACAAAAAAGCGGTCGGCGATCCTGCGGGACTCGCCGAGTTGATGGTCTTCTACTGCGAGCAAGCGGCGGGATATTGTCAGGATATCGGCTTCCAGGAGGAAGGATTTTTCGACGCGCTGGTACGCATGTTCGAACAAGCCCTCAAGTCGGCCAACACGCTAACCGCGAACGACAAGCCTAGTCTGATCGCCCGACTCGATCGTGTGCGCGAAATCGGTCACGACTTTGGTTACGGCGTTGGCGACGACATGGACTATCTCATGGCTAGATACGCCAAGCGCTCTGGCTGAGGGCCGTGGGCGGTGGCAACGGGGGACACCTACCTCCGTTGTGCCAACGAACTGAACCCTTGCCGCGCTGTCCGATACGACTGCTCAAATTTATGTGACCTTCTCCTTACAGAAACACCGCCAATCCGTCCCTAATCGACGGCTGCGTCACATAAATTTCACCGTCACATAATCCTGATTATGTTGGGCCCAACATAACCAGGACTACATCCAGCTTTGGCACGGAGACGCCAGTCTGCTGCGCGAGAGCTTGGAAGCCGTTCAGCAAACCGCTGCCGTGATCCTCGGGGGCATTGCCCCCGAGCCAGCGGCACTCGCCGCAGCCGCATAACCCGCCAGCATCTGCACCGTTTGGCTTTCAAGCCCGACGTGTGCGTGGAGTCCACCAACACATGAGCAAACAGATATGAGAGGAGAAAAGATCATGCAGAATACGCAAAATGCAGTCAACAACCATGAATATCGCAGCGTTCCCATTACCGCGCTTGCGGAGTCAGCCACCAATCCCCGGAAGCGATTCGATGAAAAGAGCCTCGAAGAGCTGGCAGCCAGCCTCAAGACGCAAGGGATTCTGGCGCCTCTCCTAGTACGCGAACTAGAAGAAAGCAAGTACGAGGTTGTCGCCGGAGCACGTCGCCTCAGAGCGGCGAAACTGGCGGAACTCGACAAACTTCCCGTCCGCGTAGTCAAGCTGACGGATGCGGAGGCGATCGAGGCGCAGTGCGTTGAGTTATCTGTAGTTGGCAAGAGCTTTCTTTGTTGACACGCAGCTCGGCACGTCGTTTACATCTAAACGACGTGCCGATGTCGAAGCGTAGCTCGGTTGACGTCACTGAATTCTCAAGGGTATTATCGAAGTTCGACTATCAATCCATTTGTTCAGCCTCCGCTTGAAGAAGCATTCCCATAAATCGGGCCACAGGGAGTTGTATTCCGGACTTATTCGCCTTCACGTCCTGTATCACGCCTGCAAAGAGCCGATCTTCGGTCTGGAAATGATTGAAGAGCTTGAGCGGCATGGCTACCGTCTCAGTGCCGGCACAATGTATCCGCTGCTTCACGGATTGGAGACCAAAGGGTTGTTACGCTCGTCGCGCACCGGGAGCAGGCCCAATTCACGTCTTGTCTATCGTGCCACCGCTGCAGGGCGGACTGCACTCACCGTGGCCAAAGACAAGGTCCGAGAGCTTTTTAGCGAGCTTTTTGAAGACGTGATGAATGTGGCGAGTGAGACGTCAGCGAAACGGAGAAGACGCAGTTGAGACACCGAACAATGCGTTTTGGGCAGCAGGTTCAGGCTATGGGAGAACTAAGGTACGTCCCGGAGCAGCATAGTGGGTGCGAGTTGGCAACGCATCCAGCAAAGTTGGTTGTACTTGTGGTGTCGGTGCTTGTCTGGCTCGCAATGGGATTTGCGGCGCTCGCCCAGACTCCGCCGGCCGGAACTCCCCAACAGAAGCTGACCCTGACGCAAGCGATTGACTTAGCGGAAAAGAATTATCCACGCATCCGTGCCAGCCTGGAACAGCAGGTAGCCGCGCAGGGAGGCGTTTCTGTTGCGCACACTGCGTATCTTCCACGGACGGATATTCTCTGGCAGACAAACCGCGCCACGGCGAACAATGTCTATGGCTTGCTTCTCCCACAGGGAGTCGTTCCCTCAATCTCCGGTCCGGTGCTCGCGGCTGACAATAGTAGAAGCGTATGGAGTAGCGCAGGCGGCGCATTGGTTTCGTGGCAACCGTTCGATTTTGGGTTGCGTCGGGCGCAGGTCAACAGCGCCCAGCAGGGGGCAGCGGCAGCGACTGCCGGCCTTAATCTGACACGCCTCGACGTTGAAGTGGCCACTGCCAATGCCTGCCTTGATCTCGTTACCGCCGAGCAATTGCTGGGTATTGCGCGGGCGAATGTGGATCGTTTGCAGGTTTTCGCCAACGCTCTGCATGTGCTTGTAGACAATCAGCTACGCGCTGGAGCTGATGCGGCGCAGGCCGATGCCGATCTCGCTGTGGGCAAGACCCAGCTGATTCAGGCGAACACAAACGTTGCGGTGCGTCGCGCCGCCCTGGCGAATTTCGTCGGGATTCCGACGATAAGCCTCGAAGTCGAGGACGTACATTTGCTAACCGCGGAGCCAGGCGAACAATCCGCGCCAGCATCGCTCGCCACCCATCCCCTGGCGGAACAGGAAGCGGCGTTGGTCAACCAGCGTCAAGCTCAACTGTCGGTAGTCACTCACTCTTATGTTCCCCAATTCAACACGCAAGCGTCGCTCTCCGGCCGCGGCACCGGTACCGCACTGAGTGGACCCTTTCCAGGCGGTACGAATGGGCTTGCGCCAAGTACGTTGAACTGGGCAGCGGGCGTGCAAGTCACATTTCCCGCATTCGACTTCTTTTCTCTAAGAGCACAGAAAAGAGTTCAGGAAGCCAACGTCCGAGCGGAACAGGCCCGGTATCAGCAGACTTTAGACGATCTGTCCGCCCAAGTTCAGCAGGCGCAAGCGCAGTTGGAGGGAGCAAGACAAATTGCTCTGAATACGCCCGTGGAGTTGGCTGCGGCACGTGCGAGTGAGCAACAACAGCGTGCCCGTTTTCAAGCCGGGCTGGCGACAGTCGTGGAGGTCGCAGTGGCGGAGAGTCTTCTGACCCAGGCTGAAGCCGACGACTCGGTGGCGCGTTTGAACATCTGGCGTGCCCTGGCTGGTGTCGCTGCCGCTCGTGGTGATCTCGCCCCATTTCTCGCGCAGCTTACGCAACCGTAAGCCATGAATTCTGAAGCAGGAGAACTAGACTCATGTGGCTCATTCGTGCAGCGCTAAGGCGACCGATTTCGGTGATCGTCATTGTCGTTGCGCTCGCTCTGACTTCGATTCTGGCCTTGTTGCGCACCCGCATTGATATCTTTCCCGAGCTCGATCTGCCAGTCATCTATGTGGCGCAGCCGTATGGCGGCATGAGCCCGCAGCAGATGGAAGGGTTTCTTGCCTACTACTACGAGTACCACTTCCTCTATATCAACGGCATTGAAAACGTCGAAGCCAAGACGATTCAGGGTACGGCGCTGCTCCGCCTGACCTTCCATCCTGGCACGGACATGAGCCAGGCGTTGGCCCAGACCATCTCATATGTAAACCGCGCACGTGCCTTTATGCCGCCCGGCACAGTCTCGCCGTTTGTGATCCGCTACGATGCCGGCACGCTGCCGGTCGGATATCTGGTTTTCAATAGCGCGTCGCGTACTCTGGGAGAAATCCAGGATTTCGCACTGAACCGTGTGCGACCTGTCTTCGCGACCTTGCCGGGCGTTTCTTCTCCACCGCCGTTCGGGGGCAATCAGCGCACGATCGTGATCAACGTCGATCCGGCGAAGCTACATGCGTATGGACTTTCGCCGGAAAATGTCGTGCAAGCACTCATCTCCGGGAACAGCATTGAGCCGGCCGGCAACGCGAACATCGGCGACTACCAGATGCTGGTGACCACGGATTCTACGGTGCAGCAAATCACAGGCTTGCTTGATATTCCGCTCCACACTGGATCGGGTCCTGGCGTCTACTTGCGCGATGTCGGCAGCGTTTCCGACTCCTCGGATATCCTCGCAGGGTATGCGGTGCTGAATGGGAAGCGGACAATCTACATTCCAGTCACCAAGAGACCCGATGCCTCCACCATCACAGTCGTGAATGAAGTGCGCAACAGTTTGCCGCGTTTCCAATCGCTGATTCCGGAAGACATCAAAATCAGTTATGAGTTAGACCAGTCGGTATATGTGCGCGAGGCGCTGTCTTCAGTGTTGCACGAAGGCCTGCTGGGAGCTCTGCTCACCGGACTCACAATTCTGTTCTTCTTGCGGGATTGGCGCAGCTCTATGATTGTGGTCATCACCATCCCCTTCGCGCTGCTGTGTGCAGTGGTTGCACTCTGGGCCACTGGCCAAACCATCAACATTATGACGTTAGGTGGGCTTGCACTCGCGGTCGGCATCCTTGTGGATGAAGGTACCGTGCTGATGGAAAATATTCACGTCCACCTGGCAAAGGGCGAGTCGAAGGCGCACGCCGTCCTCAACGCGAGCCGAGAAGTTGCAATCCCACGCTTGCTAGCAATGCTGTGTGTGCTGGCCGTGTTTTTGCCGTCGTTCTTTATGACCGGCCCAGCGAAATCGCTCTTTCTGCCTCTAGCGCTGGCGGTCGGGTTTTCGATGGGAGCTTCTTATTTGCTCTCCAGTTCACTGGTGCCGGTGCTTTCGAATTGGCTGCTCAAGTCCGAGACCGGCCACGAGGAGAATTCGACGCAGACGGGATTCGACCGTTTCCGCATGCGATTTCTGGGTGTCTTAGACCGGGTGACGAAGCGCCCTGCGATCCTGCTTGGCAGCTACGCCCTAATTGCCGCTCTGGTGCTCTTGCTAATTGCGCCACGGCTGGCCCGGGAGATTTTTCCTTCGGCTGCTTCCAATCAGTTCCGGCTGCGTTTTGACGCACCCGATGGAACGCGCGTGCCGGTTACCGAAGAGATGGCGCGAAGGGTTCTCGATATCATCAACCGCGAGGCCGGTCCCGGCAACGTGGATCTAACGTTGGGCTACGTCGGCGTCCAGGGCTCATCCTATCCAATCAATACCGTCTTTCTGTGGACCAGCGGACCGCACGAAGCAATCATCAATGTCGCCCTCAAGACGGGCGCATCCATTTCTGTTCACGACCTGGAGGAGAAGCTGCGGAAGGCCCTGCCGCAGGAGGTTCCAGGATCGCACTTCTCTTTTGATCCTGGAGACCTCGTAAGCCAGATCCTCAACTTCGGGACTCCTTCTGTGATTGAGATCGCAACGACTGGTCCGCAATATAACGATGTGTTGAGCTATGCCGGGAAAATGCAACAGGAACTCGCAAAAATCGCTGAGCTGCGGGATCTCGGGTACGAAGAGCCGCTTCATTATCCGACAGTGAACGTCAACGTCAACCGGGTCATGGCAGGACAGCTTGGCACATCCGCGGATCAAATCGGCCAAGCGGTAGTCTCCGCTACCGGGTCCAGCCGCTTCGTTTCTCCCGACTACTGGAGAGACCCACGATCCGGAGTGAGCTATCAGGTGCAAGTACAAGTGCCGCAGGCTCAGATGACCTCCACCAAGGACATTGAAACCATTCCAGTCGCAAGCACGAGCGGCGCACATCCGCTTCTGAGCCAGGTGGCTTCAGTGCGTTTGGGAACGGTGCCCGGAGAGCTCGACCGGCAAAACGGCCTTTGGCTGATTGGGCTTTCCGCCAACCTTGGCAGGAATGATCTGGGAACTGCAAGCCGCGAGATCAATCGGGCAATCGCGCGAGCCGGGACACCACCGCGCGGAGTAACCGTCCAGGTTCGCGGCCAGATAAGCGCAATGAGTCAGATATTCGGGAATCTCGCTGTCGGCTTGGTGATTGCCATTGTTGTGATCTTGCTGCTGCTGGCCGCAAACTTCGAGTCGGTTCGTCTTTCGCTGATTGTCCTCTCCACTACGCCCGCAGTTTTGGCCGGTTCAATTCTCATGCTGCTTATCACGGGAACAAGCCTGAACCTGGAGAGTTTCATGGGCACGATCATGGCGATTGGCGTGGCCGTCGCGAACGCGATCCTGCTTGTGACCTTCGCCGAGCAGAACCGGAAAGCTGGCGCAGACGCCAAAACCGCGGCTCGAAATGCCGCGGGCGAACGCCTGCGACCAGTGCTTATGACCAGCCTCGCCATGATCACTGGCATGATTCCGATGGCGCTAGCCATAGAGCGCGGCAGCGAGGGGACTGCGCCACTGGGCCGCGCGGTGATTGGGGGACTGCTGGTTGCCACTGCGGCCACGCTGCTAGTGTTGCCCATGGTCTTCGCGATCGTGCAGCGAAGCGCACCTCTAGCCTCACCAACGCTTGATCCTGATGATCCTAGTTTCTCTGGTTCGCCGGAGGTTGCGCGATGAAGCTGCTGTCTTTTCTTGTGCTGGTATCAACTCTACTTCTGGCGAGTTGCACCGAACCCCTGCCATCGCAGGCTGGCGCTCAACCGGCGCAAGCAGTGAACGTGGTTGCGGTCGAATCGCAGAAGCTCGACACGGTGCTTTCTCTGCCGGCGCAAATCATTCCGTATGAAACCGTGGACATCTATCCGAAGGTCACGGGATTCATCGAAACGATTCGCGTGGATCGCGGGTCGCACGTCCGGGCTGGCGAAGTGATAGTTCGCCTGACCGCTCCGGAACTCGTGGCGCAGCGCGCCCAGGCGGAAGCGACCCTTCAGAGCGCCCAGTCGCAGCTATCGGCAGCTCAGGCAAAGCTTGCCTCTGACGAGGGAACTTACCAGCATTTGTCTGCGGCAGCAAAGACTCCGGGAGTGGTCGCGGGCAACGACCTGCAGGTTGCTGAACAGAGCGCAGCCGCAGATCGCGCGCAGGTAGCCGCCGCCACAAACAACGTTCAGGCTGCGCAAGATGCGCTGCGCAGCGTACAGCAGCTTGAGTCGTATCTCGAAATCCGCGCCCCGTTTAACGGAATGGTCACGTTGCGAAATCTTCATCCGGGCGCGTTGGTGGGACCTGCGTCCGGAACTCCCGGCGCGCAACCTATTATCCAAGTCGAAGATCTTGACCGTCTGCGGCTTGTGGTTCCCGTTCCAGAGGCATATACAGCTGGCATCCGCGAGGGCCAGCAGGCCGCGTTCAGCGTGCCTGCATATCCAGGACGCACATTTCACGCTCCCATTGCCCGCATTGCCCACGATGTCACGCAAAATACCCGGACTATGGCGGTCGAACTGGACGTGCGGAACGGCGATGGGCAGATCACGCCCGGAAGCTTTGCCACCGTCGAATGGCCGATTCAGCGGTCCTATCCAACGATGTTGGTTCCATCCACTGCCGTTACGACCGACCTTCAGCGGACTTTCGTGATTCGTGTGCGACAAGGCAAAGCGGAGTGGGTAGATGTGAAAACCGGCGTCGCTGTCAGCGGCAAGACGGAAGTGTTCGGCGAACTACAGCCCGGCGACATCGTGGTCGCAAATGCCACCGACGCGATCCGGCCCGGAACCAGCTTGTCTACCCGACAGCTTTCCTCACCGGCGCCGGGAACCTAGCAAGATTCGCCTGCTGCTGTACGGGAACCGCGCATAGTGCGGGGCCACGCCAATTCGGAGACATTATCCTATGCCCATTCACGCCCGTGCTCACCAAAACAGCTCGGCGTGGTAGGACCGTCAACAAAATGTCGCGGACGCTCCGGCCCAATTCTCTGAAACAACTAGGTTGCGGACTCGACTGGTGACCTGGGGTTCTGCGGATGCTTCAAGTGAATCGTTCAAAGCGCGCTCCCGACGGGGGCGTTCGTCTCGTGTGCGAAGGCAAGCTTTCCATACGCAAGCTCCAGAAGACCGGTGAGTTCGCGATTCTTCTCCTCAAGAGTCTTAATCCGGAGCCGCAGCGTCGCCACTATGTTCTCCCTGGACGCGCGCTCTCGATCCCGTGACGCCGACGCCGCAGGAGCAACGTCCGTCCTGGTCCTGCGCGATCGCATGATGCGAACGCGCAACTCGTCCTGGTTGTACAACCATGCCGTCGAGACCGCGGCTTCGGCGGCGACGGTTCGGAAATTTATCTCACGATCCGAAGCGTCCATTCGCTGCAGAGCCGCCAAAGTCCGCAACATTGCACTTTCGCTGCGTAGCCGCGCGTTTTGCTTCAGCCCCTCAGTGTTTCTAAGCATGTGTTCGCTCCAGAGACGTGATTATGTTGACCAGATTGTTTCGCTTCCGTTCGTTCATTTCGACTTGCCGTGTCCATCCATTCTCGGTGGCTTTGGCGATGACTCGCGCTGTTTCTCGCAACTCCGCCTTATGCACATCAAGAAAGCTGGCATCGGTGCGGAAGTGGGCGCAGTTCAAGCAGGCATTCGGATGAGGGCAGGGACCGGCGACAACCGGTATGACGCAGTAGCCGTTGGTCAGCGCCTGCGCTAGCACGTTCCGTGTGAACCAGCGCAGGTCCGTTGTGTCAGCCGGCCCATCTTGCGGCACCACTTTGCCGCGGATATCAACCAGCGTTCCTTGCAGATATTCGGCAAGCTTGCCTCTCATCGTGGAATCATGAATATGTGCGTATCGGCTTGTCATCTCTGGTCCGAGATGGCCGAGGTAGCGCTGAATGAAGTGATGCGGCACGCCGAGGTTGATCATTCGCGTTCCGACCGTGTGACGAAACTGGTGGGACTGAATTGACCTGATCCCCGCTTTCCGAACAAAGCTGAGTATGATTTCAGCGAAGGAAAGGGGAAGAAGGAATGTCGAGGAGCAGGCACACGGAAGCGCAGATGATCGGGGC
>JBBIVH010000114.1:0-8959 GCA_037439805.1 Acidobacteriaceae bacterium
GCCGGCTTGTGTAGGCGCAGGCCGACTGCAGCCTGCATCATGCGACGTGAGTCAGCTTTTCCGGGCGGAACAGACGCAGGATGAGATAAGAGATCAGCAGCAGCGTGAGTGCGCCTGCGCAGTCGAGCAGGACGTCGCGCGGAGAGCCGGTGCGGCGCGATAGGAATTTCTGATGGAACTCGTCGGAGCTGGCTACGATTCCACAACCGAGAATCGCCAGCATGGCATCCTGCGCGAAGCTGGAGTTGGGCAGCGTGTGCCACCAGGCGCGGAGCCACAGCATGCCGTAGACGCCGTAGCCGAAGAAGTGCATGCCTTTCCGAATAAAGAAATGAACGATGTGCCAGCGGGCATCGGGCACATGGCCGAAGAGCGTCTCAAAGAGCCAGCGGAATGGTCCGCTGGTGTAATCGGCACTGAACGCGTTCGACGAAGTGATGGCGATCATGATGGTGCCGATCAGGACGGGTAGCCATGCGCTGAGTCGGCCTGGGCGATGAGTTGGGTGGGCGGTCGCTTCGTGCAAAGGAATCAGCCTTTCGTGTGTCGCTGCCCGGGCATTCGTACTCGCCGGTCGTCCAGTTCTTCTGATCGAGTGCACATGGACGCACCCGTCGTGCGCGGCTATTCGACGCGGTAATTAGGCGCTTCGCGGGTGATGATGACGTCGTGGACGTGGCTCTCGCGCAGCCCTGCGCTGGAGATGCGCACAAACTGGGCCTTCTCCTGTAATTCCCGAATGGAGCCGCAGCCAAGGTAGCCCATGCCGGAGCGGAGACCGCCGACGAGTTGGTAGACCATGGACTCGAGCGGCCCGCGATAGGGCACGCGGCCTTCAATGCCTTCGGGCACGAACTTCGCGAGGCGATTCTGATTGGCGCGCTCGCGCTGCACGACGCCTTCTGCGCCGGTGGAGACGCTTTCGAGGTCGTCCTTGGACTGGAAGTAGCGCTCGCCGGAGCCCTGGCTCATGGCGCTGAGCGAGCCCATGCCGCGGTAGCTCTTGAAGCTGCGGCCCTGATAGAGGATGGTCTCGCCGGGGCTTTCGTCCACGCCGGCGAAGAGCGAGCCAATCATCACGCTGCTGGCCCCTGCGGCGATGGCCTTGGTGACTTCGCCGGAGTACTTGATACCGCCATCGGCAATGACGGGAATATCGTGCTCACGGGCGGCGCGCGCCGCTTCAGCGATGGCGGTAATCTGGGGCATGCCCGCGCCGGTGACCATGCGGGTAGTGCAGATGGAACCGGGGCCGACGCCGACCTTTACGGCGTCTGTGCCCGCGTCGATGAGCGCCTTTGCACCTTCATAGGTCGCCACGTTGCCGGCGAGCAGCGCCACGTGCGGGAATGCCTTTTTCACTTCGCTGACAGCTTCAAGGATGCGTGAGGAGTGGCCATGCGCGGAGTCGATGACGAGGACGTCCGCTCGAGCCTTGACGAGCTCGGCGGCGCGCTCCAGGTAATCGCCTGTGGCTCCAATCGCTCCACCAACGCGGAGACGGCCTTGAGAGTCCTTGCTGGCGTTGGGGTACTTGAGCTTCTTCTGGATGTCCTTGACGGTGATGAGGCCCTTGAGCTCGTACTGGTCATTGACGACGAGGAGTTTTTCGACGCGGTGTTTGTGAAGGATGAGCTCGGCCTCTTCGAGCGTGGTGCCAACGGGCACAGTGATGAGGTCGTCCTTGGTCATCACGTCGCCGACGGGAATGTCAGTGCGTGTTTCAAAGCGGAGGTCGCGGTTGGTGAGGATGCCGACGAGCCTTTTGCCGCGCGTGACGGGCACGCCGGAGATCTTGTAGCGGCGCATGACATCGAGGGCATCGGCGATCATCTGGTCGGGTCCGATGGTGACCGGGTCCACAATCATGCCGCTCTCGGAGCGCTTGACCTTGTCGATCTCGCCGGCCTGATCCGCGATGGTGAGATTGCGGTGGACGATGCCGATGCCTCCGAGCTGGGCCATGGCGATGGCCATGCGCGACTCGGTGACGGTGTCCATCGCAGAGGAGATGAGCGGCGTGTTGAGCGTGATGTCGCGGGTGAGCTGGGTTTGCGTGCTCACCGTGGCGGGCACGACGTCGCTGTAAGCAGGCACCAGCAGCACGTCGTCAAAGGTCAGGGCTTCCGGCAAGGGATTCGAGAGCATAATAGCTGGATGCGCCTGGCAGCGCGGAGATTCGAGTCTCCGGCGCGGCAGGCGCTTATGGGTATTGTAGCCGAGCGGGCGAGGAGGGCGATGCCGGGGGCTGAAAGGGCTTAGCCGAGCGGTTTGGTACCAGACCCTGTGGAGGAGCTGCGGTAGACGTCGGATCGTGCCTGCGGCGGAACGCTGCCGGCGCCTGTAAGGCGGCTGAGCAGGCCGAGATTCCGCGCCATCCGCATGGAGATGCGCATCGGAACCTGCTCCTCACGGCCCAGCGTGAGGACGACGTAGTCCCGCCAGAACCATCGTGTGCTGCTGACAGTGATCTCTTCCCACGGGATGCGCAAGGGAGGATGGGCGAAACGGAAAAGGACGAGCACCGAGAGGTAGAGTGCGTCCTGTGCGGCCGTGACGCGAATGACGCTGTTGTAGTGCGTCCAGTTGCGCAGGTAGACCGTGAAAAGAAACGGGCCGGCGGTTTGCATGGGGCCAGTGGGTTCAGACTGCGCGCGAAAGCGCCTCGTGAGAGCCTGCCAGCCGCTGAGGAGACTGACGAGGTACATCGCAAAGCACCACAGGGCGACAAAGAAAGCCAGAAAGCCGGGCAGGACGATTGATAAGGGTTGCGAGGAAGCGGCTTGCACGATGGTCCTCCTGGGAGCGGCTTCAGGCGTGCCGATGGCCCTGGACGACGGGGCAGCTCACTGCGAACGATTCAGCCCGCAGGGCTTGGCAATGAATCGCTCATGCTGCTGGGGCCACCTTTTTGCTGGTTTTGCGGGCGGCCTTGATGAGGACGCGGAGAGCCTCGTTGACGGATTCGGCGTCAGGGAAGGCGACGGCAACATCGGGGGCAAGGGTGACCATGACGGTGTCCCGCCGGATGCGTCCGGCGTATTTGCCGCGCACGCCGCCACGCATGTCATATTCGGCGCGCATGGTGTCTTTATATCGCCCTGAATCAGCCGCTTTCGTAGTCATCTCGTTCCCTCGGTGTTGGAATCCTTGCGCTGATGATGCGAATGACCGTGGGGTCTTCTGTGTGCGCAACTAGCACGAGCCGCTGTCTGGATGATAGACCAATCGTCAAGAATCTGTGCTCATCGATGGAGTGATCCGGGTCAAGCTTTGTGGATGCCATCGGGTCGTCAAAGACCGTATCGGCCTCCTCAAAGGAAACCCGGTGCTTGCGTAGATTGGCTGCAGCTTTACGCGGGTCCCATCGTACGTGAATCTTCGGTGAAGGGCTTCCCATCCGGCATCCTTACACGCCCACGGGGAAGGGCTTGGGACTGGACTCCTCATCGGTGTTTGCGCCGGAGCGCCAGCGCTCGAAGCGGCCCTGCAGCAGGCTCATCAGGCCCGTGTACCAGTAGCCGATGACAAAGAGAATAAGAAACGGCGCGGTGAAGAAGTTGTTGTTCGTGAAGGTGTAGAGGATGGCGGCAAAGAAATAGCCGCCGATGAGCAGCTCAATCCAGGGAGCAAGGACAAGGCGCTTGCGGTACTTGGCGGCCTGCGATTTTTCGCCCTTCTGCGCCACTCGGTATTTGGGCGTGCGGACGAAGGCGCTCTTAATGCCGAAGAGGGCTTCCATCACGGCCTTGGTGTTGGTGACGGTGAGGCCGATGCCGAGCGCCATGAGAAACGGCAGATAGAGGAAAGTCTTCATCCAGGTCTTTGGATAAAGCTCACGCTGGCTCACGACGTAAAACACCGCGATGGAGAAGCTGGATGCGGTGAAGAGCGGAAAGTCGATGAGAAGCATCTGAAACCAGCCCTGATAGAAGCGCACGACCATTGCCGGAATCAGCAGGGCCGTCATGAGGACCATGAGTGGATAGCTGAGGTTGGCCGTGAGGTGGTAGACAGACTCGATCTTGATGCGGCGCGGCACGTTCGACCGGAAGATCATGGGCAACACTTTGATGCTGGTCTGGATGAGGCCCTTGGCCCAGCGCGCCTGCTGGGTTTTGAAGGCGGTCATCTCAATGGGCAGCTCGGAAGGGCATTCGATGTCGGGCAGGTATTTGAACTTCCAGCCAGCCATCTGCGAGCGATAGCTGAGGTCGGTGTCTTCGGTGAGCGTGTCGTGCTGCCAGCCGCCGCCGTCGGTGATGGCCTGACGCCGCCACATGCCGGCGGTGCCGTTGAAGTTGAAGAAGTCGCCGCTGCGGGCGCGGGCGCCGTGCTCGAGCACAAAGTGGCCGTCGAGCAGGATGGCTTCAATGCGGGTGAGCAGGCTGTAGTCGCGGTTGAGGTGCGTCCAGCGGGTCTGCACCATGCCAATCTCGGGCTGGGCGAAGTGGTGGATGACGCGCATGAGCCAGTCGGGCGGCGGGACGAAGTCGGCGTCGAAGATGGCGACGAACTCACCTTTGGCGACTTTGAGACCCGCATCGAGCGCGCCGGCCTTGAAGCCGTGGCGGTTGGTGCGGTGGATATAGACGATCGGGTGGTCCATGGCGGCGTAGCGCGCGACGATGCCAGCGGCGACCTCCTGCGTTTCATCGGTGGAGTCGTCGAGGACCTGGATCTCGAGCTTTTCGCGCGGGTACTCCATGGCGCAGACGGCCTCGACGAGGCGATCGATGACGAACTGCTCATTGAAGATGGGCAACTGCACGGTGACGTTGGGCAGTTCATCGAAGTGGCGCGGGGGATTGGGATCGTAGTTCTTGCGGTATTTGAAGTAAAGATAGCAGAGCGTGTAGCGGTGAATGCCGTAGATGGAGAGGACGATCATCACCGCGAAATACGGGATGAGCAGCGTGAGATCGAACCAGTTCCAGTGGTAGAGGCCGCGGAAGGTCTGATCGGCATACTGCATCTTGAGGTAGTGGCGCAGGCCGTTCTGCGGGGCAAAGACGAGCGATGCGGCGGCGTGGCGCGACAGTGCGCCGATCAGAATAGTTGTGCCTTTGAAGCTGGCGGCAAGCGAGGCGAACAGGGCGGGCCTCCACGACTGAGATCAAAGCAATTGTAAGCGATGGCAGGCTTTCTATTGCAGCGCGCGCGGTTGCAGGCCTGAGCGGGGTAGCGTAATGTGGGCTGAGTCAGGAGGCCTATGTCTTCGACCACTTTATCTGCCATTCTGGCCGCCGTGGGCGGCAGTTTTTTGCTGGAAGACCGGATGCCGGCGGAGGTCTTTACGCCGGAAGATCTCAACGAAGAACAACGCCAGATTGCAGCCACGGCAGCGCAGTTTGTGCGCGAAGAAGTCCTGCCGGCGGCCGATGAGATTGAGGCCAAGAAGTCCGGCGTTTTGCCGGGCCTGCTGCGCAAAGCAGCCGAGCTTGGGCTGACCTCGGTTGATATTCCCGAGGAGTACGGCGGGATGGGTCTGGACAAGGTGAGTTCCACGCTCATCACCGACCACATCTCCGCGCTGGCGAGCTTCTCGACCGCCTTTGGCGCGCACATCGGCATCGCGACGCTGCCGCTGGTGTGGTACGGGACAGAGGACCAGAAGCGGCGCTATCTGCCGAAACTGGCGACCGCGGAGTGGATTGGCGCGTATGGGCTCTCCGAGGCGAGCTCCGGCTCGGACGCGATGAATATCCGGGCGCGGGCCACGCTCTCAGCCGATGGCTCAACCTACACGCTGATCGGCGAGAAGATGTGGATCACGAATGCGGCGATCGCCGGGCTCTACACCGTGTTTGCAAAGATTGACGGCGAGAAATTTTCGGCGTTCCTGATTGAGCGTGACACTCCGGGGCTGACAGTTGGCGCAGAGGAGCACAAGCTGGGAATCCGCGGCTCATCCACGTGCCCGCTGGTGCTGACGGATTGCAAGGTGCCTGCGGCAAACCTGCTGGGCGAACCAGGCAAGGGGCACCACATCGCCTTCAACGTGCTGAACGTGGGCCGGTTCAAGCTGGGCGTGGCATGCGTCGGCGGGGCGCGTCACGGAATCGCCGAAATGGTGCGTTATGCGAAGGATCGCACGGCCTTCGGCAAACCGATTGCGGAGTTTGGGCTGATCCAGCGGAAGATTGCCACCAGCGCGGCGCGGCTGTTCGCAGCGGAGAGCATGGCGTATCGCACGGCGGGCATGATGGATGCGGCGATGGGTGAGCTGAGCCCGGAGAAGGCGCATGAGCCACGGGAGATTCAGCGGCGCATTGAAGAGTACGCCGTGGAGTGCTCGATCCTGAAGATCTACGGGTCGGAGATGCTGAGCTTTGTGGCCGACGAACTGGTGGCCGTAATGGGCGGCTACGGCTATGTGGAGCACTATCCGGCGGAACGCTTCTATCGCGATGCGCGGATCAACCGCATCTTCGAAGGGACCAACGAGATTAACCGGCTGATTGTGACCGGATGGCTGATGAAGCGCGCGATGAGTGGCAAGCTGCCGCTGCTGGGCGCCATCAAGAAGGTGATGGACGAGGTGATGCAGCCGCCATCGCTGGACAGCACGGGCGAGGCGGATGAAGCGCTCTCGCATGAGGCGGCCGTGCTGGCGGCGACGCGGAAGATGGCGCTCTTTGCGGCGGGCGTGGCAAGCCAGCGGTTTATGACGGGCCTGGAAGAGCAGCAGGAGGTGATGGCGGACCTGGCGGACATGATCGCGCAGGTGTACGCGCTGGAGTCTGCGCTGCTGCGCGCGCGCAAGCTGGCGGCTGGTGGCCGCGGACAGGCGCGAGTGGCGGCGGAGATGACGGGGCTACTGGCCGAGGAGGCGATGGCGCAGTGTGACCAGGCGGCCAAGCGGGTGCTGGCGGCCTGCGGCGAGGGGGACATGCTGCGCACACAACTGTTGATTCTAAGACGGTTGGCCCGCATGGCTCCGGCGGACTCCGTCGCCTTGAGCCGGACCGTGGCGCGCCGCTGCGTGGAGTCGCAGAAGTATCCGCTGTGAGGGGAGACCGCGCGAGGCAGGCGCCGGATGCGCACCTTTTGACCTCGATGGAGCGTCTTAAAATACAAGGAGAAGAGTTTTCTGCTCCGGCCTGCATTCGGCAGGCTATGCGGGCAGAAGATTCGTCTCGATGTACGGAGGAAATTGTATGGCCCTGATGAAGACATCCAATCCCGCGCTGGGAGACGAAACGTTTCGCCGATTGGCGGGGAGCGGATATGGCGGCACGATGGACGCAGCCGACCGCATGACTCTGAACGGGACGGTGCACAAGACCGGCATCCTGCTGGTGTGCGCGCTGGCGACGGCGGCGTGGACCTGGCACGTGTATCTGGCGTCGCATGACGCAGCCCTGGCTGCTCCGATGATGCTGCTTGGGGGGCTTGGGGGCTTCATCGCGGCGATGGTGACGATCTTCAAGAAAGAGTGGTCGCCGGTGAGCGCGCCCGTCTACGCGCTGCTGGAGGGACTGTTTCTGGGCGGCGCATCGGCGGTCTTCGATGTGCGGTATCCGGGCATCGCCATCCAGGCTGTGGGGCTGACCTTTGGGACGTTGTTTGTGCTGCTGCTGGCGTATAGCTCGCGCATCATCCGCGTCACGCAGAAGTTCCGGCTCGGAGTGGTGGCGGCGACGGGTGGCATCATGGTCTTCTACTTGGTGCAGATGGTGCTGGGCTTCTTCGGCGTGCACTTCAACGCAGTGAACGGCTCGGGCACGCTTGGCATTGGCATCAGCCTGGTAATTGTGGCGATCGCCGCGCTGAACCTGGTGCTGGACTTCGACTTCATCGAGCAGGGCGTGGCTTATGGCGCGCCGCGCTACATGGAGTGGTACGGCGCCTTCGGCATCATGGTCACGCTGGTGTGGCTCTATCTGGAGATTCTGCGGCTGCTCTCGAAGATGCGCGAGAGGAACTAAAGCAGCAGGTTCTTTGCTGCGCTGCTTCAAGAGGGCCCGTAAGACCGGGAAGCACGCGTCCATTCAAGCAAATAAAAAAGCGCAACAAAAAAGCGGCTCCCTCTGGAATTACCGACGCGAGCCGCTTATGTTTTCGCCTGCGGAACCGAAAGGCTCAGCGGGAGCTTATCCGTTCGAGTCTGACTTCTCTTCTTCCTTCTTGTCGATCAGCTCGGTGATTTCTTTTGTTCCTTCGAACCCCGCGATAGCGGCCACGCCCTCGGTGAGGATGCCTGCGTTGGGGTCGAGCTTTTTTACGCCTTCAACGGCCGCGAATGCGCCGGCTGCTTCTTCAAGGATGCCCATGACGTTCTCCTTTACGTGCGATGAGGTGGATTGAGGATAGGCACTGTTCTGTCGAGTGCGGCCAGCATACCACGGCGGCGGGCCGGCTGAGCGGTATTGTTGGGGAGCGGTGGCGCATGCCGTCAGAAAGGCCGGGCGCGATAGGATGGGAAGGCGCGGCGGAGTAGGAGCGTCGAGGTCAGAATGTTCAGCAAATTGTGCAGGATTCTACTCGCGATTGCGTGCCTTTCTATCGCCGCTCGCGGGGAAGCCGCGGCCCCGGCGCGATATCAGGCCTTTGCCGGCTACAGCCTTCTGTCCAACTCCTTGAATGGCGTAGCGGGCTCGCACCAGCCGCTGAATGGCTGGGATGCGTCGTTTGCGTTCGCTTCCTGGCACGGGCTGCGCTTCAAGGTGGATACGACGGGCTACAGGGGAACAAACCTGAATGCGCCGCAACATCTGTTTTTCATCATGGGTGGCGGGGAGTACAGCCACAGGCTGGGGCATGAGAGCCTCTTCGTGGAAGGTCTCGGCGGCACCGGGGTCGCGAACCGTTACTGGGCCGCCAACCAGACGCCGGGCCAGACGGCATCCTTTGCGGCCTTCATGGGTGGGGGCGTGGATACGCCGATCTCGAAACGATTTGCCTGGCGTGTGGACGGCGGCTACCAGTACTCCTATTTCCAGCTCATTCAGAGCCT
>JBBIVH010000115.1:0-8914 GCA_037439805.1 Acidobacteriaceae bacterium
TAGCCGTCCATCTTCGCGGCCATGTCCACGTGATGCATCGCAGCCTGCTCCTGCCAGGCCATCCACGCGAGCCAGGTGCCACCGATGTCCGCGAGATTCTCGCCGAGGGTGAGCTTGCCATTGAGGTGGACGCCGGGCACCGGTTCGAGCGCGTCATACTGCTTGACGACGCACTCGGCCTTCTGGGTGAACTTCTCCTCGTCGTCTTTGGTCCACCAGTCTTTGAGGTTGCCGTCCTTGTCGTACTGGCGGCCCTCGTCGTCAAAACCGTGGGTGAGCTCGTGGCCGATGGTGGAGCCCATGTCGCCGTAGTTGGCTGCGTCGTCTTCTTTGGAACTGAAGAACGGCGGCTGGAAGTAGCCCGCGGGGAAGTTGACGTTGTTCATCTGCAGGTCGTAGTAGGCGTTGACGGTGGGCGGCGACATCTCCCACTCGTTCTTGTCGACGGGTTTGCCGATTTTGGCCATCTCGCGGGCGAACTCAAAATTGTTCGCGCGCTCGGCATTGCCAAGATCGTCGCCACGCGCGATGGTGAGACTGGAGTAGTCGCGCCACTTGTCCGGGTAGCCGATTTTGTTCATCACGGCGTGGAGCTTGGCCTTGGCCTGGATTTTGGTGGAGGGGCTCATCCAGTCGAGCGAGTCGATATCCTTTTCCATGGCCTGTTCGATGGCGAGAGTCATGTCGAGGGCCTGGTTCTTCGCATCAGGCGGGAAGTATTTCGCGACGTAGACCTGACCGAGGGCTTCGCCCATTTCGCGGTCGACGCGGCTGGTGCAGCGCTTCCATCGGTCCTGCTCAACCTCGGCGCCGTTGAGGATGTGCGCATAGAAGTGCCAGGTTTCGTGGTCGAAGCTCTGCGGCATGGCGGTTCCCGCGTAGGCGTGGAGCAGGTGCCAGCGCAGATAGGTGCGAATCTGATCGATGGGCGTGCCGGTGACAACGGCGTTGAACTCCGCAAAGAACTTCGGCTCCATGTCGTTCATCTTGCCGCTGGCAGGTGCGCGCGCGGCGGCGATGTACGGGGGCAGCGAAAAGTGCGTCAGGTCCTGGCCGAAGGCGGCGAGGGTGGTGGGGTGGTCGATGTTCTTGGGGTCGCGCAGTTCAGTGATGGTGAGCGAGGCCTTGGCGAGACGCGTCTCGATGTCGAGTACTGTGGCGGCGTCTTTTTGCGCCTGGGCGTCCAGCTCGCCCGCGAGGACGAAGATGTTGTGGACGTGATCGACGTACTGGCTGCGCTGCTCAACGGACTTGGCGTCGGTGCGAGTGTAGTAGTCGCGCTCGGGCAGACCGAGACCGCCGGCGCCGTAGAAGGAGATCATGGAGCTGGAGTTGGCGAAGTCCTGCGCTGCTCCGAGGCCGAAGAAGGCGTCGACGCCGAGGGTGTGAAGGTGGCCGAGCAGTGCCGGTAGCTGGTCAGCAGATTGCAATGCGGCAATGCGATCAAGCTCTGGCTGGATGGGCGCGAGGCCCTGCTTATCAATCTCTGCGGCATCCATGCAGCTTGTGTACTCATCGCCAATCTTCTGCTCGTTGGGCGTGCGCGTGGACGATGGCGCAGCGGCCTGCTCGAGAATCTGGCGCAGATGGAGGCGGTTGAGCTCGAAGAGCTCGGTGAAGCGACCATACTCCGCGTGATCGGGCGGCAGGGGATTGCGCTGGAACCAGCGGTTGCAACTGAAGCGGTAGAAGTTTTCGCATGGGTCAACGGAGGTGTCAATGAGCGAGGGATCGAAGACCTTGAGCTCCGGCTTTGCGGCCGGCGTTGGCGGGGCGGCCTGTTGTGCAATGGAGGGCTGCGCGAGCGCGGCAAGGATGAAAGCAGAAAAGAGGGCGGATACAAAGGCGGTGCGGGACATGCGGACACTGTAGCAGAGAGGGGAGACGCAGGTCGCTGGCGAGCGGGACCGTTACAATGAGACGAACAACGAGTTCATTGTGAGGAGCAGACAAGCAGTGGCGCAACGCACGTTCAGCATTGTGAAGCCGGATGCGGTCCGCAAGGGCTACACCGGAGCGATTCTTGCCGAGATTGAGAAGGCGGGATTCAAGATTGTGTCAATCAAGAAGGCTGCCATCTCAGTGGAGCAGGCCAAGGGCTTCTACTATGTGCACAAGGAGCGGCCGTTCTTCAACGATCTGTGCGCGTTCATGTCATCGGGGCCGCTGTTTCTGATGGTGCTGGAGAAGGACAATGCGATTGCGGACCTGCGCAGGCTGATGGGCGCAACGAATCCGGCGCAGGCGGAAGAGGGCACCATTCGCAAAAAGTTCGCGGGCTCGATCCAGGAGAATGCGATTCACGGATCGGACGGCGAAGAGACGGCGGCGTTTGAGATTGGCTACTGGTTTGCGGGTTGCGAACTGATTTAGAGCGAGAGCAGGCAGCGCGGCGGCGAGGAGGACTCGCCGCCGTTTTATTTTGCGCGTTCGAAGGTGAGCGAGGCGGAGTTGATGCAGTAGCGGAGGCCGGTGGGGCGGGGACCGTCTGGGAAGACGTGGCCGAGATGGCCGCCACAGCGGGCGCAGGTAACCTCAATGCGGCGCATGCCGAAAGTGAGGTCTTCGTGCTCTTCGACGGTAGTGGAGTCGGCAGGGAGCATGAAGCTGGGCCAGCCGCAGTGCGAGTCAAACTTGGCGCCGGAGAGAAAGAGCAGCGTGCCGCATCCGGCGCAGTGGTAGTTGCCGGTTTCGTGGTTGTGCGTGAGCGGGCCGGTGAAGGGACGCTCTGTGCCCTTCTCGCGGAGGATATGATACTGCTCCGGCGTGAGCTGGGCACGCCACTCGGCCTCGGTGCGGGTGATTTTTTCTTTGGCTTCACTCATAGGAAAACCTCTGTGGGGAAGGCTGCTCAGATTTCAGCGATGAGTTCGATTTCGACGAGGACATCTTTGGGCAGGCGGGCGACCTCGACGGTGGAGCGGGCAGGAGCGGGGACGCCGGCGGGCGCGAGATACGCTCCGTAGATGGCGTTCATGGCGGCAAAGTCGTTGAAGTCCTTGAGAAAGACAGTGGCCTTGACGGTCTTGGCGAGACTGGAGCCAGCGGCTTCGAGGATGGCCTTGAGGTTTTCAAGAACGCGCGTGGTCTGCTCGGTAATTCCGCCGGAGACGACCTGTGCAGTGGCGGGATCAAGCGCGATCTGCCCGGCGGTGAAGACAAGGTTGCCGGTGCGGATGGCCTGCGAGTAGGGGCCAATTGCGGCGGGAGCGGAAGCGGTGGCGACGACGGTTTTGCTCATGGAGTGATTGTAGCGAGTGAGCTGTGCCGCTGCGGAACGCAAGCGCCCCATAGCGGCAATTCCTGATCCGGCCCGAAGGGGTGAAACCGTGATTTCCCACCCTTTCCGCAATAAACGCGGAAAGGATGGGGCACCCAGATTTTGCCTTCATGGTCCGAATCAATAAGGCGTATTGGCTACGGCATCACAGTGATGGCCTGACCGGTGTAGGTGGCTGTGGTGTTGGCAGAGGCGGTTTCACCGATGCCCGTGCCGTGGTCTTTGCCGACAACCACGACGCGGAAAATGTGCTGCGGCGCCATGCCGGGGTAGCTGCCCTGCCGCGCGCCGATGGTGAGCGAGTGCGCTGCGTCATCCCAGTGGAGCGCGATGGTGGCGTGCTCTCCTTTGGTGTAGTCGTAGTTGTCGTTCTCGTCCTCGTAGAGGGTGAAGTCGCCGTCAGCGCCGGGGTAGATGCGCAACTCGATGGGGTCGGCGGGCTTCTCGGTGGACCACTCCATGGCCGGGCCCATGGGGACGATGGAGCCGGCGCGGACGTAGAGCGGGAGCTTGGAAAGCGGGGCGTCAGCCGTGATGCGCTGGCTGCCCGCGATTTTGTCGCCGGTCCAGAAGTCATACCAGGTGGCGGCGGGCAAATAGACGGTGCGGCTGGTGGCGCCCTGCGTATAGACGGGGCTGACGAGAATGGCAGGGCCGAAGAGGTATTCATCGCCGGTGTTCTGCGCGACGACGTCGGTGCGCCAGTCCATGACGAGCGGGCGCATGAGCGTGGAGTGGTTGCTGGTGACCTGCCATGCCTCGGAGTAGATGTACGGCAGAAGACGATAGCGCAATGTGTCGTAATCGACGAGGATCTTCTGGTTCTCTGCGCCGTAGGACCAGAGCTCGTTCTCGTCCGGATTGCGCGTGCCGTGTACGCGGAAGATGGGCGAGAAGGCGCCGAATTGGAACCAGCGGACGAAGAGCTCGCGGAACTGCGGGTCGTTTAGATTGCCGCCGGAGATGAAGCCGCCGATGTCGGTGGTCCAGTAGGGCATGCCGCTGATGGCGTAGTTGAGGCCCGCAGAGATCTGGCGGTGGAAGGTGACCCAGTCAGAGAGGACATCGCCGGACCAGGCGGTAACGCCATAGCGCTGCGAGCCAGCGTAGGCCGAGCGCGAGAGGATGAAGACGCGCTTCTGCTGCGAGGCGGATTGCTGGCCCTCCGAGACGCCGCCGGCGTGAAAGAGCGGGTAGGTGTTGGCGTAGCGCGCGCCGGAGCCGATGGCGAGCTTGTGATCGACGAGGATGTTGTCTTCTCGGCCCTCGGTCTCGGGCTCGTCGGTATCGAGCCACCAGGCATCGACGCCTTTCTGGAAGAGCGCGGCGTTGATGTTGGCCCAGTACTGGCGGCGAGCCTCGGGGTTGGTGGCGTCATAGAGCGCCTGGCCAACCGGGTGGAAGCCGCCGGTGAGCGTCCTGGCGACGAACCAGCCGTTGCGGTCGAACTGGTCGTAGACGTCGGTGCCGGGGCGGAAGAACGGCCAGACGGAGACCATGAGGTGGAAGTGCTCTTTGTGGAGCGTGTCGATGAGGGACTGGGGATCGGGGTAGTTTGGGTTCCACTTCATCTCGCCCATGGTGATCCACCAGAACCAGTCCTGCACGATGTTGTCGACGGGGATGTGGAGCTGGCGGTATTTGGCGGCGACGGATTCGAGCTCCTGCTGCGACTGGTACTTGTTTTTGCACTGCCAGAAGCCGTAGGCCCAGCGGCCAAACATGGGGACCTGGCCGGTGAGGTCGCGGTATTGGCCGATAATCTGGTCTGCGCCGGGGCCGTAGAGGAAGTAGTAGTCGATGCGGTCGGCGACCTGCGCGCTGAGATAGAGCGAATGGATGAAGCGGTTGTTGGCGCGGCTGGGCGAGGGATTGTTCCAGAAGATGCCATAGCCGTTGGAGGAGACGAGCAGGGGGACGGCGATGTTGGTGTTTTCCTGCGAGAGATCGACGGTCTCGCCGCGGTAGTTCCAGACGCCGGCCTGGTGCTGCCCGAGGCCGTAGAGGCCCTCATGCGAGCCGTAGATGGCGAAGAAGGTCTCAGCGTGGAAGGTGTTTTCGCCGTTGACTTCAACGGGGCGCAGGGAGCGGTAGCTGTCGGTGGTGAGAGTTTCGCCAGAGGCGCTGAAGTAGTGGATGGCGCCGGATTCGCGCTCAATGACGACTTTGAGCAGCGAGGTGGTAAGCGTGATGGCCTTGTCGTCCGACGCGACGCTGAAGTCCGCAGCGGGCCAGGACTTTTTGACGACGACGTGATCGGAGGGCCGCGGCGGCGCGCTCATGCCTGCGGCGGAGTAGGTGACGTGAAGAACATCGGGGGCGCAGACCTGCAGGCGCAGCAGTCCGGCCTTCTGGCTGACTTCGAGGCTGTCCGGCTGCTTCTCAAAACTGACGACGGGATTGGGCGGGTTCCACTGGGCGCGGGCGCAGGGCGCGGCGGTGAGCACGGCAGCAACCGCGAGAGAACCAAGGCAGGAGGCGAGCACTTTCATGGGAAACATATCCCTTTCACGTCAGAGTGGTGAGCCGGACGGCAAACCCCAACAGTCTACCGCTTCGAGGCGGTCTTCGTGTGAGGTTCCGCTTGCGTGAAACGATTTAGCTGAGTGGAATGGATGAGTGGGGCAAGGTCAGGCGGCGCGGGGAGAAGAGGACGCGGAGTACAGACTGCATCCGATGGCGCGGTCGCTCATCCAACGAAGTAACGTCGTTGAATTTTATTCAGGACCCCATACATCTCATGAGCCATTCTCTGTTTTCTCCGTTGCAGCTTCGTTCGGTTTCCTTTGCCAATCGCATCGGCGTTTCTCCGATGTGCCAGTACTCCAGCGAAGACGGGTTCACGAATGACTGGCACCTCGTACACCTGGGCAGCCGCGCGCAGGGCGGCGCGGGGCTGGTGATCGTGGAGGCCTCGGCGGTGACGCCGGAGGGTCGCATCTCCTCAGCCGACGTGGGCATCTGGAAGGATGCGCACATTGAAGGGCTGGCGCGGATTGCGCGCTTTGTGCATGGACAGGGCGCGCGCATTGGCATTCAACTGGCGCATGCGGGGCGCAAGGGCGGCATGGCTCCGCCGTTTGACGGCGAGCGGCTGCTGCGGCCCGAAGAGGGTGGATGGACGCCGGTGGCGCCGAGCGCGGTGGCCTTCAGCGAGGGCTACGCTGTGCCCCAGGCTCTGGACGCGGCGGGGATGGTGGGAATCGTAAAGGCCTTTGCCGATGGGGCGCGGCGCGCGTTGGCGGCGGGCTTCGATTTTGTAGAGATTCACGCGGCGCACGGCTACCTGCTGCACGAGTTTCTTTCGCCGCTCTCGAATCAAAGAACGGATGCATACGGCGGGAGCCTGGAGAACCGGATGCGGTTGCCGCTCGAAGTGGTAGAGGCAGTGCGGGCTGCATGGCCGGCGCATCTGCCGCTGTTTGTGCGCATCTCTGCGACGGACTGGGCTGCGGGTGGATGGAACGCGGATGAGTCGGTGGCGCTGGCGCGGGAGTTGCGCGTGCGCGGAGTGGACCTGGTGGATGTGTCGTCGGGCGGACTGGTGCCGTTTGCAAAGATTCCGGTCGGGCCGGGGTTCCAAACGCCGTTTGCGGCGCGGATTCGCAAAGAGGCGGGCATTGCGACGGCCGCGGTGGGCATGATTACCGAGGCGGCGCAGGCGAATGCGATTGTGGCCAGGGGCGAGGCGGACCTGGTTCTGATGGCGCGGGAGTTTCTGCGCGATCCCTACTGGCCGGTGCACGCGGCAGCGGCGCTGGGAGAGACGGCGTCGTGGCCCCGGCAGTATCTGCGCGCGGCTCCGCATGGCTCTGCGGCGCGCGAGGCGGTCGAGGCCCCGCAGGCATAAGACAGCCCCGGTGCCGTCGTAGATACCGGAGGGCGGCAATTGCAGTCTATGTCACAGAGGGCTGGCCTATACTGCGGAAAAGGATTGCGCCGCTGCGCGGGCAGCGCCGATGCGATGATGCCTATGGCCACGCCAGCTTCACAGAAGAGCGTGCACGACGAAAGCGGAATCCCCGACCGGCTGTATTTCAAGATCGGGGATGTGGCGCGCATTTGCGGCGTGGAGACCTATGTCCTGCGCTTCTGGGAGACCCAGTTTCCGCAGTTGAAGCCGCACAAAAGCGGCACCGGCCACCGCCTCTATCGCAGGCGCGAAGTGGAGCTGGCGCTCGAAATCAAAAAGCTTGTTCACGATGAGGGTTATACGCTGGCCGGAGCGCGCCAGGCGATGGCGCAAGCGCACCGTGTTGGACGGCCGCGAAAACAGCCCGCCAACCCCACGCAGGCGGAGAGCCATAAGGACGCCGTGGCCGCAACCGTCGGCCATGCGCGGGCGGAACTGCGCGAGATTGCCGGTATGCTCGGCGCGCCTGAACCGCAACCGCCGAAGCGAAGGCCACGCGCCACGGCGCTGCAGGATCTGACCGGCTCGCTCTTCCCTTCCTGAGCGATTTTCGCAGTACAAATGATGGACGTCTGGCGGCGGAGATGCAGGGCGCGGGCATCCCTGCGCAGATGGTTTGCATCGTAATGGAACGTCTCTATGCGACCTGTTACGCCGCTGCGACATGAGGAAGAGCCACTGCGGCGGGCACATTCCTCCGCCCCGATCGCCGGCGCAATCGCCGGACCGGGGCGTTTCTTTCCAGTACAACAGAGGGCGCAGGCAGACGAGCAAAGGCAGGTCGCAATGAAGAACCTATTCGCAGGCATCGGAAAGATTGCAGGGAGCATGGCCATGGCGGCCGCACTCGTTGCGGCTAGCGCAGGCACGTTGAGCGGGGCGCAGGAGCAGGGTCCACTGCCGCCGGCACCGCAACCCAGCTACGGGCAGCCGCCGATGGATGGGCCGCCGCCGCAGGCGCCGCTGCCGCCCGACCAGTTGCAGCAACTGGTTGCGCCGATTGCGCTCTATCCCGACGCACTGGTGGCGCAAATTCTGGCGGCGTCGATGTATCCCACGCAGATTGTGGAGGCGGAGCGGTTCATGCAGCAGAATCAGGGGCTGCAGGGGCCCGACCTGAGCGCAGCCGTGGACCAGCAGGACTGGGACCCGAGCGTGAAGGCGCTGACGCAGTTCCCTTCTGTGCTGGCGGACATGAGCAACAATCTGTCTTGGACCTCGGAACTGGGCGATGTGGAGTACAACCAGCAGGCCGATGTGATGAACGCGATCCAGTACATGCGCCAACAGGCACAGCAGGCCGGCAACCTGAACAGCGGTCCGCAGCAGACGGTGGACGACAACAGCGGGCAGATCGAGATTGAGCCGGCGCAGCCCGATGTGGTGTATGTGCCGACGTACGATCCGGAGATGATCTACGGCTACCCGGTGGGGATGTGGCCGGGATTTATGCCGTGGTGGACAGTGGGCACGCCGTATCTCTCGTTCGGGATCGGGTTTGGCATGGGCCCGTTTATGGGCTACGGCTGGGGATGGCCGCACTGGGGCTGCGGGTGGCGAGGCGGTGGCGGCGGCGGCTGGCTCATGTTTGACCATCAGCGCTATATGGGAAACAGCCACGCCTTCTATGACCACAATGCCTTTGCGCGCGGCAACTACAGTGGCATCGGCGCGGCGCGCGGCGGGCAGCATGGATTCGTGGGCGGCGGCGGTCGCGTGGC
>JBBIVH010000116.1:0-8907 GCA_037439805.1 Acidobacteriaceae bacterium
TACGCCGCGGCCGTCATCTCTGGCGGCGTCAGTTACGATGCGGGCACGGGCGACTCGCTCTCCCTGGTGTCCGCGCCTGCCGGGACAGTCCCGCTCGGCGTGCCGCTTCCCTTCACCGTCTCCGCGCTTACATCGAGCCTGACGCCCTCGGGAGGCGTCACCGTGACCTACGCGCTCACCAGCGGGTCGGCCACCCTTGGCTGCGGCCAGAGCAGTTGCCCGGTTGCAGCAGGCGGCGACGGATTGGCCTCGCTCAGCGTCACGCCCTCCAGCTCCTCTCCAGCCGTTGTCACGGCGAGTCTCAGCAACGGCGCAGCGGTTCAGGCCCACTTCACCGGCGGAACGCCCCCGGTGTTGAGCGCGCTGACCCCCACAATCTCCGTCGCTGCGGGGGCCACGGTGATATGGACAACGCAGGCGCTCGCCCTGCTCAACGGCGCGCCGGCAGGTGGGCAATCGGTAGCCTGGCAAGCCGCCGCTGGCATCGCCGCGCAGGGCAGCGGTCCCGTTGTGACCGGCTCCAATGGAATCGCCGCCAAGGAATTGACGGTGGGACCGCTCGCCGAGGGTCAGCAATCGGCTGCGACTGCGTGCCTGAACGCCACCACGCAATGCGTTCCCTTCACCGCCACGGGAGCGCGGCCTGAGTACGCGTGGCTGGAGGCGGTGTCGGGAACGGCGCAGAGCCGCAGCGCGTCCGCCACTCCTGGCCAGATTGTGCTGCGCGTGCGCGATATGGACGGTAACCCGATGGCCGGAGGAACCGTCACCCTGTATCAGGCGCTCTACGCATGGGCGCCTCCGTGCCCGCCCCGTGGCCGCTGCGCCGCCAGCCCCCTGTTGGCAACCCAGGTATCGACTGCCACTTCGGCCCTAGACGGGACGGTTGTCTTCGCGCCCGCGTCGATTCCCGGAACCGCGACGAACACAATCGGCGTGGCCGCCACCGGCAACAACAGCGCGCTTTCACTCGCCATCGAGCAGCATCCATAGCACTTGCGCGCGCCGAGGACCCTCCCCGCGGTCCGCGTCTCCTTGCCGCTGCGCGCTGTTTTCAGGGTTGTTGTTTTCGTTTCGTTTAGTATTCTGTTAACACATCCTCTTCGCTTCGGCGTGCCACGTACAACTTTATGACTCCAGTCGCATGGGCGGTTGACGATCTACGGGATCAGTATCTGCGCGAGATGGCGCTCGTCCGGCAGACCTACGACCGCACGGGTGACGGCACTGCGGCGATCCGTCGCCGTTCCGCTGTCGTCGATCGCATCCTGATCGAGATGTGGCGTCGCGCCTTCACCGGCCAGACCGCCCTGAATGTCGCCCTGCTCGCGCTGGGCGGCTATGGACGGAAGGACCTGTTTCCCTTTTCCGATATTGATGTACTCTTCGTCTTCGCCGACGAAAAGGCCGAAGCGCAGGCGAAAGACACCGTCCGGGCGATCATTCAGGGCATGTGGGACATCGGTCTGCGCGCCAGCCCCGCCTCGCGCACCGTGAAAGAGGCCGGGCGCTTTGACCCCGACAACCTCGAGTTCACGCTGGCCACCCTCGACCGCCGCTTTCTCGCCGGCTCCTTTCCGCTCTACCAGCAGTTGCACCAGTCCGTTTTTCCGGGGCTGGTCCTGAGCGAGTGGAACACCATCACGCAGAAGCTCGGCGAAATTGCACGCGCCCGTCACGCCAAGTACGGGAACACCATCTTTCACCTTGAGCCCAATCTCAAGGAGTGTCCCGGCGGCCTGCGCGACTATCACCTCGCGGTCTGGTTCGCTCTGCTCTTTCATCTGAAAGAAACAAAGGAGTGGCCTCGCCAGCGCGGCGGCGTCTTTCAGAGCGCGCGCGGCGATGCGGAAGCCGCCTTTGACTTCCTCGCGGCCGCCCGCTGCTTCCTACATTTTCGCCACGGACGTGACGACAACACGCTCGACTGGCAGTCCCAGGATGAGGCGGCGGCCAACTCCATCGGTCTGGAAACACGCGGCACCGCAGACCCCGCCTACTGGATGCGGACCTACTATCGCCACGCGCGCGTCATCTATCGTCGCGCCGCGCTGCTGATGGAACACCTGCCCGCACCGGTCAGCTTCTATCGCCAGTTCCGCCGGCGTCGCACGCCCATCGCAGGCACCGACTTCATCCTCGACCAGGGCCGCATCGACATTCTTCCCGGCGCGCAGTTCAGTGACACCAGCGCGATTCTGCGGGTCTTTTCGCTCATGGCCACACACGGATATGCCCTTTCCCAAGCCGCGGAAGACCGCATCACGGACGCACTCCCTGCGCTGGCGATTCACATCCCCGAAGGGCCGTATCTCTGGAACGCGCTGCGCGAAGTCCTGCTCGGGCCGCACGCCGCGCACGCGCTGCGCACCATGCATGCCCTCGGCATTCTCGAGATGCTGATCCCAGAGTTCCACGGCATCGACGCTCTGGTCATCCGCGACAGCTACCACCGCTACACGGTGGACGAGCACACCTTCCTCACCATTGATAATGTCCACAGTCTGCGCCAGCCTACGCATGACTACGAGCATCGCCTGGCGCAGCTCCTGCCTGAAATCGACCGGCTCGATCTCTTCCTGCTCTCCCTGCTCTTGCACGACACCGGCAAGGGCCGCCGCTCCGGCGAGCACACAGGCCAGAGCGTCGAACTGGCTGCGACCTTCCTGGCCCGCCTCGACTTCGATGCCGAGGAGCGCGAAGAGGTGCTCAAGCTCATCCGCCTGCACCTCGAAATGTCGAATGCGCTGCGGCGCGACATCTTCGACCTCGAAAACATTCGCAACTTTGCCGACAAGGTAGGCAGCCCAAGCCTGCTGAAGATGCTCACCCTGATGACCTTCGCGGACATCAAGGCGGTGAACCCCGAGGCGCTCACCCCGTGGAAGGCCGAGAACCTCTGGCAGCTCTACATGGCCACGGCGAATTTCATGGATCGCTCCGTCGATGAGGTGCGCTACCACGCAGCGATTGACCCCACGCTGCTGAATCGCATCCGGTCCATGGTGCCGGCCTCCCAGTACGATGCGCTCCGGCAATTCCTTGAGGGCCTGCCGCAACGTTACCTCCAGACCCGCCTCCCAGAGCACATCCGCAATCATTTCCAGCTCGCCTTGAATCTCGACAAGGACCCGGTGCAGCTCGATCTACGGCCGCATCGCCAGCTCTTTGACCTGACCGTGATCGTGCGCGACCGCAGCCGCCTCTTTGCGGACGTGGCCGGAGCACTGGCTGCATGGGGAATGAACATCGTCAAGGCAGGCGCATTCTCCAACGATGCGGGCATCGTCGTCGATAGCTTCCAGTTCACGGATGTCTTTCGCACCATCGAGCTGAACCCCAGCGAAAAGGATCGCTTCCTCGCCAGCCTGCACGATGTGGTTGCGCAGAAGACTGCAGTGGAGCAGTTGCTCGAAGGCCGCCGTCATCTGAATCAAAACGGAAACGCCAAGGTCGAAGTGGCCACCCGCCTTCAGTTCGACGCGGACTCATCCTCCCATTCCACGCTGCTGCAGGTCATTGCGCAGGATGTGCCGGGGCTGCTGCGCCAGATTGCGCTGACCCTCAATACCCATCAATGCAACATTGAAGTGGCGCTGATTGATACCGAGGGTGAGACTGCGATTGACGTTTTCTATCTCACCAGCCAGGGCAACAAGCTCACCGACGAGGCCCAGAAAGTGCTGGCCGCCGATTTGACCGCCGCTCTTGATTCAATGCGGGTACCGGTCGGCTGACCCTCGCCCAGGCCGAAAATCTTCTGGCAAGCGAACGGCCTGCAGCGGACTCCACGCGCAGGGTCGCATGGCATGTCGCTCAGTGATCGGGGTGGTCGCCGCCACCGTGGCCGCCGCCGTCCCCTGAGCCATCTCCTGAGCCAGAACCACTCGGGGATCCGCCGGAGGATGCGCCAGTTCCGACTGCTGAGGCAAGCTGCGAATTTGCCTGATCGAAGACATTCCCAATGCTCGTGGCTACAGACATTGACCCGGCGGTGGCGCCAAAAGCTACAAAGCTGATCAAGAGGACATACTCGACCAGGTCTGCACCTTCGTCCTCACGTGCTAGTTTCTTCAGCCAAGCAACAAGTCTGGTCTGCCAATTCATTTTTTGCCGACCCTTTCCAAATTGCCCGGTTTGGTCTCTCAACTTTTGTTTGTGTTGAGGTACCACCTTAAAGTGAACCCAGCAGACTGCTCCCGTAAATCAGTGTTCCGCTTTATCGATTGCGTGAAAATACAACTTCCCGGCGGTGGCATAACCATCCGGTCATCGCTCCGTAAGTTACTCTTGACTCCCTGAAACGCCGAAGCCAGTCCGGTCCTGCATCCGCAACTTGCCCCCTCACTCACGATTCGAGCGCCGCGGATACAATAGACATAACTCCTTTCGCGAGGCTGATATGGCATCCCTCCTTGATGCAATCGACATCAAGCGCAAGACCTACTTTGAGTTTGAGAACGCTCCCTACTACTGCATGGATGTAGAGGTTTCCACGCCGACGGCGCGCGGCGGCCAGACACTGGTCCGGCTCAAGATGCGCAACCTGCTGACGCGGGCCGTGTTTGACAAGACCTTCAAAGCGGGCGACAAGTTCAAGGAACCCGACCTAGAAACCGTCGAGGTCTCCTATCTCTACTCCGATAATGAAGGCTCGCACTTCATGGATCAGGAGAGCTATGAAACCATCACGCTGGCGGCAGATAAACTCGGCGACGCGCTTGACTTCCTCGTGGAAGGCGCGCTGCTCAAGCTGGATAAGTTCAATGGCAATCCCATCGGCCTGCAACTGCCGGAGAAGGTCGAGCTTACGGTGACCTACACGGAGCCGGGCGTGCGCGGCGATACCGCGTCGGGCGCGGTGACAAAGCCGGCCCGCCTTGAAACCGGCATCGAGATTCGCGTGCCCTTCTTCATCAAAGAAGGCGAAAAGGTGAAGATCGCAACCGAAACGCGGGAGTTTGCGGGTCGGGCCTGACTCTGCCCCGGCAGCGAGGCCGCGGAATCGACACCGAGCTTCAGCGCCGCGCCAGCAGCAGCATCAGCACAAACAGCACGACCGGCACCAGCGCAACGCCGCCGTACATCATCCAGCGCCGATCGATCTTTCGGCGCTGCAGATTGCCCGTCGAGCGCCCGCTGCGCTCCTCCACACCTACGAGTTCCTGGTGCTCCAGCTCCCACGCCATCTCGCTCGCTGTGGCATAGCGGTGTCTCGGCTCGCGTTCGAGCGCACGAAACACAACCTCCTGCAGCTCGGGCGTAATGGCACTGTTCAGCTCGCGGGGCGGCTCAGGGTCCCGCTGCAGCCGCGCATTCAGCGCTGCCAGCGCGTTCTCATCCGTGTAGGGAACGCGGCCTGTCAGCATCTCGTACAGCATGGTGCCCAGCGCATAAATGTCGCTGCGCTGGTCGCCGCGCCCGCCCTTTACCTGCTCGGGCGAGACATAGTCCGGCGTACCCAGCGCGCCCGTCATGTTCACATATGTCAGCCGCCGCGCATCTTCCCGCATGGCGATGCCGAAATCGATGAGCTTGATGCGGTCCTGCGCATCGACCATCACATTCTCCGGCTTCAGATCGCGATGGACGATGCCATGCTTGTGCATTGTGTCGAGCGCCTCGCAGATGGCAAGCGTAATCCGCAGCGCGCGATCGACCGGCAGCACGCGGACCTCGTTGAGGATGCTGCGCAGCAGCCTTCCCTCCACCCACTCCAACACCATGTACCTGCGGCTGCGCTGTTCTTCGGGATAGGTCTTCACGATGCCGGGATGATCCAGCATCTGCCCTATCTCTTCCTCGCGCTTGAACCGCTCCAGAAGGATTGGGTCCGCTTCCATCTCCGCATGAGGAATCTTGATTGCGACCGATCTTCCATCGCGCAGGTCCGTGGCCCGATAGAGAACCGACATGCCGCTTCGGGCGACGGCTTCGTCCATCCGGTAGTGATCCAGGACTGCTCCGGGTTCAAGGGCGCTCATGCTCGCTTGCATTGCTTCATCTTCGATTCTTGCATGCCGCGCCATAGAGAAATCGTAAGGAAACGGTGGAGATGACAAACTTTTCCGCTGCCCTCTGCCGGTCTTGCTCCTCTGAACCTTTGGCGATTTCCAGCCATTCAGCCGACACGGGGCACTATGATGGAAGCGATCATGCGCCGCATTCTGACCGTGCTGCCGGGCTGCATCCTTTTTCTGACTGTTGCCGTACCTCTCGTTGCCCGCGCGTCTGCCAATGACCGAATTGCCCTTGCCCGTCATGCGCAGGAGACAGGCTTCCTCAATCGCACGCTGCTGGTTCGCGGCCTTCCATACCGCTTCCAGGTCTATGTGCCGGAGGACTACCGCGGCAACGACCATCGCCACTGGCCGGTTCTTCTCTTTCTGCACGGGCGCGGCGAGCGGGGATCCGAGGGCATGTGGCAGACGCAGATCGGCCTGCCTGCCGCCCTTCGCGACCACCCGGAGCGATGGCCTTTCCTGGTCGTGATGCCGCAGTGCCCGCAGGGCCGCTATTGGACTGATCCTGACATGCTGGCCATCGCCATGGCAGCGCTGGACCGCGAAACCTCCGAGTTCCACGCCGATGGCGAACGCACCTACCTTGCGGGCCTTTCATTGGGCGGCTACGGCGCGTGGGAGCTCGCGCGCCTTTACCCGCAGCGCTGGGCCGCTATCGCCATCGCCTCGGGAGGCATCTTCTGGAGTTATGCTCCGCAGCGGTGGAAGCAATCCGCGATCCTGCCGGGCCAATACGCCCGCGCGCTCGGCCGCACGCCGGTCTGGCTGTTTCATGGCAGCGACGACCCAATCGTTCCGGAGCGCGAAGACGAGCTGATGTATCAGGCGTTCAAGGCCTCCGACGGGAACATCCGCCTGTGGATCTATCAGGGTCTCAAGCACGATTGCTGGACGCGCGCATTCGACGAGCCGGAGCTGCCGCGCTGGCTGCTCGATCACCACCGCGAACCTCATGCCGAGGCCGCGCCCCATGCGGAACGCATCGTCATACCGCTCCATCCTCCAACCCTGCGCCTCAGCCCGCAGCAGTTGGACAGCTTTGCCGGTGAATACTACGACGATCATGGACAGCTCGCGGTCACGCTCTTCCGTCAGGGCGATCAGCTCTACCAGAAAGACATCCACGGAGCCATCAGCGAGCTTGCAGCCGAGTCGCTGTCCACGCTGTTTTATCCCAACGGCGGCAGCACCAGCCGCATCCGCGTGGAGAGGAATGCTGAGGGTGCGATTACCGCGCTCATCTATCGCGACGACCGGCACGAGGAGCGCTGGGAGCGGCGCTCGGCTCACGCCGGGCAAAGCAGCGCGCCGCCGTGGCAGGAAAGGGAACACAGCTTCCGTTTTTTGCGTATCGTAAGCAATTGGATGTGAATGCCAGGCGGTCTTGCAGGATTTCAGTCAGGAGGGAAGCATGTTTTGCAGCGGATGTGGTCAAGCTTTGCAGCCGGGACAGACAGCCTGTCCGCAGTGTGGACGACCGGTTGCTCCCGTCATGCCCCCGATTCCTCCAATCCCCAATCTTGAACTGCAACTGCAGACCTACGCGGGCCGCATCCGCGCGCTGAGCATCGTCTGGTTCGTCTATGGCGGACTTTCGCTTCTGTTAGGGTTTGCCGGCATGACCTTCCTTCACGCCTTCCTGAACGGCGGCTTTGGTCCCTGGTCGCATGGCTCCATGGGAGATGGCCCTTGGAGCCAGCCCTGGTTCGGCGCCGCCATCATCCACTTTGCCTGGGCCTTGATTCTCGTCCGCTCCGCGCTCGCCTTTGTTGCAGGATGGGGCCTGATGGAACGCACCGAGTGGGGACGCATTGTGGCGATCATCGCCGGGATTCTCAGCCTGCTGAAGGTGCCCATCGGAACCGCCCTCGGAATCTGGACCCTCGTGACTTTGCTCGGCTACCGGAACTCAACCTTGTACAACGAACTCGGTCCCCGGGCCTGACTCGCTGCTGGACTACAATGGCTGCATGGGATTTCCGCAGAATCGCATGCGCCGGCTGCGTCGCACAGAGCCGCTCCGCGCTCTCGTTCGCGAAACAACGATTGAGCCTGGCGACCTCATCTACCCCCTCTTCATCTGCCCCGGAAGCGGCGTCCGCCAGCCCGTTGGGTCGATGCCAGGGGTCTTTCAACTCTCCATCGACGAGGCCATGCGCGAAGCGGAACAAGCCGCATCGCTCGGCATCGGGGGGCTGCTGCTGTTTGGCCTTCCCGATACAAAAGATGACCAGGCCACGGGCGCATGGAGCGACGATGGCATCGTGCAGCAGGCCCTGCGCGCTCTTAAGAAAAACTCCGCCGCCGGGAAACTCGTGCTCATCGCCGACGTATGCCTCTGCGAATACACCAGCCACGGTCACTGCGGCATCGTGGTGCAGACTCCCGAAGGTTTTGAAATCGACAATGATCCGTCGCTGGCTTTGCTGGCGCGGACCGCAACCAGCCTGGCCAAAGCCGGAGCGGATATTGTGGCGCCGAGTGACATGATGGATGGCCGCATCGCCGCGATTCGCCATGCGCTGGATGCGGCAGGCCGCACGCAGACCCCCATCCTCAGCTACGCCTCTAAATTCGCGTCTGCGTTCTATGGTCCCTTCCGCGAAGCAGCCGAGTCTGCGCCGCAGTTCGGTGACCGCCGCTCCTATCAGATGGACGGCGCGAACTTCCGCGAGGCGATGCTCGAGATCGAGCTCGACCTCGACGAAGGTGCGGACATGATTCTGATGAAGCCCGCCATGCCCTATCTCGACGTGGTGCGGGCGGCGCGCGAACGCATTCAGGTGCCCATCGGCGCCTACCAGGTCTCAGGCGAGTACTCGATGCTGCAGGCTGCCTTCGAAAAGGGTTGGCTGGAGCGTGATCGCGCGATCATCGAGTCGCT
>JBBIVH010000117.1:0-8879 GCA_037439805.1 Acidobacteriaceae bacterium
GGCGGGAAGCGCGATGCCGCTGAGCGCATAGAAGGCCCAGAGCAGCGAGCCGATGAGCATGAAGGCAGTCCAGACGGGCAGGCAGAGCGCACCGCCGAGGAGGGCGCCGTGCAAGGCTTCGCGATCGGTGCGCGCGGCGAGATAACGCTGCACGACGGTCTGGTCGGCGGTGTACTTCTGCAGGTAGAAGAAGAAGCCGTAGAGGGCAAGCGTCCAGACGGTGGGCTGGGCGAGATCGAAGCGGAAGCTGCCGAGGCTTGTTTTGTGATGCGCGGCGATGAGATGGAGCATGGCAGCGGCACTGACGTGCGACTTGAAGAGGAGGGTCGCGAGCGCGACAGCGATGCCGGCCCAGAGAAGAAAGCCCTGCACGACGTCAGTCCAGATGACGGCGCGGAGGCCGCCGATGAAGGTGTACGCGATGGCGACGACGCCGAGCGCGATGAGGACAGGAGCGACGGGAAGGCCGGCGATGCCGGCGAGCGAAAGCGCGAGCAGATAGAAGACGAAGCCCATCTTGGCGAAGTGGCCTGCGGCAAAGGCGAAGGAGGCATACATGCGCACGCCGGCGCCAAAGCGCGCGCCGAAGTACTCGTAGGCCGACATGGAGACGACGTGGCGGAAGAACGGAACAATGAAGGGGCCGATGGCGGCGAGGACGGCCAGGAGCACGATGCCGGGGACGAGCAGGTTCCAGTTACCCGCGTAGGCCGCGCCGGGATAGGCGATGAAGGTGACGCTGGTGATGATGGTGGCGAGCAGGGAGATGCCGGCGGCCCATCCGGGAATGGAGCGGTTGGCGACGAAGTAGGAGCCCGTGGTGGTTTGCCCGCGGCGAAAATGGACGCCCATGCTCAGCAGCAGGAGCATGTAAGCGGCGACGACGACGAGATCCACGCGATGCATCGTCAGGCCTTTCCCTGCGCGACGAGCTTGCCGGCGGCCATGCGCGCGGCGAGGCGCATGGCGGCTTTCATGTTGGCTGCGTCAGCGCGGTTGTGGCCGGCGATGTCGAAGGCGGTGCCGTGGTCGACGGAGGTGCGAATCACTGGGATGCCGAGCGAGACGTTGACCGTGGCCTCAAAGTCAATGAGCTTCATGGGGATGTGGCCCTGGTCGTGGTACATGGCGACGATGAGGTCGAACTCGCCGCGCAGGGCGCGGACGAAGAGGGTGTCGGGCGAGTGCGGGCCGGAGCAGTCGATGCCCAGGGCGCGCGCCTGTGCAATGGCCGGCGCGATGAACTCCGCGTCCTGCGTGCCGAAGAGGCCGTGCTCGCCGGCGTGGGGATTCAAGCCGCAGACGGCGATACGCGGGGGAGTCTGACGCATGAGGCGCAGGGCCTCGTCGCCGAGCTGAATGGTGCGCAGGATGCGCGGTGTGTTGAGACGGCAAGCCTGATCGAGCGCGATGTGCGTGGAGACGTGGACGGTGGCGAGCTTGTCCGAGACGAGCAACATGCGGGACTCGCGCGCGCCGGTGAGCGCGGCGATGTATTCGGTGTGGCCGGTGAAGCTGCGGCCGGAGAGCGTGACGGCTTCTTTGTTGAGGGGCGCGGTGACCATGGCGTCGGCTTTGTTCTGGAGGCAGAGCTCGACGGCGCGGCGCACGTATTCGATGGCGGCTAGGCCGTACTGGGCGCGAAGCTGGCCGAAGGCGAGGGCGTGATCGCGGGGCAGGGCGTCTGCGAAAACAAACTCGCAGGGCAGCGAGGACAGTGGGATGTTGGCGAGGTGTGCGGCGGGCGCGAGCGCGGCTTCGTCGCTGATGAGAAGCCAGTGGGCGAGGCCCGCGATGGCGGGATCGCCGAGGGCCTTGAGCGTAATTTCTGCGCCGACGCCGGCGGGGTCTCCGATGCTGATGGCAATGCGAGGCAGGGTGGTCATCCGGTTCTCCCCAGTGCATTGAGTATGTCGCAGAGGAGATGGGGTGTGCCGAATCCGCCGGATTTCGTGATGACGATGCGGCCTTCGAGCAGGCCGCCCTGCGCAATGCCCCAGGGGACGCCGGAAGCGAACTCGCCGCGGAGCAGGATGGAATGGGCGCCGAGTGCGCGGATGGCAAGAAGAGCGGTTTCGCCACCGGTGAGCAGGATGGCCTGCGGATCAAAGGATACAAAGGTGTCGCGGATGAACGTGGCATCGGCAGGCTCGCATGGGATGCGGAGGATGCGAACAGCCGTCTCGTTCGGCGCGGGACCTGCAAGCCCGAGCCGTTCCAACTGCAACGCGGTGACCGGATGCGGACTGCCCGCGAGGACGAGCGTGCGCGGGACGCGGGGGAAAGACGCGTAGGGAATCTGCTGCGGGGCGAGGCTCGCGAGCGCGGTGGCCAGGCCAGCCGAGCCGGCGTAGAGCAGGCCGGGGATGGCTTCGGCGGCGGCGGCGAGTGCGGCGAGATCCTGCTGCGTTGCGGAGTCGCAGAGCAGGAGCGCTTTGCCAGCGGAGACGGCGTGGGCCAACTGGTCTGGGGTGGGGATGAGCGCGGCGGCCGCATGCAAAGAGGACGGGAAGAGCGACAGGAGCGGCTGCGGCGTGCTGCTACCGGTGGCGTCAGAGAGATGCAGGACGCCGTTGCGGACGATGCGGCCCGCGGCGGGGAATGCCGGAGCAAAGAGGACGGCGCGGGTGCCGAGGGCGCGGTGCACGGCGAGGACCTCGGCGGCGATGGGGCCGCGGAGGGCGGAGTCGATCTTCTTGAAGATGCGCCGGCCGGGCGTGGCGGGCAGCGCGGAAACGGTGCGGAGGAGCAGATCGGCGGCCTCGGCGGGACCAAGCTCGCGGGAGGCGGTGTCGAAAGCCTGCACGGGCTCAGCAGCGGGGAAAGCTGCGGAAGCGCCAATCCAGACGCGGACAGCAGCGCCCGTGTGAAGAAAGGGAGCGGCGGCGTCACAGGCGCCTGTGAGGTCATCGGCGAGAAGGAAGAGTGGGGAGGCAGGCTGAGCCGTCTCAGTGGCTGGAAGAGGGTTCGAGGTGACGGCAGAGCTGAGCATGCAGGGAGACTCGTTTATTTCCGAGAGTATACATTTACTTTCTTTTTTTGAGACAGGCAGGAATACCTTGAGAACTCGGCTGGAACTCTCGGAATTCCGGCAAGCGGAATCCGTGAGTTCCCTATTCAGGCTCGTGCACAGATTCTGAATGATTTTGGGGTCTCAGCAGAGCGGGCTTTGAGGCGCGGAGTTACTTCGCGGCGAGGGGGTCCCAGCCGTCGTGGCCGGCGAGGAAGCGCCGGGGATTCCAGCGCTCGGCCTGGGCGGGTGTGAGTTGGTGCGAGAACGGCTCGCGCGTGGCTGGGCTTGCGCCGGGGCCGGTGGAGTTGAACTCCGCGAAGAAGGCGATGGGCAAACTGGGCTGGCCGAAGCGCGGCCATTCGGTCCAGCCGGCGGGGATGACGGGCGCGTCGATGCGGGTGTTGAGGTAGACGACGGTGGCATGCGGACGCCAGGGACGGCCGAGGGTGATGCGGGTGTCGCTGGGGTCGGCGGTGAGGGTGCAGTGGTCGAAGACATAGCCGGTCTGCTGCGCGGCATCGTGCTGGCCCTGTGCGGTGTACATGACCTCGCGACCGGGGATGCCGTGGAGGCTGCAGCGGTCAAAGACGGCCTGGCTGTCGCCGAAGATGAAGTCGGTGTTGCCTTCGATGTACGATTCGCGGAAGTACTGGCGCGTGGGGACGCAGGGGCCGTAGTCGCCGTAGCAATAGCGGGCGGCGGCGAAGAGCGTGTCCTGCGCGCCGAGAAGGCGGACGTGGTGGAACTCGGCGCGGTCTGCCGTGACCGCGAGCGCGACGGCCTGGCCTTTGCCGGTGCCTGCGTCGTTGGCGATGGTGAGGTTGTCGATGGAGACATTGTCTGCTTCAACAAATACAGTCGCGCTGTTGAAGGTGCCGGCGGATCTGGGACCGGTGTTGTTGAAGACGAGGACTGTCTTCGCGGGGTCGGGATCGGTGCCGTAGATGCGCACATGCGGCTTGCGGATGGTGACGACCTCGCGATAGGTGCCGGGGCGGACGGCGATGACGCCGCCGCTGTCGGGCAGTTGAGCGACGGCCTCGGCGATGCTGCGGAAGTCGGCGCTGCCATCTGCGGCGACGGTGAGGTGCGCCCGCGTGCCGGGGTGGGGAAGATGGTTGCGATCGAGCGCCCATTGAAGCGGCGCAGCCTGCGGGACTTCGCTTGATGGAACGCAGGTGGCTGAGTTGTCCGGCTGAAGCCCCTGCGGCTGGAGACGCCCCTCGCCGGCGACGAAGACGTGGTCCATCTGGACAGTTGCCGAATCGGACAGGTGCGAAACAGGCGGGCCTTCCTGCTGCAGGACAGCGAGCGGGGCGGCGACGTCCGAGAGACAGACATCCTGCAGGCGGATGTCGTGGAGGTGGCCGCCCTTCTGGCCGCGCAGGTTGAAGAGGAATGCTCGGGAGGCATCGGTGATGGAGGCGCGCTGGAGTTGAATGGCGCTGGTGTTGCCGTAGACGTCGTCGCCGAGGGAGATGCCGGTGCCGCCGGTGATGTAGAGGCCGGTGACATCAACGTGCGAGGTGCCGCCAAGGATGCTGGCGCGCAGGTCGATGGCAGACCCGGGGACGTTCGTGGAGAGGCCGCTGACGTGCGCGCCGGGCGAGTTGCTGAGGAGCAGGCCGGGCGATGTGGTATCGGTGCTGGCGGAATCGATAGAGACGTCTTCGAGCGTGAGGCCGATGGTCTTGTAGATGGCGAGCGACGTGCCGGGGGCGTTGCGGAGATGGACGCCGCGCACGACGAAGTTCTGCGATTCATAGGACGAGACGAGCGCGGGGACTTCGACGCGGGCGCGATGTGACTGGGCGTAGTCGAGGCGCTCCCACCATGAGGAGGAGGCTTGCGGTGGGTGGCCGCCCTGGCCGTCGATCGTGCCGGGGCCGAGGACGCCACTGGTTGCAGCCTGATACGAAGACAGGAATGGCTTGCAGTCGGGCTGGTCGTCAAGCTGGCCGTGCGGCGGTGCGGGCTCGCCGCAACTGTGTGGGGCGAGGTCGTAGTCGCGCGGATTGCGCGAGGCGTAGAGCGTGACGCCGCGATCGAGGAAGAGCGTAACGCCGCGGGGCAAGATGAGCGGTGCAGAGAGAAAGGCAGCGCGCGAGCCGTCGGCTTCGAGAGCGACGGACTGGCCGGGGAGGCAGCGCGAAAGCGCGGATTGGATGCGGGCGGTGTCCATCTGCTGCGGGCTGGTGAGGCGGGTTGCTGCGGCATCGGTCATGTCGGCCTTGAGCACCGCGCAGGCGGTAACCTGCACCGGCGCGGGCTGCTGCTGCGCGTGCATGGACGGAGGTGCGGCAACACAAGCCCAGAGCGCAGCGAGCCAGAGGGAACGGCGCATGCGATTGCGACGGATGCGGCGAGGTTGAAACACGAGGGACTCCTTCAACTCATTACGGCGCGGCGTGGCTAGTGTCCAGGATCGTCGCGGCGTTGAGCGGGACGACGGCTTTGCCATCGGTGGCGGTAATCTGCAGGTTGCGCGTGTGGACGGTTGCGTAGCGGACGGTCAGGCCGTGTTGGGCTTCAATGTGAACGTCACTGAGCGAGAGGGTGGCGATGGGACTCTCGGGCAGGCCTTCGATGACGCCGGCCTGCTTTGCGCCGGTGGCTCTGAGATGCTCGATGCGGATGTCATGAAAGCGCGGCGTGAGGCGCGTGACGGGCTGCGCGACGTCGGGTGTGCCGCGGCGTTCGCCGTAATACGATGTGACAATCACCGGTGTGCCGACGTTCTGCATGTTGAGGTCGCGGAAGGTGAAGTGGCCGATGTCGCCGCCGCGGTCGCGGCCGGATTTGATGCGGACGCCGTTGGCTGTGCCGTTGAAAGTGACGTGTGAGGCGCGCACGTTTTGCACGCCGCCGGCGATTTCGCTGCCGATGGAAAGGCCGTGGCCGTGCAGGAAGGTGCAGTCGCGGATGGTGATGTCGGTGCTGGGCTCGTCTGGGCCCTGTGAGCCGGGCTGGCCGGATTTGATGGCGACGTTGTCGTCGCCAACATCGATGGTCATGTGCTCGATGCGCACGTGGTGTGAAGAGAAGGGATCGATGCCGTCGGTGTTGGGCGAGCGCGCGGGCGCGAGCACCTTGCCATTGCGGATGACGACGTCGCTGGTGTTGTAGAGAACGATCTGCCACGAGGGCGAGTTCTGCACGGTGAGGCCTTCGATGCGGATGTGGCGGCAGTGGTCAAAGAGGATGAGGCGCGGACGCAGCGCGGGGCTGAAGTCGGGCATGTGGCGATGGCTGTAGACATCGGCCCACCATGGCTGGCCTGCGCCGTCAATGACGCCGCCGCCGCGGAGGGTGATGTGGTCGGCGTTCGATGCGCTGATGAGCGGCTGGACCGCGGGCTCGTTAAGCTCGCGCGTGCGCGGGTAGTCGGCCTTGTCCTGGCTGCCGAGGAGGGTTGCGCCGGATTGCACGTCGAGCGTGATGCGGCTCTTGAACACGAGCGGGCCGGTGAGGAAGATGCCGTTCGCGAGCGTGACCGTGCCGCCGCCTTTGGCTGCACAGGCATCGATGGCGCTCTGGAGGGCGTGCGTGTCTTTGGTTGCGGCGTCGCCTTTTGCGCCGTAGGCGCGGGCGTCGCAGACGGGCGCGGCGTGCAGTGCGGAAGATGAGAATCCGATGGCTGCGAGAAAGAGCAGCGCGATGGAGACGCGGCGGGTGCGAGCCGAACGGATGGGATTGGTGAGTCTCGGCATGAGTCCTTTTTGAATTCGCGCAGAAGAAAGAGGTCGGACCGGATAAGCTGCAACGCCTGCCATCCCTTGTCCGGATTGAACCGTCGTGCAGGTCTCTTGTACTATCGCGGGGCGGATGAAATCAACAGGAAGAGTGACATGATGAGCGATTCCACTGTGTGGAAAGCGGCGAGAGGCTGGGTGGCTGGAATTGCGGCGGCTGTGTGTGTGGTCATGCCAGTACGGGCGCAACTGACCGACAGCCAGGTGCAGGAGATGCGGGCTAAGATTCGGGCGGCGCTGTTTGTGCCGGAGCCGCTGCCCGCGCTGGATGCGAAGAGCTATGGAAGCTTTGCGCCGGAGCCGGGCGTGATTGCCGAGCGCGTGACGTACGGGACGGAGTACGGGCTGCGTATTCCGGCGATTGTGTATCGGCCGGCGAAGGTGCGCGGAAAGATTCCGGGGATCGTGGTGGTGAACGGCCACGGCGCGGACAAGGCAAGCTGGTACTCGTGGTACACGGGCGTGGAGTATGCGCGCGCGGGTGCGATGGTGGTGACGTATGACCCGATTGGCGAAGGCGAGCGCAATGACGAGCACAAGGATGCGACGGGCGAGCATGACCGCGTGATTGATGTGCCGGGCGTGCCGGAGCGCATGGGCGGCGCGATGATGACGGATGCGATGCAGGCGGTGTCGTATCTGCTGAGCAGGCCGGAGGTGGATGGGCGGCGCATCGGATTGCTGGGATTTTCGATGGGGTCGTTTGTGGCGTCGCTGACGGGGGCGGTGGATGCGCGGATTCATGCGGTGTTTCTGACGGGCGGCGGCGACCTGGATGGACCGGGCGGCTACTGGGATGCGAGCCATATGGTGATGTGCCAGAGCGGGCCATACAAGGCGCTGCGGTTCCTGGGCGACCGGCCTGCGGCGATCTTTGCGCTGCAAGCGCGGCGTGGACCGACGCTGATCTGGAATGGGACGGCGGACACGGTGGTGGCGATTCCGGAACATGGGCCGGCGTTCTTTGACGACCTGCGCAAGCGCACGATTGCGCTGAACGGATCGGAACAGGGCGTGTTTACGACGTACTTCGATCCGGGTGCAAGCCATCGGCCGGGGTGGGTGACGAAGCCCGCGGCGGAGTGGCTGGCGGAACAACTGCATTTTGCGAACTGGTCAGCGAGGAAGATTGCGAAGCTGCCGACGATTCGCATCGCGGATTGGGCTGCGGCGAATGGCGTGCTGCTGAACCACAGCGCAGAGCGGGAGGATCGCGATGGCGGGCTGCGGGCGCTGGACGTGAATGTGCCGAAGCTGACGCCGGAGCAACTGAGCGTGCTGCCGAGGTCGGAGTGGGAGGGTGAGCGGAAGGAGTTTGTGTACGCCTCGTGGGCGGCGGATGCGATTGCGGATGCGAAGCGGGCGAGCGCGGGGGACGCCGCTGCGGCGAAGGACTGAGAGTGGTCCTGCCCGATTTGGAGGGACCGTATTCTCCCACCCTCTCCGCAGAGAACGCGGAAAGAATGGGGCACCCTATTTCTATCAAGGGCCGGATCCATACAACTCAATCTCAGCGGCGGGGAACCTCGCGCAAGGGCAGGCGCACGTATTTGATCGTTTCGCGATGCCACGAGTACGTCATGAGCAGGTCGCCGTTGCGAGCCTGAATGATGGCCGGATAGGAGTACTGGCCGGGGCCGTCTTCGAGGGTTTTGAAGATGTGGAAGTGCTCGCCATCGCGGCTGACGGCGAGGTTGAGCGGCGTGCGCTCGTTGTAACTGTTGTTGAAGATGAGCACGATGCGCCCGTCGCGCAGGCGCACGGCGTCAATGCCGGAGTTGGGGTTGGGCAGGTCGATGAAATGCGCCTGCGTCCAGGTGATGCCGCTGTCGTAGGAATCAGCGACGGCGATGCGCGCGGCGCGTGTATGACTGCGCGCGTAGAAGCGCAGATGATGGCCGCCGAGTGAGACGACGGTGGGCTGGATGATGCCGACGGTTCGTGTCGCGAGTGGATAGACCTTGGTGTGAATTTCGGATGAGCTGGCTGCGGGCGGCTTGGCGGGATGCGCGACAGCGGCGAGCGCGGCGTCATTCGGAAGATCGAGATTGTCGGGGACGGTGATGGGGCCGAAGTGCGTCCAGGTTGCGCCGTTGTCGTTGGATCGCTCGATC
>JBBIVH010000118.1:0-8877 GCA_037439805.1 Acidobacteriaceae bacterium
GGCGCGCAGAGCACGTCATGAACGGCGTGACAAGGATGGTGGCGAAGCGGTCGCGTTTGTTCTCGATGGTGCGCGTGGCCATGATGGCCGGAACAGCGCAGGCGTAAGCCGAGAGCAGCGGGATGAAGGCCTTTCCGTTGAGGCCGGTGGTGCGCATGACGCGGTCGGCGATGAGCGCGGCGCGGGCGAGATAACCGGAGTCTTCAAGGATGCCGATGAAGAGGAAGAGCAGAAGAATCTGGGGGAGGAAGACAAGGACGGAGCTGATGCCCTTCCATGCGCCGTCAATGAGCAGCGACTGAAGCCATCCGGCGGGTAGAAGCGGGCGGACGAGCTCGGCTGCGCGGGCGAGCAGGTCGCCGAAGCCGTCGGAGAGCGGCTGGCCGATGGAGAAGACGACTTCGAAGACGCCGACAACAACGACGAGGAAGAGGAGCGGTCCCCAGATGCGGTGCAGGAGGATGGCGTCGAGCTTGCGGCTGCGCTCGGCCGAGAGCGGCGCGCGATAGCCGGTGCTGCGGCTGACCTGCGCGGCCCAGGTGTGGGTGCTGGCGGCGTTGCCAATCACGGGCAAAGTAAGTGGTTGTGCGGCCTGGCGCGTTGCCTGCTGGTTGAGAAAGAGCGAAACGGCCTCAAGGCCTGTGCCGCGGAAGGCGCTGATCTGCGCAACCGGGGCGCCGAGTTCGCGGGCGAGTTGAAGGGAATCGAGTTCGCCGCCGCGCGACTCCATCAGGTCGGTCATATTGAGCAGCACGAGCGTTGGCAGGCCGAGAGCGAGCACAGGCGCCGCAAGCATGAGCTGGCGCGTGAGGTGGAGCGAGTCGAGGACGAGCAGAACAGCGTCGGGCTTGGGCGTGCCGGGCATCCTGCCCTGGAGCACGTCGATGGAGACGCGGGCATCCTCGGAGTACGGATCGAGCGAGTAGACGCCGGGGAGGTCGATGAGGGTGAGGTCGTCGCGGCCAATGCCGGCCATGAGGCCCATGCGCTGCTCGACGGTGACGCCGGGATAGTTGGCGACCTTCTGGCGCAGTCCCGTGAGGCGATTGAAGAGCGTGGATTTGCCGGAGTTGGGCGGCCCGATGAGCACAACGGTGCGCAGCGCTCCAGGAGTGGGCGGCGCCTTGGGCGGCTCAAAGGCCGCAGGTGTGCAGCACGTGCTCATTGCACGGCCTCGGCGGGTTGAGCAAAGGAGAGGGCAATCTCATCGGCCTCGGCGGTGCGGACGCGGATCGACTTGGCGGTCTCGACGCGGAGGGCAATCTCCATGCCGTCAATGGCATAGACGGTGGGGTCGCCAGCAGGGGCGCGGCGCACGGCGGTGACGAGCGCGTTGGGGACAAAGCCCATATGCATCAGGTGGTTCTGGACGGAGCCGGGGAGATCGAGGGCAACCAGGATGCCGGTTTCGCCAATCTTGAGTTCGCTCAGCACGCTCACCCGTTGGGCTCCCGAGAGCCGCCTGAAGGGCAGCACCCTAAAACTACGACCAGAATAGTCGGACTTCAGTATACGACCATTTTGGTCTGATTCGCAAACCGCCGGTGAGAAAAAGAGTTTGCCGGGCCACATGGTACAGACTCCTCCGGGGCCGGAGCGGGAAGGATTGGGAATGTGGTGCATCCTGTCCCGACCGGTGACGGCCTCTACGCGTGAGTATCGGACGTCGATTTAGATGTAACAGTCTGCGGGGAGCAGAGATGTGACCTAAATCACCGGGGATGGGGAATTTCCGAAGACGTGAGGAACAATGAAGTGTTGTTCGACTGGAAGGCGGGACGGAGGTGAGGCATGACGCGAGCGGAGTTTGAGAAGAGCGTTGAGGGGGCGACGCCGCCGGAGGGTTTGAGCGCGCCGGTGGAGGCGCTGTGGTGGGATGCGAAGGGCGAGTGGGCGCGGGCGCATGGGCTGGTGGATGAGTTGGAGACGCGCGAAGGGATGGCGGTTCATGCGTATCTGCATCGCAAGGAAGGCGTGGAGTGGAATGCGGAGTACTGGTACAGGCGCGCGGGGCGGCGCTACCGGCGCGAGACGCTGGAGGCGGAGTGGGCGGCGCTGGTGGAGGGGCTGCTGGTTTGATGCGGTGCGTGGATGCGGCGTGTGCGGCTCAACTGTTGCCGTAAACGGGGATGGCGGCTCCGTGAAGGACGCGGGCCGCGTCGCTTGAAAGGAACAGGATGACGCGGGCGATGTCGTCGGGCCTGGGCCAGGCGGTGAAGTCGGCGCTGGGCATGGCGCTGCGGTTGGCTGGGGTGTCGATGATGCTGGGCAGGACGGAGTTGACGCGGATGCCGGAGCCGCGGAGGTCGGCGGCGAGGGAATCAAAGAGCGCGAGCGAAGCGGCCTTGGAGGCGGCGTAGGCGGCGGCTCCCGCGGCGTGATCGAGGGCGGCTTTGGCGTTGACGTTGACGATGGAGCCGGACCCCTGGCGGCGCATGGGAGCGACGGCGGCGCGGGCGAGGACGTATCCGGCGCGGAGATTGAGCGAGAACATGCGGTCGAGCGTGGCGGTGTCGAGGTTCCACAGGGGAATCCCGCCTGCGTAGCCGCCGATGGTGTGGACGAGCGCGTCGAGGCGGCTGTGCGTGGCGAGGATTTGTGCGATGGCATCGGCGACGGCGGACTCATCGGTGACGTCGACGCGATGGCCGGTGAGCGATGTGGCGGCCGAACCGGCTGATTGCTGCAGCGCAGCGAACTCGTCTGGATTGCGATAAGTGACGTGGACGGCTGCGCCCTCGGCGAGGAAGGCGAGAGTGACGGAGCGGCCAAGGCCTCCGGTGCCGCCGGAGACGAGAACGACTTTTCCTGTGAAATCGAGATGCATGAGGTGCCTCGCTTGGGTGTGCGGTGCAGTGTTGGTGAGCGACGGGCAGCGGCGCGGTTCGGGGAACAGGCGCGGCTGCCGGGCGCGGGGACAGGGTCAGGCTAACGGGCAGGGCGGCGGAAAGCAATCGTTGCTGTTTGTTGTGTGCGGTGGCAGGTTGCTTTGGACGGAGCAGATTGGGGTGAGTGCGTTTCACGATGTAAGAAAGGGTGTCGCCGATGTGCGTCGCATCACTGCCTGTGAAGAGGGCGGCGCAGAGACTCACGGTAGCGGAATTTCTCCTCGAACCGCGCATGTGAGGCAAAGCGAAATGAGTGAGCAGAAGATGGTGATTCTGGATGGGAACGAAGCTGCGGCTTCAGTGGCCTACCGGTTGTCTGAAGTGGTGGCGATTTATCCGATTACGCCGTCGTCGCCGATGGCGGAGTGGGCCGACCAGTGGCGGGCCGAGGGGAAGAAGAACATCTGGGGCGCGCTGCCGATTGTGGAAGAGCTGCAGAGCGAAGGCGGTGCGGCGGGCGCGTTGCATGGGGCGCTCCAGGCGGGGGCGTTTGGCACGACTTTCACGGCGAGCCAGGGCCTGCTGCTGATGATTCCCAACATGTTCAAGATCGCGGGCGAACTGACACCGGCGACGATGCACGTGACGGCGCGGACGATTGCGACGCATGCGCTGTCCATCTTTGGGGACCACTCGGACGTAATGGCGTGCCGCTCGACGGGCTGGGCGATGCTGTCTTCAAATTCGGTGCAGGAGGCGGCGGACATGGCGCTGGTGGCGCAGATTGCAACGCTGGAGTCGCGGATTCCGTTCATTCATTTCTTTGATGGCTTCAGGACTTCGCACGAGGTGGCGAAGATTGAGCCGATTGCGGATGAGACGATTCGCGCACTGCTGGATGACAAGTACATCATTGCGTATCGTGAGCAGGCGTTGAATCCGGAGCGGCCGCGGCTGCGTGGGTCGGCACAGAACCCGGATGTGTTTTTCCAGGCGCGGGAGGCGTGCAGTCCGTACTATGCGGCGGTGCCGGGCATTGTGCAGGGCGTGATGAACCGGCTGGCGGCGCAGACGGGACGCGCGTATCACTTGTTTGAGTATGTGGGCGCGGCGGATGCGGAGCGCGTGATTGTGATGATGGGTTCAGGCGCTGAGGCCGCGGAGGAAGCGGTGGACGTGCTGAACCGGCAGGGCGCGAAGGTGGGGCTGGTGAAGGTACGGCTCTATCGGCCGTTTGATGCGAAGGCGTTGCTGGCAGCACTGCCGGCGACGGTGAAGTCGATTGCCGTGCTGGACCGCTGCAAGGAGCCTGGCGCGACGGGCGAGCCTCTCTACCAAGACGTGATGACGGTGCTTGCGGAACATGCTGCGAACTTGCCGTTTGCTGCGATGCCGAAGGTGGTGGGCGGCCGCTATGGGTTGTCGTCGAAGGAGTTCACGCCGGCGATGGTGAAGGGCATCTATGACGAGCTGGCGAAGATCACACCGAAGAATCACTTCACGATTGGCATCGACGACGATGTGACGCATACGAGCCTGCGGTACGATCCGACGTTTTCGACAGAGGATCCGCAGACGGTGCGTGCGCTCTTCTATGGGTTGGGTTCCGATGGCACGGTGGGCGCGAACAAGAACTCGATCAAGATTATCGGCAGCGAGACACCGAACTTCGCGCAGGGCTACTTCGTGTATGACTCGAAGAAGTCGGGGTCGATGACGACGTCGCATCTGCGCTTTGGACCGAAGCCGATTCACTCGACCTACCTGATTACGCAGGCGAGTTTTGTGGCGTGCCACAACTTCAGCTTCCTGGAAAAGATGAATGTGCTGGAAGCGGCGATGCCGGGTGCGGTGTTCCTGCTGAATGCGCCGTACGGCGCGGCGGAGATCTGGGAGAAGCTGCCGCGGACGATGCAGCGGGAGCTGATTGAGAAGAAGATTGAGTTTTATGTGATTGACGGCTACACGGTGGCGCGCGAGGCGGGCATGGGCTCGCGCATCAACACGATTATGCAGACCTGCTTTTTTGCGATCAGCGGCGTGCTGCCGCGCGAAGAGGCGATTGCCGAGATCAAGAAGGCAATCAAGAAGACCTATGGCAAGCGGGGCGAGGCGGTGGTGGAGAAGAACTACGCTGCCGTGGATGCAGCGCTGGCGCATCTGGAAAAGGTGACGCTGCCAACGAGCGTGTCGTCGGAGTTCGACCTAATTCCTTCGATTTCGGACAAGGCTCCGGAGTTTGTGCGGACGGTGCTGGGCGAGATTGCCGCGGGGCGCGGCGACCTGCTGCCAGTGAGCGCGATTCCGGCGGGCGGCGCGTTTCCGACGGCGACTTCGCAGTGGGAGAAGCGGAACATTGCGCAGTCGATTCCGGTGTGGGACAAGAATCTATGCATCCAGTGCGGCAAGTGCGTGATGGTGTGTCCACATGCCGTGATCCGGTCGAAGGTATACGGCGCGGAACATGCGGAGAAGGCACCGGCGACCTTCCAGTGGGCGAATCCGAAGTGGCGCGGTATGGAGAACGACCACTACACGCTGCAGGTGTCTCCGGAGGACTGCACGGGCTGCGCGGTGTGCGTGGATGTATGCCCGGTGAAGGACAAGAGCGACGCGGGGCGCAAGGCGATCAACATGGCGCCGCAAGCTCCGCTGCGTGCGAGCGAGCGCGAGAACTGGGAGTACTTCCTGACGCTGCCGGAGATGGATCGCAACAAGCTTTCGCACGGGCAGGTGAAGGATCTGCAATTGCTGCAGCCGCTTTTTGAGTTCTCGGGTGCGTGCTCAGGATGCGGCGAGACGGCGTACATCAAGCTGCTGACGCAGTTGTTTGGCGACCGGCTCTACATTGCGAACGCGACGGGCTGCTCGTCGATCTATGGCGGCAATCTGCCGACGACGCCGTATAGCAAGAACGCGGAGGGACGCGGACCGACATGGGCCAACTCTCTGTTTGAGGACAATGCGGAGTTTGGCTTTGGCATGCGGACGGCGCTGGATCAGCAGAAGCAGTTTGCCGAGACGCTACTGATGCGGCTCGCTCCGCAGGTGGGCAGCGAGCTGGTGCATGCGCTGCTGGATGCGCCGCAAAAGACGGAAGCAGAGATCAACGCACAACGCGAGCGCGTGAAGGTTCTGCGCGGGAAGCTGGCCGCGGTGGATTCGTCGGATGCGCGCAACCTGCTGGCGATTGCCGATGCGCTGGTGCGAAGGAGCGTGTGGATTCTGGGCGGCGACGGCTGGGCGTTTGATATCGGGTTTGGCGGATTGGATCACGTGCTGGGCTCGGGAAAGAACGTGAACGTGCTGGTGCTGGACACGGAGGTGTACTCGAACACGGGCGGGCAGTCGTCGAAGGCGACGCCGCGCGGAGCGGTGGCGAAGTTTGCGGCGAGCGGCAAGCGGGTGAGCCGGAAGGACCTGGCGATGGAGGTGGTGAGTTACGGCTCAGTGTATGTGGCGCAAGTTGCGCTGGGAGGCAACGACACGCATGTGGTGAAGGCGTTCCAGGAGGCCGAGGCGCATGAGGGTCCGTCGCTCATCATCGCGTATGCCTCGTGCATTGCGCACGGGTACGATCTGGTGCATGGGCTGGAGCAGCAGAAGCTGGCGGTGCAGTCGGGCTACTGGCCGCTGATGCGCTATAACCCGTCGCTGCGCGAGGAAGGGAAGAATCCATTCCAGCTTGACTCGAAGGCTCCATCCATCCGGCTGAAAGAGTATGCGTATCGCGAGGCGCGGTACACGATGCTGGCGCGGAGCAATCCGGAACTGGCGGCGAAGCTGCTGGAAGAAGCGCAGGATGATGTGGAGCGGCAGTGGCGAGTCTATTCCGCGCGGGCGGCGATGCCGGGACGTGGAGAGACGCCGGATATTGCACCGAAGGAGAAGCCGGAAGAGAAGGTCGCGGTGCCAGTGGGCGGAGGTGCGGAATGATTGACTTTTCGACGAAGTATCTGGGGTTGGATCTAAAGGGGCCGATTGTGGTGTCGTCGACGCCGCTCTCGGAGTCGCTCGACAACATTCGACGCATGGAGGATTCGGGAGCAGCGGCGGTCGTGCTGACATCGCTGTTCGAGGAGCAGCTGATTCTGGAGTCAAAGGCGCTAGATGAGGATCTGGCGCGGGGAACGGAGTCTTTTGCGGAGTCGCTGGACTTCTTGCCGAAGCAGGCGGATTATCGCGTGACGCAGGACGTGTATCTGGAGCATCTGCGGAAGGCGAAGGACGCGGTTCGGATTCCGATTCTGGCGAGCCTGAACGGTGCGACGCCGGGTGGCTGGGTGCGATTTGCGAAGGAGATGGAGCAGGCGGGCGCGGACGCGATTGAGCTGAACACGTATGCGCTGGCGACGGACAAGAATCAGACCTCGGTGGTGCTGGAGGTGCAGCTGCTGGAGCTGGTGGAGAGCGTCTGCCAGGAGGTGAAGGTTCCTGTTTCGGTGAAGCTCTCGCAGTCGTTTACGAGCATGGCATCGCTGGTGAACCGGCTGGAGCAGGTGGGGGCGCGTGGCGTCGCACTCTTCAACCGGTTCTATCAGCCGGATTTTGATATTGAGGCGCTGGAAGTGCGTCCATCGCTGCATTTCTCCACGTCTTCCGAGCTGCTGCCGCGTCTGCATTGGGCCGCGATCCTGTACGGGCAGGTCGACCTGGACATTGCGATCACGGGCGGCGTGCACACGGCGGAAGATGTATTGAAGGGCATCATGGCCGGAGCAAGCATGACGATGATGGCTTCGGCGCTACACATTCATGGGATTGACCACATCGGCCGGGTGCTGGCGGACATGCAGTACTGGCTGGAGCGGCACGAGTATGACTCGCTGTGGGGCACGCGGGGATGCCTGAGCCGGCGCTCGGTTCCGGATGTGTCGCCCTTTGACCGCGGGAACTACATCAAGACACTGAGCTCCTACAGCCTGCGGCAGACGGTGGCTGCTTTCTGATTGTTCGAAAATCCGAAAAGAGGCGGCGGTGGCACAAAGTTGCTGCCGCCGTTGTGCTTGTCGCGGCGCAAATGGGTTGGCATGATGCGCTGGCATGAATATGATGCGGGGGTGCAGAGTTTGGGCCGAAACCAGGATTGGATCATGCCACGCATAGGAGAGCAAAGGAAGATGACGGAAAGTCGCGGGTGGACGAAGAGGGTCGTTCTGGCGCTGGTGGTTGCGGGAGTATGTGAACTGAGCGCGGTGCAGGCGCAGACGAAGTATGAGCCGACGCTGGAGTCGCTGGACAGCCATCCGCTGCCGCAGTGGTACGCGGGCGCGAAGCTGGGCATCTTTATCCACTGGGGGCTGTATTCGGTGCCGGGGTGGGCGCCGCTTTCGCATCCCGACCATGACTTCACCTCGGCGGATTACATCAAGTACAACCCGTATGCGGAGTGGTATCTGAATGTGATGCGGATTCCGGACTCGCCGACGCAGGCGTATCACCGCGAGCACTATGGGGCGGACTTCAGCTACTACGATTTTGCGCCGGTGTTCAACCGCGAGTCGAAGAAGTGGAATCCCGATGCGATGGCGGCGGTGTTTCACGAGGCCGGAGCGCGCTACGTGGTGCTGACGAGCAAGCATCATGAGGGATTCACGCTATGGCCGAGTACGACGGTGAATCCGAATCCTTCGATTCCGCTGAACGAGCGCCATGCGGAGCGGGACATAGTGGGCGAGCTGACGACTGCGGTGCAGAAGCAAGGAATGCGGATGGGGCTTTACTACTCTGGCGGGTATGACTGGACGTTTAACTCGGGGCCAATTGAGACGGCTGCGGACTATCAGACGGTGAAGCCAGAGACGCAGGCGTATGGCGACTATGCGTATGCGCAGATCCATGAGTTGATCGACAGGTATCATCCATCGGTGCTGTGGAACGACATTGACTGGCCGAAGACCGGACGGGCGCTGGAGGTGGAGGCGGACTACTACAACGCCGTGCCCGATGGCGTGATTGATGACCGATTCGGTATTCAACATGCGGACTTTACTTCGCCTGAGTACAAGAAGCTGGACCAGATCAGCCAGAAGAAGTGGGAAGAGTGCCG
>JBBIVH010000119.1:0-8851 GCA_037439805.1 Acidobacteriaceae bacterium
AGAACATGCTGGGCCGCACCTTCTGCCCGCTCGGCGATGCAGCCGCGATGCCCACCCTCGGCTTCGTCAAAAAGTTCCGCAAGGAATTTGAAGATCACCTGAACGGCAAGCCTTGTCCGTTCGCCAAACACACCGAAATGGCAGTCGTTTAGGGGCGCTGGAGAGGCATGGCAGACGTAACGATTACAGTTGACGGCAAAAAGCTCACGGCGCCCGCTGGCGCGTTGCTCATTGACGTGTGCCGCAAGGCAGGCATCGAGATTCCTGCCTTTTGCTATTACCCCGGCCTCAGCCTGCAGGCCGCCTGCCGCATGTGCGTCGTGCGCCAGGAAAAGGTGCCCAAGCTGCAGACCGCCTGCACCACGCAGGTCGCCGAGGGCCAGGTCTTCATCACCGACTCGCCCGAGATTACCCAGGCGCGCAAAGCCACCATCGAGCTGCTGCTCGGCAATCACCCGCTTGACTGCCCCGTCTGCGATGCGGGCGGCGAGTGCGAACTCCAGGACATGACCTTCAAATACGGTGCCGGCGAGAGTCGCATGGTGGATGTCAAGCGCCATCGCGACGAGCAGCAGTGGTCGCCTGCGGTCTACTATGACCGGCCCCGCTGCATCCTCTGCTACCGCTGCATCCGCATGTGCGGCGAGGGCATGGATGTCTGGGCGCTTGGCGTGCAAAACCGCGGCGCCAGCGCCGTCATCGCGCCCAACGGCGGCGACCATCTCGACTGCGAGCAGTGCGGCATGTGCATCGATGTCTGCCCCGTCGGCGCGCTCACCAGCGGAAGCTATCGCTACAAGACTCGTCCTTGGGAGATGAACCACGTCGCCACCGTCTGCACGCACTGCTCCGATGGCTGCAAGGTAACCCTCGGAGTGCGTCAATCGAGCGACGGAGCAGAGATTATCCGCGCCGACAACCGCGACAAGAGCGGCATCAACGGCGACTTCCTCTGCGCCAAGGGCCGCTTCGGCTTCGATTTCGTCGAGAGCGCCGAGCGCCTGTCCAAGCCGCTCGTTCGCAATGCCGCAGGCAAGCTCGAACCGGCCACATGGGAGCACGCCCTTCGCACTGCAGCCGCAAAGCTCAAGGAAGTGCGTGATGCGCGCGGAGGCTCAGCCATCGGCGTCATCGGCTCCAACTCCACGACCAATGAGGAAAATTACCTGCTGCAGAAGTTCGCGCGCGCGGTCCTCCAGACCAACAACATCGATCACGAGCGCACCGCGGACTACGCAGCATTCACACATGCTCTTGCAGGCCACCCCGGTCGCGCCGCCAGCCTCCGCGACATCGCATCGGCGCCAGCAATCCTGCTCATCGGCGGCGATCCCACGAACGAGCATCCACTCCTCGCGTGGGAACTGCGTACCGCAGTCCGCATCAACCGCGCTCGCCTCTACATCGCGAACACAGCCCAGATTAAACTCGAGCGTCAAGCCAAGGCGGTCCTGCGGCTTCCGGCCGACGGCTATGCGTCGTTGCCTACCTATCTTGGCGGTCAATCCACGTCGATTGCTGACACCGCATTCCGCGATGCCTTCCTCGCTGAAGAATCTCTGGTCGTCCTCTTTGGCCCTGAATACCGCGGTGAACAGCTCAACGCTCTCGTCCAGTGGGGTCTTGCGCGTCCTGCGGTTCGCTTCGCCTGCATCGGCGCCCACGCCAACTCGCGCGGAGCCGCGGACATGGGACTGCTTCCTCACCTGCTGCCCGGCTACGTGCCGGTCTCGCAGCCCGGCGCATTCGCGGCTGAATATCCCGGCCTGCCCACTGCTCCCGGCAAGGCGCTTCCCGAGATGCTCGCTTCCGCTGCGCGCGGTGAACTCGGCGCACTGCTCGTCGTCGGCGCAAACCCCGCCGCCGCCCACGCGAATCCCACCGAACTGCGCAACACCTTCCTCATCGTGCAGGACATCTTCCTCACCGAGACTGCCGCGCTGGCCGATGTCGTTCTCCCTGCCACAAGCCTCTATGAGAAGTCCGGCACGGTCACCAGCACCTACGGCGACGTACAGTTAGTCAAGAAGGCCAGTGATCGTCCCGGAACCAAGCCTGACTTTGAGATACTCGTCCGTCTCGTGGGCGCGATGGGTGTCGATGTAAAAACCCTGGTGCCCTTTGGCAACTCCGCTGTCACTGCCGACCTCGGCCAGTCCCGCGGCGCACAGGCGGGCGAGGCGGATCGCCACGCAGTCTGGCTTGCCGCACGCGGACTTGAGCCGAAACTCAGCCCCTTCGATCCCCTCGCGGCTCTCGATGAGATCGAGCGGCTTGTTCCCGCATACAAGCTCGACCGCCTGAACCTCTTCGGCGGCAACGATGCACCCACCGAGCCCGGATTCGTTCCGGTCTCCTCGCTCACCGGGCCGGACGTCATCCAGCCAGCCCACGACGGACTCTTTACTTCGGGAACGCTGGGCCGCTACAGCGAATCCTTGAAAGATCTGCTGCGGCATCAGTCCCCGGCCGTCGCAGAAACCGCCGCAGACTGATAACGTGCTTGGCAAGAGAGGCTGAAGACTCGTGAACCTTCTGTACTTTTTTATCTGGAGCCTGCTCAAGGTAATCGTCGTGACGGTCGTGATGCTCCTCGGCGTCGCCTACACGGTTCTTCTTGAACGCAAGCTCGTAGGCCGCATTCAGAACCGCTGGGGACCCAGCCGCGTCGGCCCCTTCGGTTTGCTCCAGCCGCTGGTCGATGGGGCAAAGTCCTTCCTCAAGGAAGACATCATCCCAACTGCGGTCGACAAACCTCTCTACCTGCTCGCCCCGATGATCGCCCTCGGATGCGCGCTCATCTCCATCGCGGTTGTCCCATTCGGTGATCCCGGCATTGCCGTCTCGGGCTTTCGCCTCTTTCAGATCTCCGATGTGAATATCGGCCTCCTCGTCATCCTCGGCATCACCTCCATCGGCGTCTACGGAGTGGCGCTCGCCGGCTGGTCCTCCAACAACAAATACTCCCTCCTCGGCTCGCTTCGCTCTTCCGCGCAACTCGTCAGCTATGAGTTGGCGCTTGGACTCTCGCTCGTCGGGGTCGTCTTGCGCGCCGGTTCGCTCAATCTCCGCGTCATCGTTGAGAGCCAGGCCAGCAAGGGACTTCTGACCTGGAACATCTTCGGCGGCCTGCAGATCTTCGCCTTCTTCATCTACCTGATGGCCGCCTATGCTGAGACCAACCGCTCTCCCTTCGACCTGCCTGAAGCCGAAAGCGAGCTCACAGCCGGCTATCACACCGAGTACAGCTCCATGAAGTTCGCCATGTTTTTCATGGCCGAGTACGCCAACATGATCACCGTTGGCTGTGTCGCGACCATGCTCTTTCTTGGCGGTTGGACCAGCCCGCTCGGCAATCTTCTGCCCACTCCGCAGAACATCGTTCTACGTTCCCTGCTGCCGATCTTCTGGTTCGTCCTCAAGGTTTTCAGCTTCCTCTTCCTTTATGTGTGGGTGCGTGGCACGCTGCCTCGCTTCCGCTATGACCAGTTGATGAACTTCGGATGGCGCTACCTGCTTCCGCTCGCCATCCTCAACATTGTGGGCACAAGCCTCTGGCTTGCGTATAAGTGACGGTACGATGCACCTGATTCTCTTTCTCCTTTTTGCCGGACTCTGCCTTGCAGGCGCAATCAACCTCCTCCTGCAGAGCCACCCCATCAACAGCGCGCTCTCGCTGATTGTGGTGATGACCTCGCTCGCCGTGCTCTACCTTCTGCTTGGCGCGGAGTTTCTCGCCGCCGCTCAGGTCATCGTCTACGCCGGCGCCGTCATGGTGCTCTTCACTTTCGTCATCATGCTGCTCAACGCCGGCCGTGAGGAGCACACCCTCGGCAGCCGCGCCGCCCGCACCGTCGGATTCCCCGCAGTAGCGGCAATCCTTGCGATTCTTGCCACAGTCATTCTGCACATCCAGGGCCTCGGCACCGCCACCATGCAGGACGGCATCACATCCACTGAAGACCTCAGCACCATCCTCTTCACCAAACTTCTTCTTCCTTTTGAAGTCACATCGGTTCTTATCCTGATCGCCATTCTCGGCGCGGTGGCTCTGGCGCGCCGTGGCGACGGCGACACGGAAAGGCTGGCCGGCAAATGAATCCTGCTCCCCTCCAACTCGCAGCTCATGGCATTCCGCTCGCCTGGTATCTGCTCCTCAGTGCCGCGCTCTTTTCGCTGGGAGTCATCGGCTTTCTCATCAAGCGCAACGTCATCACCGTCTTCATGTCGATTGAGCTGATGCTGAACGCCGTCAACCTGACCTTCGTGACCTTTGCCCATCAATGGCATGCCGTCAAGGGTCAGATCTTTGTCTTCTTCGTCATGATGGTTGCCGCGGCAGAGGCTGCCGTGGGACTTGCGATCATCATCGCCATCTTCCGTGCCCGCGCTACGCTGGCCGTTGACCGCATTGACCTGATGAAACTATGAACGCATCGCTCCATCTTTGGCTTATTCCGCTTTTGCCGTTTGCCGGATTTCTATTGAACGGCATCCTTGGTCGCAAGCTTCCCAAGGCCCTTGTGAGTGCTATCGCTCTCCTTGCGCCGCTTGCGTCGTTTGCGGTGGTCCTCAGCGCCGTTCTCGCCAGCTCTTCTGGCCTCGCGTTGCCCTACACGGAATCCTGCCCCATCGGCTGGATTCACGCTGGCACGCTCAACATCGACTTCAGCTTTGTCTTTGACCAGTTATCGCTCGTCATGCTCCTCGTCGTCACCGGCGTGGGTTTCCTCATTCATATCTACTCCGTCGGCTACATGGCGCATGAAGACGGCTATTGGCGCTTCTTCGCCTACATGAACCTCTTCCTCTTCTTCATGACGGTCCTTGTCCTCGCCGGTAATGCGCTCCTCATGTTCGTCGGCTGGGAGGGCGTTGGCCTCGCATCGTATCTGCTGATCGGCTTCTACTTCCAGAAGAACTCCGCAGCCGACGCTGGTAAAAAAGCCTTCATCGTCAACCGCATCGGCGACTTCGGCTTCCTCATCGGAATCTTTCTTCTGCTCGCCAACTTCGGCACCCTCACATTCAGCGAAATCTCCGCAAAGCTACTCGCGGCGCCCGCCTGGCAGGGTGGCATCCTCACCGTGATTGCGCTTTGCCTCCTGCTCGGCGCCACCGGCAAAAGCGCGCAACTCCCGCTCTATGTCTGGCTCCCAGACGCGATGGAAGGCCCCACGCCCGTCTCGGCTCTCATCCACGCGGCCACGATGGTCACCGCAGGCGTCTACATGATTGCCCGCACCCACGTTCTTTTTGACCGCTCGCCCTTCGCGCTCGGCGTAGTCGCCATCATCGGCGCAGCAACCGCGCTCTTCGCCGCCACCATCGGCCTGGTGCAGAACGACATCAAGCGCGTCCTCGCTTACTCCACCATCTCGCAGCTCGGCTACATGTTTCTTGGCTGCGGCGTCGCGGCCTACTCCGCGGCCATCTTCCACCTCATGACCCACGCCTTCTTCAAGGCGCTGCTCTTCCTCGCGGCCGGCTCAGTCATCCATGCGCTTGGCGGTGAACAGGACCTGCGCAAGATGGGCGGCCTGCGCAAAAAGATTCCCGTCACGTTCTGGACGATGACCGCTGCAGTCTTCGCCATCGCAGGCTTCTTCCCGTTCGCCGGCTTCTTCTCAAAGGACGCAATCCTCTACGCTGCGTTTCTGCAGGGCCCCGGTGGCAAAGTCTTCTGGTTCGTCGGCCTGGTCACTGCGCTGCTCACCTCGTTCTACATGTTCCGCCTCTGGTATCTCACCTTCCTCGGGGAATCGCGCAACCATGAAGCTCATCCGCACGAGAGCCCCTGGTCCATGCTCGGCCCTCTCGTGATTCTCGCCATCCTGTCCGTCGCTGGCGGCTGGATTGGCATCGAGCGTTTCGCCGCGTTCCTGGCGCCCTCCACCGGCGAAATACCAACAGCAGGCGGCAGCGCAACCCTCGAAATCGGTCTCAGCGTCCTCGCCGTGCTGGTGGCGCTGGCAGGCTGGTGGATTGCCGACCGCCTCTATCGCAAGCAGCCCGAGACGCCCGCCCAGTGGGCTGCAGCCATGCCGCATGGCTACAAGCTGCTTCTCAACAAATACTTCGTGGACGAGATCTACGGATTCACCCTCGTCAAGCCGCTGCTGGCTTTTTCCAAGTTCCTTCTCGGCTGGGTCGTCGATGTCGCCATCCTCGGCGGCGCCGCATGGTTGCTGGGCGGCATCGCGCAATTCGCCGCGGCCATCCTGCAGCGCTGGCAGTCGGGCAACCTGCGCTCCTATGCCGCATGGCTTGCGCTGGGCGCTGCAGCCGTTCTCCTCTTCTTGTTACTTCCGGCAACGCTTGGCCTGCATGCAAGCGGGATGGGGCGCTGACCTATGAGCTTCCTGAACGAATCGATCCTCACGCTCATCCTGCTGGCTCCGCTGGCCGGCGCTGTCCTCGTGGCGCTGCTCCCGGACCGCGGCAAGCTGCCCGCGTGGGTCGCGCTGCTGACCACGCTGGTCACCTTTGTCCTCACGCTCCACCTGCCCGCCCACTTTGTTCTGGCGCAGCACGGCTTCCAGTTTGAGATCAACACTCTCTGGATTGAGAATCCCGCCATCTATTATCACGTCGGCGTCGATGGCCTCAGCCTCTGGCTTGTCGTCCTCGTTGGCCTTCTGGCTCCCATCGGCATCGTCGCCAGTTGGAATGCAATCGGGCGGCGTCGCAAAATCTTCTATTCGCTCTTTCTCGTTCAGCAAACCGCCATGCTCGGCGTCTTTCTCTCGCTGGACCTCATTCTCTACTACGGCTTCTGGGAGCTTTCCCTCGTTCCGATGGCTGTGCTCATCGCCATGTTCGGCCGCAAAGATGGCGCCCGCGCAGCGCTCAGATTTTTCCTCTTCACCTTCATTCCATCTGCGCCCTTGCTGGTCGCCATCCTCTGGCTCTATGCCCGCACAGGCACCTTCGACTTCAGCGAACTCCAGATGCTCATCGCAGGCGGTGGTTTGCCCGCGGGACCGCTCTGCTGGGTTGCCTTCGCATTTTTATTCGCCTTCGCCGTCAAAGTTCCGGTCTTTCCGCTCCATGGCTGGCTTGCAGATACATACAGTGAAGCTCCCGTTGCTCTCGCCATGGTTGTCGCCGGCAAGCTCGGCCTCTACTCCATGCTCCGCTTTCACATCGGGCTCTTCCCCGTCCAGGCGCGCGCCCTCGCGCCGTGGCTCATTGCCCTCGCGGTCATTGGCCTGCTCTACGGAGCCTGTCTCGCCCTCGTGCAGCGCGACTTCTGGCGTCTGCTCGCCTTTGCATCCCTCAGCCACCTCAGCCTCATCGTTCTTGGCATCTATGGCCTCACCTTCACCGGCTGGGACGGGGCAATCTATCAGATCCTCAATCACGGAGTGGTCGACGGCGCGCTCTTCCTGCTCCTCGGCGTCCTCGAAATTCGTTACGCCACCAGCCAGATTGCGTCCTATGGCGGGCTCGCCGCCCGGCTGCCGCAGACCGCGACGCTCTTTGTCATCACTTCCCTCGCGATGATCGGCCTGCCCATGCTCAATGGCTTCATCGGAGAGTTCCTGATTCTCTCCAGCACCTTCACAGGCGTAAGCCGCGGCTGGGCTGCCACTGCCACAATCGGCGTCATCCTCGGCGCGGCGTACATGCTCTGGCTCGTGCAGCGCATCTTCTACGGACCCCAGAGCGACCTCGCTAACTCCCGCCCCGCGCGCGACCTGCACGCAGCAGAACTTGCTGTCCTCTGGCCTCTTGCCGTTCTTATGCTCGTCATGGGTCTTGCGCCGTCCATCTGGATTCCCGCCATCGAAAATCGCTCCGGACCACCTACCGTGAAAGGGACTGCCGCTTTGTCGTCACCCGCTCTAACCGTTGCCGTGTTGAGGGAGGCCGCAAATGAATCCCGGCGATAGCCTCCGCATCCTTCCGGAAATCATTCTCACGCTCACCGGCGTCCTCATCATGCTGGTGGACGCTTCCCTCCCGCCTCGCGCGCCGCGCCGTTCGCTTGGCTGGGTCGCCGCATTCGGTGTCACGCTTTCCTTGTGGGCGAGCCTGTGGCAGCTCTCTTTGCCCGTCGGCACGGCCTTCTACTCCACGGTTGAGACCAGCCCTTTCACCGTCTTCTTTCACGTCCTCATCTGCGGCATCGTCCTTGTTGTCCTTCTGCTTTCCCTGGATACGCTCCCAGAAGACAGCCATCATCAGGGCGAGTATTACGCTCTGATCGTCTTCGGCGCAGTAGGCATGTGCCTGCTCACCTCCGCCATCGAGCTGCTTGTCATCTTCATCGCGCTGGAGATCTCCTCCATCTCGACCTATATCCTCGCCGGCTACCGCAAAGGATCGGGCCGCGGTCCTGAAGCCGCACTCAAATACTTCCTGCTCGGCTCCTTCGCCACCGGATTTCTTCTCTACGGCATTGCGATGGCCTTCGGCGCTTCGGGAACCACGCAGATCTACGAGCTCGCCCAGCTTCTTCCGGCCTCGCCGAATCATCTGCTCGTCACTGCCTCCATGGCGCTCATGCTGGTCGGCATCCTCTTCAAGGTCTCGGCTGCTCCATTTCACGTCTGGACACCCGATGTCTACGAGGGCGCCCCATCGCCGGTCGTGGCGCTGATGTCCACCGCGCCCAAGGCCGCCGCATTCGCGCTGCTCCTCCGCGTCGTCTATGAGGTCTTCCCCACCCTTCGTCAGGAGTGGGCGCCGCTCCTCTGGTGCGTCGCAGTGCTCTCCATGACCGTCGGCAACCTCGCCGCCCTGCGCCAGCAGAACGTCAAGCGTATGCTTGCCTACTCATCCATCGCCCACGCCGGATACCTGCTCGCCGCGCTCGCGGGGCTTGGCGCCAGCGGCATCGCAGCCG
>JBBIVH010000120.1:0-5613 GCA_037439805.1 Acidobacteriaceae bacterium
TTGGAGTCCCTGCATGCGGAAGTTTGCCATCCTGGTCTGCGGAATTGCCTGCTGCCTCACCGGCCACAGCCAGGCCAGACCTAAGTCCAGTCCTCAAGGCCCAGCGCCCCGCAAGCCCGCGGCCGTCACGGTCGATGTCCCCGTTCCCGCTTCCACCAAGGCCCAGGCTCTGCTCCCTGCGATCTTCAGCGGCTGGGAGACCAGCGGCAAGGCCACTGCTTTCACAGACGCCTCGCAGGCAGACCCCTCCAACGCCGCGGCGCTCAAAGAATACGACTTCAACTACGGCGCCGCCGCCACCTACAAGCGCGACGGCGACACCCTTTCCGTCCGCGCCCTGCGCTTCGCCGACGAGAGCGGAGCCTACGGCGCCTACACCTTCTACCGCCAGAACGGCTGGCCCAAAGAGGACATCGGCTCCGGCGCGACCTCCAACCACAACCGCGTCCTCTTCTGGCAGGGCGACACCGTGGTGGATGCCACCTTTTCAGTCATCACTCCCATGTCCGCCGCCGAGATGCGTTCGCTCGCCCATCAGCTTCCCTTGCCGCGCGGCAACAAGGCCATCGCTCCGCCCATCCTTGCCAACCTGCCCCTGGGCTCGCTCGACAAGCAGACCACCCACTACGCCCTCGGACCCGCCAGCTACGCAGGCTCCGGCGGCGTGCTGCCTCCGGACCTGGTCCGCTTCGACTTCGGCGCCGAGACCGTTACCGCCAACTACTCGCTCTCCTCCGGCCCCGCCACCCTCACGCTCATCGATTACCCCACGCCGCAGTTGGCCGCCGCGCAGGAAGACAAGATTCGCGCCTACATCAAGGCCGGCAGCCAGGCGCAGCCCGCATGGCCCAAGCCCCTGCAGGACTCCGACCTGGCCTCGCTCGAAGTGCGCCGCAGCGGACCCATCGTCGCCCTCGTCAGCGGAGACGCCATCCCCGACGAGAGCCACAAGCTCATTGAGAGGGTCAACTATCAGGACCAGCTCACCGCGATTCCGCTGCCCACCGAGTCCGAGGTCAACAAGACGGGCCGTCTGCTCCTTGGCATCGCCACGTTCGTCCTCATCGGCTCCGCGGCGGCCATCCTGCTCGGCCTCTTCCTCGGCGGCGGCCGCGCCCTCTACCGCATTGCCCGCGGCAAGCCGGCCTCCTCGGTTTATGAGACCGAGTTCATCCGCCTCAACCTGGAAAAGTAGTACCCAATTGGGCACGGTTCGGACTCTAAAGCAGCGCGATCGCCTGTGGAAAACAGGTCCTAAACCCGAAGAAAACCCCTCAATTCACCAGAATTGCAGCAATTGAAAAGGGGAACAAACAGTGAATCTTCGAGCCCGGCCAGACTCGGGAGTACCTCCATATATTGTTGAAAATAAATTGGTTATTTCTTTCCCGATTTATCCTTGACACTCCGGCTCACGATCCCTACTATGCAGCCAGAAAGTTCTGATGGTTTTGCCTCCGTTGGAACTATTCTCCCTGAGGAAGGAGCTGCCCAGTTGCCGGGTGGCTCTTTCCGTTTTTGACGCCGAAAAATCACCCGCCCGGTCCGATTCAGCGCACACCGCCGGTCATATCGGCCATCATCGCCCGAAACACCACCAGCCCGGTCACCGTAAGCGCCGCCAGAAGGCAGGTCCAAAAGCCAATCTTGCTGTAGGAGAGAAAAACACTTCCCTGCGCCGTCCCCAGCGTCACTCCCGCCTGGTCCGGCAGCAACGCGCGCACCGCCACGGCCAGCAGAAATCCCCCCGCCCACACCAGTGCAATCCGAAACGCAAGCTGGATGGTCTGGTCCATAGCTCTTGCCTCACTTCTGCGCAGGGAGCGTTGCGCGCCGCTTCATCTGCTACCGCACAACTTTACCCAAACCCCAGCGGACGATACAATCGGGAAGGAAGCCGCCGACGTAGCTCAGTTGGTAGAGCAGCTGATTCGTAATCAGCAGGTCATCGGTTCAAGTCCGATCGTCGGCTCCATCTCACTCCGCGCACCTCCGCGCATCGTTTCCGCAAAATCATCTCGCTCTCTGCAGCCTGCCCAACTTCCGCGCGCAGCGCACCGCAGATTGAATGGCCGGGCAGAATCATGGCATTTTAGACCGGGCACATGCCTATAATGGTCCCGTCTCCGATTCCAGAAATTGAGATTCCAGTGCGGGGTAAACGCGATGAGCAGCAAGAACCCCAAGGTAGAGATCATTCTCCTGAAAGAGACCCGGTGGCGCGATGAGTTTCAAGCGCTGCGGACCATCCTCCTCAGCTTCCCTTTTATCGAAGAGGTCAAGTGGGGCCAGGCTTGCTACACCATCGAAGGGAAGAACATCGTTCTCATCCACGGCTTCAAGGAATACTTTGCCCTGCTGTTCTTCAAGGGCGCTCTCCTCAAGGACGCAAAGCAGATTCTCGCCACACCGGGGGCACACCAGTCCGCGCGCCAGATCCGCTTCACCCGCGTTCAGGACGTCACCCCTCTGAGGCCCGTCCTGCGGGCCTACATCCAGGAAGCAATAGACATCGAAAAGGCCGGCAGGAAAGTCGAGAAGAAGACGACGGCCGACTTCAAGATTCCCGATGAGTTTAAGCAGAAGCTCGACGCCATGCCTGCCCTCAGCAAGGCTTTCAATGCGTTAACTCCCGGCCGGCAGCGCGGCTACCTCTTTCACTTCTCCCAGCCCAAGCTCTCCAAAACCCGCGAAGCGAGGGTGGAGAAGAATATCCCGCTCATCCTCGCTGGCAAAGGCCTCAACGATTAGTTGCCTCCCGAAATCGCATTCATCGCGAACTCACCGGGACGCCGAGAGCGTCTCGCATGCGCACCACTGCAAAAAATCGACCGACGCGATGGCCCGTCATGCAGCAGAATGAATCTCCACCTCGCGCTCGATGCGTTTGTCCAGCTCCAGCCGCGCCTTGGAGAGATCGTGCATCTGCTGCAGGTTCATCCAAAACTCGGGACTGTTGCCAAAGAAGCGCGCCAGCCGCAGGGCCGTATCTGGCGTGATGCCGCGCCGCCCCCGGATTAAATCGCCGATCCGGGTAGCCGGCACACGAATCTTCATCGCCAGCGCATTCTGGCTCATGCCCAGCGGCTTCAAAAACTCTTCGCGCAGCATCTCGCCTGGATGCGTCGTCGCGCGCTGCAACTTCCATCCCTTCGCAGGTCGATGAATCGTCATGCGTGCCTATCCCTTCGCCTTTATCCGTGGTAATCGGTGATCTCCACCTCATGTGCGCCATCGGCCTTCCACACAAAGCAGATACGGTACTGATTATTGATGCGGATGCTGTACTGGCCTGCGAGATTGCCCTTGAGCGCCTCCAGCCTGTTCCCCGGAGGAACGCGCAGATCGCCCAGATGCAGGCTCGCCTCGATCTGATCCAGCTTCCGCAGCGCCACCGCCGCAATCGCAGCCCATCGGCGACTGAATCGAGCTTCAAACAGATCCCGCGTCTCGCAATCTTTGAAGCTCTGAATCACTCTATGAGAGTAGAACGGATATCGTTATACGTCAATTGATATATACCCATCCAATCAACCTGATCGCCAAGTGCATCTCACGCAAGGCGAGGCCCATCGCCTCCACGCCATCGGCCTTCCCGCTCTTCGCCCTCAGCGCTTGGCAGACGCCTTCCCGAAGACATGGTAGGTCACATTGTCCCAGGCATTGTGAATGCCGTTCCCTAATAGCAGCATCGCGCCCAGCGCCATGCCGTACAGCGCAGCACGCGGCATCAAGAGCCCCATCCCGGAAGCGACCGCCAGCAGAGAATACGTCGCAATCGGGAGCACCACATAAAACGCCCAGTCCTCCAGCTCCGGCGCGTAGGCAGACTGCCGCCGCAGAACCAACGCATTTCTGACGCTGAAAAACAGGCCCGACGCACCTGCGGCAAGCAGCAAAAGAAACGGTGGCAAAACTCCGTGCCACGGCGCGGAGAGAATTGCGGCGACGCCCAAGGCGCTGGTGAAATGCACAATCGTCGGCGTGGCAAATGCCGCGCCCGCCTCCGCCAGGTCCTGCGAGCGCGAAGTATTGGCAATCAGGGCCATCACCACAAACTGGAGCCCAATCAGCGCGCCCGCGGACGAGCCAACTACGACATAGAAGTTCTGCCACTCTGGAAAAGGGGGCATCCCGTTACCTCGCAACGCGTGTATCTCCGGCCCGCGGCGGTCGCGCCAATCCCGCGAGCTCCCATCGCGCGCGCCTCGCACTCCGGACGGGAGTCGATAACCACTCTAAGCGATTGGACCCGCCCCGCGTGCGAACTTCGCTGCATTGAATTGAAGCCAACCGCTCCGCGCGCCCGCACCTCAACCCTGTATGCTGGTGCCTCAGGAGAAATCGCCGTGCAGGGATGGCCCCGCGGATGAGCCAGGGCAATCAACGCAACCGCTGGACCATCGCCGCGCTGCTCGGCGTCGGCGTCCTCGTCAACTACTTCGACCGCGTCAACCTCACCGTCTCCCATGACGCCCTGCGCGCCGACTTCGGCATCTCCGACATCACCTTCGGCTTTCTGCTCGGCGCCTACAACTGGACCTACGCGGCCACGCAGCTCCCGTGGGGCGTGCTCCTCGACCGGCTCGGAGTGCGCCGCATCGGCTGCGTCAGCACGCTCATCTGGAGCGCCGCCTCCTTTGCCGCCGCACTCAGCCGCAGCATTCCCGCCTTCTTCGGCGCGCGCTTTCTGCTCGGCATCGGCGAAGCGCCCACCTTCCCCGCCAACGCAAAAGCCGTCGGCCTCTGGTTCCCGGCGGAGCAGCGCGGACTCGCGACCAGCTTCTTTGACTCCGCCGCAAAGTTCTCTTCCGCCGTCGGCGTGCCGCTCATCGGCCTGCTGCTTCTTCATGTCGGCTGGCGGCTCAGCTTCGCCGCCACAGGCGTCATCAGCCTGCTGTATTTCGCGCTCTTCTGCGGCGTCTACCGCGACCCAGTGGAGCACGAGCTATCGGCTCCAGCGAACGGTTCTTCCGCGGCACGCCAGGTGCATGCCGCTCTCGGCTATCTGCTGCGACAGCCCAAGGTCATCGGCCTCGCCATCGGCTTCGGCTCTTACAACTACGTCTTCTATCTGCTGCTCACCTGGCTGCCCGTCTATCTCTCCCGCGCGCTCCACATCAACCTGGCCGCGTCGTTCCTCTACACCGGCGTGCCCTGGCTCATCGCCACCGCAACCGATCTCGCCATCGGCGGCTGGCTGGTCGATCATCTCATCCGCCGCGGCTGGAACGCCAACCGCGTCCGCACCGTCATTCTCATCGGCGGCACCGCCATGGGCCTCGGCATCCTCGGCGGCGCGCACGCGCACACGCCCGCGCAGGCTCTCTTCTGGATTAGCTTTTCCATCGGCGGTCTCTCCGCCGCCGCGCCCGTCGGCTGGTCGATTCCGTCACTCATCGCGCCGCGCAACTCCGTTGGCACCGTCGGCGGCATCCTCAACTTTTCCAATCAGGTCTCGGGCATCGCCGCGCCCATCATCACCGGCTTCCTCGTCAACGGACGCCAGTCCTTCGCAGCCGCCTTCTTCGTCGCCGGCGCTTATCTCATCATCGGCATCGCGGCGTACATCTTCCTGCTCCGCGAAATCTCCATCATCCCCATGCCAGACGA
>JBBIVH010000120.1:5713-8759 GCA_037439805.1 Acidobacteriaceae bacterium
TTCGCCACCGTCGCGCGCATCGCGCCCGTCGAGATGCCGCCGTCCACCAGCAGTGTCTGCCCCGTCACGTAGCGGCTCGCCTCCGACGCCAGAAACACCACCGCTCCATCCAGATCGTGCGGCTGCCCCGGCCGCTTCACCGGAATCCGCTCGACCAGATACTCCACCCAGCCCTCGTCTTCGTACATCACGCGGTTCTGCTCCGTGCGGAACCATCCCGGCGCAAGGCAGTTCACCGTGATGCCATGCCTGCCCCAGTCGTCTGCAAGGCTCATCGTCATCTGGCGAATCCCGCCGCGCGTCGCTCCATACGGCGCGAGGCCTGCATACCCAAACACGCTCGTCACCGAACCGATATTGATGATCCGCCCGTAGCCCTTCGCAATCATCCCGCGCGCCACTGCCTGCGCCACAAAGAAGCTGCCGCGCAGATTCGTCTCCACCACCAGGTTCCAATCGTCCCACGTCACATCCAGCGCGGGCTTGCGCACATTGCATCCAGCGTTGTTCACCAGAATGTGAATCTGCCCGAAGGCTGCCTCCGCCTCGCCCGCCATGCGCTGAATGCTCTCGTAGTCGCGCACGTCGAGTTCCAGACACACGGCTCGCCGCCCCATCGCCGTGATTTCCTTTTCAAAGTCGTGCAGCGTCTCGCGCTTCCGGCTCGTCAGCACCAGGTCCGCGCCCGCCTGCGCCAGCGCCCGCGCAAAGTACTGCCCCAGCCCGCGGCTCGTGCCGGTCACCATCGCCACCTGCCCTGTCAGGTCAAACAGATTCTCCGTCATGCGCGTGCCTCGCTCTTCTCTGCGCTGCCCGGCATCAGCACCACCTTCATCAGGTTGGGCTCGTGCCCATAAAGCCGCTCAAACCACCGCGGCCCATCCTCCAGCGGAGCGACCGCGCTGATCAGCGGCTTCACCTGGATTGCACCACCCGCCATCAGTTCCATCGCCTGCGGATACTCGCCCGATGAAGCCGCGCTGCCCTGCAGCCGAATCTGCCGCGACACCACCTTCTGCAGAGGCAGCGTCACCTGCGGCGTGATGTTGCCGATCAGCGTCACCGTGCCGCCCTTGCGCACCGCGTCGATCGCTGCCGTCACCGTCTCATTGCGCCCCACCGCTTCCAGCACCAGGTCCACGCCTACGCCGCCCGTCTGCCGCTGCACCTCAGCAACCAGTGCGTCGCCCGCCAGCAGCAGCGTTGCATCCGCGCCCAGTTCCCGCGCCAGCTTCAGCCGCGTCTCGTCAATGTCGCTGATCAGCACCCGCGCGCATCCCGCCGCCCGCGCCGCCTGCATCGTCAGCAGGCCAATCATCCCCGCGCCAATCACCAGCGCCGTCTTGCCCTTCACGTCGCCGCTCACCGCCACGCCGTGCAGCGCCACAGAGACGGCTTCGAGCATCGCAGCTTCAGGAAACGCCAGCGCCGCCGGCAGCCGGTAGACAATCCGCTCCGGCACAGCAATGTACTCCGCAAATGCTCCCATGCGCCGGAACTCGCCCGTCGAAACGCCCACCACCTCGCGCCGGTCGCACAGGTTCACCTCGCCACGCCTGCAGTAGTCGCACTCCCCGCAGTACACCGTCGAATCAAACGTCACGCGCTCGCCCACGGCAAACTGCGTCACACCCGCACCCACCGCCGCCACCGTGCCCGCAGCTTCATGGCCCATCACAATCGGCGGAATCCGCCGTCCCGTCGAGCCGTCATACCCATGCACATCGCTGCCGCAGATGCCGCAAGCCGCCACGCGAATCAGCACTTCGCCCGCGTCGGCCTTCGGCGCTTCCTGCTCGGTCAGCGTCAGCTTCTTGTACTCCGTCATCAGCAGTGTCTTCATCAGAACCCGTCTCCAAGCCGCGCGCGCGACGCACACGCATCAGGTCGGATTCTACATTCCGAACACGCCTCCCCGCAGGCGCGCGCATCCCGCGCACCTTCACGCGCTCATCTCATTCTTTGTAAAATTGATCTCAGAATCCGGTTGCGCTTCCATGCGCTTCCGGCGCGGGGAATATCATTATGCCGGCTTACGAATATCACTGCAGCCACTGCGATCACCACTTCGATCAACGCCAGAAGATGTCCGACGCGCCCATCGCGGCCTGCCCGAGCTGCGGCGGCACAGTCCAGCGACTCATCAGCGGCGGCGCCGGAGCCATCTCCAAAGGCGCAGGCTCATCCTCCAGTGAGGAAGCTTTCCAGGGTTGCCCTTCGGGCGCCTGCGGCATGGGCGGTGGCTGCGGTTCCGGGGCCTGCTTCGACAACTAGCACGTCCGCACGCACTCCACGACTTGCGCCTGCGGCAGCGCGCGGCCTCTACTGCCAGATGCGGTCCAGCGCCTCCAGCATCTGGTCGCGCAGAGCCTGCAGGTTGCCAAGGCTGTAGGTCGCTTCTACCTTCCGTCCGCTGCGGGTCAGCTCCAGCACATCGGCAGCCGCGGCGTGAATCCTTCGGTGCAGCGCATCCAAATCCGTCAGCGCAAGCTGGTCGCTGTGTGCCGCCGGACGCTCGCTCTGCAGCCAGCTTCCAAACCGGCATTCGGAGGGCTGCATCGCCGGAGGCACCTTCCGGAACCCATCGACATACTCTGTAATCGACAGAATCCATGCACGGTGTTCCACCGCCGCGTGCAGGATCGGCCAATCCGCCGGCGGCAGTGTCCTTGCGCGCTGCCACTCCGGATAGGGTCGCCACGCCCGCGCCCAGGCTGCCATCTCCGCCGCCGGCATCGGCCGCGCAATCCCAAAACCCTGCCCCTGCTCACAGCCCAGCCTCAGCAGCAGCATCCCATGCTCCACGCTCTCCACGCCTTCAGCCACCGCCTGACGCCGGAATGCCGTAGCCAGCCCCAGCACGCCTTCCAGCAGCGTCAGGTCTTCCGGATCATCGAGCATGTCGCGAACAAACGTGCGATCAATCTTCAGCGCATCGAAGGGAAGCTTCCGCAAGTAGGAGAGCGACGAGTATCCCGTACCAAAATCGTCCAGCGAGAAGGCCACACCCAGCTTGCCGCACATCTCGATCAGCGCCACCACCTCG
>JBBIVH010000121.1:0-8723 GCA_037439805.1 Acidobacteriaceae bacterium
CGCACTCGCGTGGACATACCGGTTCATTGTAGTGCCCGGCCACCGAGGGAACCCGCTCCGCCTTTCGCATTTTCCGGAACCGCCCAACTCAAATCGCCGTACAATACTGTGTAGAAGCTGGATGCTTCCCCACGTGCACGGCTCACTCCGCTGCGCGAAAGGAGGGCGCAATGCCTTCCGCGATTCGGTTTCCGGTTCTCTGCGGCGCGTCGGTGGCGCTCCTCGTCGGCATGAGCGTTTCCGCATGGACGCAGGGTCATACTGTGCCTCTGGAGATCGTTCATGGCAAGCCCTATGTCTCCGTCTTCGTCAACGGCAAAGGACCCTTCCGCTTTGTGGTGGACACCGGCACCGGTGCGCAGGCGATTGTCGCTCCGGAGCTGGCCGGCGAACTCAGTCTCCCTACCATCGGCGAGGCGCGGCTCACCGATCCTTCCGGCGTAGGTAGCGAGCGCAGCCCCATGGTTCTGGTGCAGTCCATCACCGTGGCGGATGTGGCCTTCACGGGCGTCAGCGCTGTGCTCCATGCCCTACCGCGCGAAGACGCCGACTGCCAGGGACTGCTCGGCTTCACGCTCTTCCGCAGCTACCTGCTCACTCTTGACTACCCTGCGCAGCGCATGACGCTCGCGGTGGGTTCGCTCGTTCCCGACGGGGGCTTCGACGTGCTGCCCATCCGCATTCAGGACGGCGTCCCGGTCTTTACCCTGCACCTCGATGGCGTACAAATTGACGCACAGTTGGATTCAGGGGGCATCGGCCTCAGCCTGCCGCAGCCCATCGCAGCGCGCCTCCACTTCGATGTGGACCCCGAGCTCTTCGCCAACAGCGAATCGGTCGCAACGCGCTTTCAAATCAAGGCCGGCGTGCTCGGAGCCGACATAAGCGCAGGGCGCTACACCTTCATCCATCCTTTTGTGGAGATTAATCCCGTCTTTCCGCTGGCCAACTTCGGCGCCTGCCCCATGCAGAACTTCGCCATCACCTTTGACCAGGTCCACCTGCTCGTCCGGTTCGATGCGCGCGCCCACCAGTTCCACCTCAGCGCCCTGCCCACACTGCTGCGGCTGCTCAACACTCCACCGCCCGGCCCGTCGCGCCCCTCGCTTCTTGTGCCGGTAGGCTGATGCGTCGCAGGAGCATCCTTGCGCTCACATGGATTGCCCATGCAGTGCGGCCATCCGAATTTTGACTGGACTGCGCATCTCGGGTCGCGGTACGCTTCGGCACTGGAGATCCTGATGCCTCTCCGGAAGTGGCTGCTTCCCTCCGCGTCGGCTGCGCTCTGCGCCTGCCTGCTCACCGCTCAAACTCCCCCTGCACCCTCGACGGGGCAGGCCATCATCCGCACTCAGGACGGCGGTGGCGGCAGCCTCTTCATCGACAGTCTCTTCATTCCTCCGATTGCCCGCGCCCCATTTGACCTCACGCTTGCCACCGAGTGGGTGCGCCCACTCGCCAATCAGGGCACGCTTACCCTCGTGAATGAGCGCAGGATTGTGCGCGATTCAAGCGGACGCATCTATCAGGAGCGCTGGATTCTGGTGCCCAAGGGCGGCAGCGTCAAGTCGATCATGGACCGGTTTCAGATCAGCGACCCCGAGCAGCAGATCTGGTACAACTGCCACACCGCGACCAAGGTCTGCGACCTCTTTCCCTACAGCCTCAAAACCACGGACAAATACGGAGCGGCCATCACCGCCTCAGGCCCGCTGCCCAACAATCTGGGCTACCGGCAGACCGACGATCTTGGAATCCAGACCATCGTGGGAATGGGCGCGCATGGGTATCGCGAGACCACGACTGTCAACCCCGGCGTGATGGGCAACGACAAGCAGATGGTCGTCGTCCGGGAGTTCTGGTACTCGGAGCAGCTCGGCATCAGTCTGCGTTCCGTACTCGATACGCCGGAAACTGGAAGGCAGGTTTTTACGGTCACAGAGATCACCACATCGGAGCCCGAGCCGTCCTTCTTTGCCGTGCCTGCGGAGTATCAGGTCGTCGACCGGAGAAAGGATTCGGAGTAGCTCGAGGTGCGAACGGCCTTGAGATACCGAAAAAGCAGACGCAGTGGTGCATCCAACTGCAGCCTGTCAAAACCCATAACTGTCTCACTGGAGGGGTGCACCCCAAAACCTGTCAAGCCCTCGCCAAAAAGATTTTTTAGAAGCCATCTGTTTTGAGTAATTTGCAGGCAGGCGCATTTTGCAGGTTAATTCTCCGGATTGCCTATCCTGAAAGAGTAGCCAGACAACCGAGCTGCAATGCCGTGCCCGGCGAAGGTGTTCGCCCGTCCATGCGAAGGGTTCCGGGGCGCGGGAGCGGCCGTGCGTCTGCGCGGCGGCTTGCATGGGCCATGGACCGGTCTCCTCCTCCCTGCAAGCCGCACACTTTCAGTTCCGGAGACGCATGCTACGGCTCTCACGGATGAGAAAAGGACACATCGCGATGGCAAACGTATTGGTCAGCATTGAAAAGGGAATCGAGATTGGCGCGGAAGACGCGCTGAAGTGGCTCACGGGCGCGAACAAGGCGCTGCACGCGGCTCCGGCTGTGGTGGCCGCGCTGGCGGCGCTGCTCGGCGCCGTGGAAAAGCCGCTGGTCGATCTGGCCGGGGCTGCGTCGAATCCACTCAATATCCTCCTCGACGTGCAGACGGCCACGGACATCAAGGCAGTCTGGCCGCAGGTGAAGGAATTCCTTTCCAGCATGGGCATCAAGCTGTAGACGAAAAGAGTGCGAGGCTGGTTCGGGCTGCGAGGCGCAGCAGCGCAGCTCGAACCGGTCCGAGCTCCAAGCGTGGAACGCCCCGCTCGGCCTTTCTGGTAGCATCCATTTCGGAGAAGCTTTCAGCATGGATGCAACGAACGTTGCGAGCCTCGGCGCTCGCCGCAATGAAGACATCGCCCTCGACCTGCTCAAGTTCGTCGCCGGCGTCACCGGCGTAGGCCGCGCCGCCATTCCGTCTACTGGCTTCAGCGGCTCCGCTGCCCCCAAGCCAGAGGAGCACGTGGGCCAGTTAATCGAGCTCTACGGCCGCTGCCTCAAGGCCGTGGAAGGCAAAGGGGTTTGAGCTCAGCCGGTCAGGCGGCGGTGCGGGTTGCTGTCGCCGGGGCGGGAGCCTTTGGCCGCAACCACCTCCGCGTCTATCGCGAGCTGGAGACGGCAGGACTCGGCGTCACCCTCGCCGCCGCCGTTGAGCCCGATTCCGCGCGCGCCGACGAGACCGCAAAGCGATACAGCATCCCAGTCTTCGCAACGGTCGATGCACTGCTGGGCGCCGACCTGGGCCTTCACGCCGCAACGGTCGCCGTGCCCACGGTGCATCATCACGCCGTCGCCGCGCAGCTACTTGAGGCCGGCCTCGATCTTCTCGTCGAAAAGCCCATCTCTGCCACGCTCGCTGAGGCTGACGCGCTGCTCGCGCTCGCCGCACAGCATCAGCGCATTCTGCAGCCCGGCCATCTCGAACGCTTCAATCCTGCCGTACTCGCCGTGCAGCCCCGGCTGCGCCGCCCCATGTTCTTTGAGGCGCATCGCCTCTCGGTCTTCACACCGCGCGCGCTCGATGTCGATGTGGTCCTCGACCTGATGATTCACGACCTCGACATTGTGCTCACCTTTGCCCACTCGCCCGTCCGCGAGGTCCGCGCCGTAGGGCTGCCAATCCTCTCGCCTAAAGTGGACATCGCCAACGTCCGGGTCGAGTTCGAATCCGGCTGCGTCGCCAACTTCACCGCCTCGCGCGTCTCTACGGAGCGCGTGCGCAAGCTGCGCTTCTTTGAGCCGCGCCAGTACGTCTCCATCGACTACGCACGCCGCGACGTGCTCGTCATCCGCATCGACGATCTCGCCGGCGCATCGGCCTCTCCGCAGCTCGCCGCCGCAGCCGCGGAGTTTCTTTCGACTGGCACGCTCGACTTTGTAGTCATCCAGCAGCTACTCGCCTCGGGACAGATTCCCGCCGCCACGCTCGCACAGCTTCTCGCCGCGCAGAAGGACCCCGCAAAACTGCGCGAGATTGCGCAGAGTTTCGCCGAGCCGCCCACCGGTCCCGCGCCGGGGCTTCGCTTCGTCAAGCCGGAAGTCACGCCCGGCGAACCGCTGCGGCTTGAGATTGAAGCCTTCCTCGACGCCGTGCGCACGCGCCGCGAGCCCTCGGTCACGGCCCGGCAAGGCAGGGAAGCATTGGCGCTTGCGCTGGAGATCCAATCGGCGATGGCCGCCCACGCCGAACGCGCCGGCCTCGGCGACTTCTTCAACCCGAGCGCCTGATTCGTTCGCTACTCAATCTCAAGCTCGCGATTGAGGAAGCCTACCACGTACTTCCACAACAGGTAGTAGCCGGCCAGCACGCACAGGAAAACCGGCGCAATCAGCGCATAGGGCACCGTGCACGCATGGAACCACGTCGCTCCATTTTCGCCGAGGCGAAGAACTCCCAGGCATGTGGCGAGCGCCGCTCCAGCCGGCATCAGCAGCAGAGGCAGCAGCCCTCCGTGCAGCCCGATTGCGAGATGCGTGCGCGCATGCGACGCCACCCACAGCATGTTCCACAGCGCCCACGCCAGCGGCGCCAGAGCCATGGGAAAGATCATCGCGCGCTCAATGGGAACCGGCACATGCAGCACCAGCCTCGCCACCACGAATACGGCCAGCACCAGCGGCAGCAACAGCGTGGGGACAAACGTCCCCGCAAGAAACGCTCGGAGATACGGATGGGTCTTCATGGCAATCTCGCTTTCCGCAGGGCATCGTGCCCCGCCGAGTCAGAGGTAATACAGCAGCACGGGAACGGAGACCGGCGCGAAGAGAGCAAATGCCGCGACGGCAGCCGCCAGCGCCCAGTCATACCAGGGAGGAGCAGCTCTCACGTGCGTCTCGGCGGCTCGCAATCGCGCCTGCATCTTCGGCCAAAGGTCCTGCTGCGGCTCCCGGTCGCTTACCGGTGCAACGGCCTCGCGCAGCAGTCGTTGCATTCTGTCGTTCTGGTCTTCCTTCATGGTGTGATTCCCTCTCGTTCCAACTCTCGTCGCAGGATGCGCAGCGCGCGAAAGACGCGCAGCTTTACGGCTCCGGTTGAAATGCCCAGCGCGTCCGCGATCTGCTTGCGCGGCATCTCTTCCACGACTGCCAGCATCGCCGCCACGCGGAGCGCAGGAGGAAGACGCGCCAGCGCATTCGCTGTCCTGCGCCGAATCTCATCGGCTACGCCGGGGTCGCCCGTCGATGCGGCCGGCAGATTCGCGGGCAACTCTTCCTCGGGTCGCTGCGTGCGCAGCCAATCCACTGCTGCGCGCGTGGCGACTGTGCGCGCCCACGCTTCAAAACCGCGGGCCGGATCAAAGCGAGCACGCGCGCGATAGATCTTCCAGAAGGTCTCCACCGTCAGGTCCTCGGCCTGCCACGGATTTCTCACGATGCGGAGCAGCCAACCATAGACCGCCTGCTGATGGCTGCGGAAGAGCGTTTCGAAGGCTTCCATCTCGCCCGCTCGAAATCGTTGAAGGACGCTGCTCTGGTCATCCTGCATCCGGCCTTCTCCCTTCCTGCATACCTTTACGAGACGTGCCGGCCAAAGGTTACACGAACCACCGCCGGCGGAACATGTTTCTCGCGTAAAGCGATTTTTCCCAGCATTTTCTTGGCCAGCAAGTCTTGACACCGAACACTCTTCGCTTTTAGTTTTGGCAGGCGAGGCAAGCGAACGTTTTCCCGTCGTGAAACGCCGGGGACCGATCTGCCTGCCCGAAGAGGAATTGCGATGAAGAGCCTAGGAATGCGATGGATTGCGGCAGGCGTGGCCTGCCTGGGACTGGCGTACTCAGTGGCATCGGCGCAGGAGGCGGGCAGGCCCGCGTATCTTGACCCGAGCCTGTCGGCTGAGCAGCGCGCGGCCGACCTTGTCCACAGAATGACGCTCGAAGAGAAGGCCAGTCAGCTTGTCAACCAGGCGCGGGCCATTCCCCGGCTTCACGTGCCTTCCTATGACTGGTGGAGCGAGGCGCTGCACGGCGTGGCGGTAGATGGAACCACGGAGTATCCCGAGCCCATCGGCCTTGGCGCTACCTTCGACCCCGAAGGCATCCACCACATGGGCGTCGCCATCAGCACCGAGGGCCGCATCAAATACATGCAGGCCATGCAGGCTCAGGGCCACAGCAACATCTTTCAGGGGCTCGACTTCTGGGCGCCCAATCTCAACATCTTTCGCGATCCGCGCTGGGGACGCGGCCAGGAGACCTACGGCGAAGACCCGTTCCTCACCGGACGCATGGGCGTCGCCTTCGTCACGGGTATGCAGGGCGACGATCCCCGCTACTACCGTGTCATCGCCACACCCAAGCACTTTGATGTGCACAGCGGCCCGGAGTCCACGCGCCACAAGGCCAACGTAGACGTGAGCAAGCACGACGAGGTCGATACCTATCTGCCGGCCTTCCGCGCGGCACTGACTGAGGGTAAGGCCGGCTCCGTGATGTGCGCCTACAACAGCATCAATGGCGAGCCTGCCTGCGCCAATCAGTTCCTGCTCGAAGATCAGCTTCGCGGCAAGTGGGGCTTCCAGGGTTATGTTGTCTCCGACTGCGGCGCCGTGCTCGACATCTTCAGCGGCCATCACTTCAAGCCTACGCAGCCGCAGGCCTCAGCCATCAGCCTGCAGCGCGGCATGGATAACGAGTGCGCCGATTTCTTCGCCAAGGTGAAGGACGACCACGACTACAAGCCCTATCTGGACGCCGTCAAGGAAGGCTCGCTGAAAGAGAGCGACATCGACACCGCCGTCACGCGCCTCTTCACGGCGCGCATCAAGCTCGGTCTCTTCGACCCGCCGGCCATGGTGCCCTACAGCCGCATCGATAAGGACGCGCTCAACAGCGCCGGTCACAAAGCGCTGGCGCTGCACCTTGCCAATGAAACCATGGTGCTGCTCAAGAATGACGGCACGCTGCCGCTCAAGACGCGCGGCATCAAGGTCGCGCTTGTCGGCCCGCTGGCTAAGCAGACCCGCTTCCTGCTCGGCAACTACACGGGCGTTCCCGATCACGTCGTCTCCATCTATGACGGCATGCAGGATGAGTTTGCCAACGACACCATCACTTATGCCGAGGGCACGCAGTTCCTCAGCAAGAGCGCCGAACCGGTTCCGGCCAGCGCCTTCAAAGTGGATGGCAAACCGGGCGTGAAGGCCAGCTACTCCGAGATGCGTCAGGTGGCGCTTGTAGAGAACGCCCCGAAGCCGCCGGTGGTCGCGAGCCGCGTCGAGTCCATGGTGGACGCCTCGCAGCCGCTGCCTTCAGAGGCGGCAGGCAAAGGCCCAATGGCTATTCACTGGGAAGGTACGCTCACCGCGCCCGACACTGGCGACTACGACCTCGGCCTCGAAGCGAATGGTTTCTTCCGCGTGACTCTCGACGGCAAGCAGGTTGCGCAGGACTTCCATGCCAGCAAAGTTGCCACCAAGCTAGGCCGCGTCCACATGGAAAAGGGCAAGGCGTATCCTCTCGTGGTGGACTACGGCCAGATGTCCGGCGATGCGCCGCCCGTCGCGCATCTCGTCTGGAAGAAGGTGGACCTCGCGCCGCAGGCTGAGGCCATCGACGCCGCGAAGAAAGCAGACGTGATCGTCGCCGTCGTGGGCATCACCAGCGAGCTCGAAGGCGAAGAGATGCAGGTGAACGAGCCCGGCTTTGCCGGCGGCGACCGCACCAGCATCGATCTGCCCAAGCCGGAACAGGACCTGCTCGAAGCTCTTTCGGCCACCGGCAAGCCGCTCGTTGTGGTGCTCGCCAACGGCAGCGCGCTCGCCGTCAACTGGGCCAGCGAGCACGCCAACGCGATCCTCGAAGCCTGGTATCCGGGCGAAGAGGGCGGCATGGCTGTTGCTCAAACCCTCTCGGGCTGGAACAACCCTGCCGGGCGCCTGCCCGTCACCTTCTACAAGGGGGTCGATCAGCTTCCGCCGTTTGAAGATTACGCGATGAAGAATCGCACCTATCGCTACTTCGCCGGCACGCCGCTCTATCCCTTCGGCTACGGGCTCAGCTATACGAAGTTCGCATATAGCGGCCTCACGCTGCCTGCGGACGCGGTGCATGCCGGCGATGCGATGACGGCGGAGGTTACGGTGACCAACACCGGCGACCGCGCCGGCGACGAAGTAGCCGAGCTCTACCTCAGCTTCCCCAGTGTGCCCGGCGCTCCGCTGCGCGCTCTACGCGCCTTCAAGCGCGTGCATCTGGACCCCGGCGCATCGAAGAAGGTGAGCTTCTATCTCAAGCCGCGCGACCTGAGCATGGTCAGTGACAAGGGTGATCCGATCATCGCCGAGGGCCAGTACACGGTCTCGGTCGGCGGCGGCCAGCCTGGCACCGGCGCACCGAATGTGACCGGCAACTTCAGCGTTGCGGGCACAACGACGCTGCCGGAGTAACCTCGACCTTTCGCGAACTCCACGGGGCCTGCGACCCACGTTGCAGACCCCGCATGATTTGAGCAAGGCTGCAACCCCGCGAATCAATTCTCTTGCGCCGCAATCTGTCTCGCAGCGCGTGCGCGCTCCTGCATGCGTGGATTTCGATTGGCCCCCAGCTCGCTGTAGTCGGGTACACTAAGTGAGTCAACCTCCCATCCAGCCGGGATGGCGGAACTGGCAGACGCAGCGGACTCAAAATCCGCCGACCCTTGCGGTCATGGGGGTTCGACCCCCCCTCCCGGCACCA
>JBBIVH010000122.1:0-8664 GCA_037439805.1 Acidobacteriaceae bacterium
CACATAGCGGGCAGCTGCGATGTGCAGCTCTTCCTCACGCAGACCGGCGTAAATCTGCACCATTTCGCCGCAGATTTGTGCTTCGCTTACACTGCCCGCGAGGTAGCCCCTGTAGCGTGTGTCGATCCAGTCCGAAGTGGACCTCGATACGAGGCCTTGCTCCAGCGACCACATCATGAAGCCATAGCCGGAATCCCCGCCCCAGAGCGTTCCGTCGCAATCAAACACGGCAACCAGAGGAGCGTTTCCGAGCACCAGCTTTTCGAATTCGCCGGCTGTCCAGCGAGGAACTTCAGTGTGCATCCATAACCAATCGTTTCAGCAGATTTGAACCCATGCTTACACGTTCCATTTTCTACGATGAGACCTGTACCACGCACCCTCATTGCGCGCAGAGTTGTGCTTTGGCCAAACCGCGGCGAGGTCTAAGGGTGGGATTCGCCGTTTGCCTCAGGCCCGTTGTCCCTGCTATATGTGCAGTGGGAGATGGGAGAATTTCACGGGGGGTATGCGCATGTTGGTAGGGATGTATCGCCGTATCGAGTTGGGGCTTCCTGGTGTGCTCATCATGGCTTTTTGCTGCATCTCTCTCGCGCGGGCCCAGTACTCGCCGGAGGGAACGGGGCTGAGTGCATTTTCGATTCCGCAGAGTCAGCTGATTCAGACCGAAGCTCTCAACAGGATGCTGCAGGAGCAGCCGAAGGCGCATCCGGTTATTCTCCAGGTGGGTTCCCATCTGATGTACACCCAGGCGCATATACCAGGCTCGATCTATGCCGGACCGGGATCCCAGCCGAGCGGTTTGGCCTTGCTGGCCAGCAAGGTCGGTGCGCTCAAGAAAAGCCAGGTCATCGTTCTCTATTGCGGCTGCTGCCCATGGAGCCACTGCCCGAATATCGGCCCCGCATTCAAGAGGCTTCACGATCTCGGTTTCACGAATGTGAAGGCTCTCTACCTAGCGAACAATTTCGGAGATGACTGGGTCGGCAAAGGGTACCGCGTTGAGCAAGGCAACTAGCATTCCGAGTCACACGATGAGACACGCACAAGCTCGAGCTCGATGGCTCGCGTTTTCGCTGCTGACTTGTGGATTATTCGTCTTACCGCTTCAGTCCCAGACGGCGTTGCTCCACAGGCCGGCGCCAGGCTTTGTGCGAAGCGACCTGAACGGTCAGCGAATCGATTTAAGAGCACTGCGCGGCAAGGTGGTGCTGCTGAATTTCTGGGCATCGTGGTGTGGGCCTTGCCAGGTTGAGCTGCCTGCATTTCAATCCTGGCAGACCAAGTACGACTCTTCAGGCCTACAGGTCATCACCGTCGCAATGGACGATGACACCGGACCCGTGACGGCAGTCGTAAAGAAATTGCAACTCAGATTGCCTGTTGTGATGGGGGACGACGAGTTGGGTAAAATGTACGGTGACATCCTCGGCCTGCCGATTACGTTCCTCATCTCTCGCAAGGGAATGTTGGTCGAGCGAGTAGAAGGTGCAGCGGATATTTCCACGTTGGAAACGAAAGTCCGCATGCTTCTATCCGAACGATGACTCGATGCGCTCCCGTGGATGAGTGATGGAATCGAAGAAAGGGCGAATGCTGCGGAATCCCCTCATTCACTTACCTTTCGGTGGTTTGCCCGTCTAATCTCAGTCCGGTATCCCCGCGGAAAGATAGAACCGGGCTATTCCGCTCCATGCGTCAAATCAGCAAGCCAGTCGATATTTGGCGGCCTGAAGTCATTGCAAAATTTGAATTGAAGGTGTTGAGTGAATAGAAAGCATGCACTTGCAGCGTTGCTGTTGTGTGTCATGAGCGCAGCCCGTTGCCTAGGCCAGGCGAAGCTCGATCCGAAGTTGCCCGAGACACCTCTTCCCCATCGAAGAGTTCTCCTGCTTTTCCCGGGATATGAGACGATTCAGGATCCGACAACTCCCGTTGCGACATTGAGAACCAGGCAAAAGTTTGAAATGGCGTATAGAAAGACGTTTGATCCGTCTTTCCTGATCGAGTCGGCGATGTTTGCAGGCTTCGATCAGGTCGCAAATTATGGTCCACAATATGGTCCAGGCGCGGGGCCGTTTGCTGAGAGGTTCGGTTATAACGCCGCGAATCTTGCCTCGACCTTTCTCTTCACCGATGCGTTGTTGCCTACGGTCCTTAAGCAGGATCCGCGATACTTTCGCAAGGGAGCTGGATCTTTTGGGTCGCGGCTCTGGTGGTGCTTCCGCAGCGAACTGGTCGCCTATAGCGATCAGGGGAAGCAGATGCCAAACGTAGCCAACATGCTGGGATTTGGTATGTCCACCGCCTTAAGCAACGCCTATTCGCCAGACAGCAGCATTACGTTTCCAAAGACCATGGAGCGCTACGGGGTCAAGGTCGGAGTCAGCTTTGGATTGAACATCATGCGTGAGTTCGGGGGCAACAACCGCGCGGAACATTACTGATGCTCGCCGGCGGGGGGCTGTTTTCCAGTCGATCCATCAGTGACGATGTTGATTCCTTGATAAACAAGATACGGCCAGCGAAGCAGTCGTGAAGCTCACAGTGGAAGCGCGCTGATAATCAAAGATGTGAACTCGCCCGGCAGGCCGATTGCGCTCCGCGATTACCAGAACTATCTCAGGGTAGAAAAGGGACTGCGTCCCTTGACTTGCGAAGCCTATGCCGGTGATTTGCATACATTTGCTGAATTGATGCGCCAACGCGAGGCCCCGCTTGAAAATGCCACTCAGCAGGACGTGCTTGCATTTCTCGAATATCTTCACGGGCAGGGAATGGATTCCCGTTCCTGCGCCCGGAAACTGAGCTCATTGAGAGGCTTTTACAAATGGCTGCTGCTGGATGGAAGAATCCAGCACGATCCGACCATCAATGTCGAGTCGCCGAAGACTTGGAAGGTCCTTCCAAAGGCGTTAGCCGAACCGGAAGTCAATGAACTGCTGAACCGCGCAGCACTTTCGGCCACACATCCCCAGGCCAGAGCGGCCGATCTTCGCGACCGCGCAATTCTGGAATTGCTCTATGGCGGAGGGCTGCGCGTATCAGAGCTTACAGCTCTTGCCGTTTCTGACATCGCGTTCGATCAAGGTCGCGTGCAGGTGAGAGGAAAAGGCGACAAGGAGCGCATCGTGCCCCTCGGGCGCGTGGCGCTGGAGACAGTGCAGGCATATCTTCGCGAAGGGCGCCCGCACCTGGCGAGAATCAGTTCTTCGCGCAAGAGAGTCAATGCGCGCGCAGATGGGGCCAAGCTATTTTTGTCGCTCCGAGGCGCTCCTCTCACGCGGCAATGGGTTTGGCGCCTGGTGAAGGCCGCGGACGCCAATGCCAGCCCCCACACGCTGCGCCATAGCTGCGCCACGCACATGGTTGAGCACGGGGCGGATCTGCGCAGCGTGCAGCTTCTGCTGGGCCATGCAGACATTGCAACGACGCAAATCTATACGCAGGTCGCACTCGGACATCTGAAGTCCGTGCATCGTCTCCATCATCCTCGCGCGAGGCTGCGCGGAAATCTTCTGAAGATGGGCGAGGAAAGTCCAGAGAAGCCATGACGACTCCGCAGACAGTCAGCGAATCCGCAGGTGCGCTTAGCCCGCTGGTCGAAGAGTATCTGCGCGCCCTTCGCGTGGAGCGAGGGGCATCGGAACACACGCTGCGCGCGTACACGCGAGAAGTGAACGCATTCGCCTGCTTCGCCATGGGCGAATGCAGCGCTTGCTCCGTGCCGGATCAGATCGATCACAAGCTCATACGCGCGTATTTATCCAGTCTCTTCGATCGCGGACTATCCAAGACGTCGGTTGCCCGGTCTCTTGCGGCCATTCGGAGTTGGTTCAAGTGGCTGGCTCGCATGGGATATGTGCAGCAGAATGTTGCCGCACTCGTGACCACGCCGAAGCTGCCGCGGCATCTCCCCCGTGTGCCCTCGATCGAGCAGTTGAACCAAGTTGTGGATTCGGTTGGAAGCGAAGCTGCGAGCTGGCCCGCACGAGACCGAGCCATCATGGAATTGCTGTACGGCTGCGGGATGCGTAACGCTGAACTCACCGGGCTGGATATCTCGGATATTCATTGGGCCAATGAGGCGATCCTGGTGCGGGGCAAAGGGCGAAAGCAGAGATATGTTCCGTTGGGCGAAGCCGCCGCCGTAGCTCTCCGAGAATATCTGGAAGAAAGAAAACTCCGCGTTGCTGCTATGCCAGAAGCGATAGGCAGGCCCCCAAAGGCCGTATTTCTGAATCTCAAGCTGCGGGGACTTCAGCGGGCTGACAAGCAGGCACGTCTGACCACGCGCAGCGTAGGGCGCATCGTCAAGCGCATCGCGATCATGGGAGGCCTCTCCGGCGATTTTCATCCGCATACACTGCGCCACGCCTTCGGCACGCACCTGCTGGAGGAAGGCGCGGATTTACGGGCGATTCAGGAACTGTTGGGCCATGAGAGGCTCTCGACCACGCAGCGCTACACCCAGTTGACAGCAGCGCAGCTCACGCAGGTGTATGACAAGTCACACCCGCGTGCTCGATAACGACGAATCCGCTATCTCGTGATGGATTAGAAATCCACCTTGCGCGACGGAAACCAGGTGAGCTGGATGTTCGTGGTCGTGACTGTATGCTGGGGCGCAGGATAAGTTGGAGTTCCCGTGGGATAGATGGGAGCTTTCCAGTGTTCGAAGGTGAAGTTTCCATCCACTTCAAGATCTCGCTTGATGCGCTTGACGGCGCGAAATGTAAGATCGTCAATTGTCGTGCCGCCCGGGATAAAGTCCTTTGCAGCTTTCTGATTGCGCGCGCTCACTTGCATCCATTCATTGCCGCTGAGGTGATAGGTAATCCAAGCCTGCCCGCCCTTATCCTCGCGTCCGATCCAGTCGCCAAAGATCATGCCCTTGTTGGTATAGCCCTGGCGCTGGATTGCTTCGAAATACATAAAATGCCCGCCATTGCTGTTTGTGATGGAGGGGTCAGTCGAAACGGCTTCAAGCCGCGCGTCGAGCTTGGGGATTCCAGGCACATGAGAGAGATAAATGCCGGGTCGAATTGCAGCGCGCCGGGGCGCATCGATTGGTGAGACATCGTCATGGACTTCGGAGTCCGAATAGAGGGTCAGCCAGCGCCGAACGAATGGCAGGCGGTATGCAAAGTCAAACTGTCCGAATCGTGCTCCGGGGTCCTTCGTGCTGTTTTTAACTGCGGCGGTGACGTTCTGGAAGCTGAAAAAACTCTGCAGGAATGTGTGCAGGGTGATCGGTTCGTGGCCTTTGCCGCCCCAGATTACGGTGCGCTCAAACCCAAATTCCAGATTTTGCGTTGGCTTGAAGCTTACCTTCTCATAGTGCACCCAGGGCGAATTTGGATCCGTATGCCCTTTAAGAGACCCCACCATGAAGTCATAGCGGAACGGGCCGGTGATTGCAGAAAGCAGTGGAATGTGTAACGGCTCGACTCTGTTGATGCGGAACGAATAGATGTTCTCCGCATTGTTTGAGTAGGCAAATCCTCCGCCCATCGCAGTTCCCAGCCAGGCATCCTGCTTGCCCAGCGAAATCTCATGATTCGCGAAATGGGCGGAAACATAGGCCTCGATCCACCTGCCATCTGTCACCGACGAGATTGGGCCTTGTGGAATCGTTGCCTGATTGAAAGGCAACCCGGTCGCGGGGTTGATGTAGGGGATCTGGTCGAGGCTAGAAAGGGTCTGCGCCAGCGCGCTGGAGTAGCCTGCTGCAGAGGGGACTCCCTGAAACTCGCCGCGGGCATACAGCACAAAGCGGCCCGCGGAGGCATAGGCGCTCGCACCGGAATAGTTATTGAATCCGCCCTCGTAAGGGCGTCCGTAGTCATTCACAATGGTCTGACCGAGATAGAAGCTATCTCGCAGCGGAGTTCCGCTGATTCCGCGCATGAGAGTGTAAACAGATTCCACCCGCGCCTTGCCCTGCATCTGCAGGCACGGTCCTTCCATGTCCTTGTCCAACTCTTCGCGGAGCGACTCGTAGATGCCCTGAGCTTCATCGGCAGCAGGGCTCTTGTCATCGTCTTCGAGGCGGGCAGCGGTCTCTTCCAGCATATGGCTGAGACTCGTGCGAGTCCATGGACGCAGGCCAAGAAAAACGCTGTCGACGTAGCCGAGCGAGTAGAGGCGCATGACTTCTGGATACATCCAGCTGTCGACTGAAATGTAGGGCGAGCCCATCATGGACGGCTCGCAAACCGAATCCGGCGCCGCCGGGTGGGCAGCCTGCGCTGCGGCTGATAGCGGCAGAGCCACGATGCCGAAGGCAGCAAGCAGGATCACCGGGCAAACTGCCACATAAAAACCGTGTCTGGAAGTGCGATTCGGACCCGGGGACTGACGAAGACTCATACTTCAAACTGTATCATTCTGCTCGGTGGCGAATGGCGAAATTGGACGCTTCATTTCACCTCAATCCCGCTGATTGCGCAGCGCTTTACGAGCTCTGCTCTTGGGGTTCGCGGCACGAAAGGACCTCAGAAGCCTTTCTGCAAACCGGTGGCGGAGGTCCGGGTCAAACATCCCGCGCTGGCGCAAGTATGCTTCCATTCGGCCCAGTGCGTCCCGTCCTTCCGCGCGCGAGCGAGTTTTTCCGCTGCGGCAGACGATGAGTGTGGGGCCACGGCCCTTTCGTGCACGGCGCAGAGACTCATAAACAACGCGATAGAGCGCGACAGCGTCGAGTGCGTCCGTCAGGATGAGCGGAACGCCATGCACGCGCGCGCTTCGATCTATCCCCGTGAAGTGGCCCTCACCTTCGGACGCTTCATGCTTCATGAAAATCATAGGCAAATGGCATTCGCTGGCTAGGGTCAGTACCTCGCCCCAACATGCCGACGGCGTGCCAGAGCCTGAGCAGAACACTGCAACGACACTGCCGGGAACAGTTTGCACTCGTCCCAGCGCCAAGCCGCAAGCGAGATAGAGTTGCGTGGCTGTGGACTTCGCAGCAGGCGTGACGTATTCCTTCGACAAGCCGGGGCGCCGCGGCGAAAGCGACGCGCGACTTTTGCCCGCAGGCCGCACCGTTTGCAGGATGGGGCGCAGGGGCTGTCCTTTCAGGAATCCTGCCGCAGAGTCTGCCGCCGGAAGACTCAACGCATCTTCAACTTCTAAATCCGCTGTCAGCGACGCCAGCATCGCTTCGTGCCCCGCAACTGGTCCACGTACCGCATTGCCGCGCCCGCCCTTCAACCTGCGAAGTTCATCCCGCAACAGGTGGCAATTCAGCATGGATTGGTAGATTGCGAGCAGTTTTTGCTCGGAGATCAGTGAAAATGCAGACGTTCCGTCTGAGGCAGCTTGCTGCCCTTTCCTCCTGGGAGTCATTGGCCTTGGAACCTCGTGCGACGAAAATACTGGACGCGCGCTGGCTAAGTGGAGTAGTCAGCATTGATGCGAATGTATTCATGTGTCAGGTCTGTGGTCCAGAACGTGCAGTTGCCTTTGCCCTGGTGTAACTGGATGCGAATGGAAAATTGCGACTGCTTGATGTAGTCGTGTAAAGCGACCTCGTTGTAGGCAGGAGCGCGAGCGCCATCGCTGCATACCGGAAGCTCTCCGAACCAGATGTCGATGCGCTCCGGGTCGATCGAAGCGCCGGAATACCCGATTGCAGCCATCAGCCGTCCCCAGTTGGGATCGCAGCCAGCCCAGGCGGTTTTGACGAGCGGGGAATGGGCAATCGCCTTGGCGATGCGCAGTGCGTCGTCTTTGGTCGCTGCGTCTTCGATTCTGAGTTCCACAACATGTGTGATGCCCTCGCCATCCGCCACGATCTGTTTGGCGAGCGATGTACATACTTGTGTGAGCGCCCTGGCAAACTCATTGTGGTTCGGTCCGACCTGAACACCGCTTGCACCGCTTGCCAACATGAGTACGGTGTCGTTTGTGGATGTGTCCCCATCCACTGAGATGCGGTTGAAGCTTAAGTCCACAGCCTGCAGCAAATAGGCATTCAGCAAAGCTGGCTCGACCGCCGCGTCCGTCATGATGTACACCAGCATGGTGGCATGCGGAACGAGTTGCGGGTGAATCATGCCGGCCCCCTTGCCGACAGAGGCGATTCGGACCTCCTTGCCGTCAATCTCTACGCGCGCGAACGCCGTCTTCTCCACGGTGTCAGTGGTCATCATTGCTTGCGCGACCTGCTGAAAGTGGTCACTTTCCTTGCCGAGCGTAGCGGCGATTGCAGGGAGAACCGCGATGAGCTTCTCAGCGGGCAATGGAACTCCAATGATGCCTGTGGAGGAAGGAAAGACCTCGTCAGGGCTGCAAGCGAACTGCGCGGCTGCGGCAGAGCAGGTTGCGCGTGTCGCATCCAGGCCGGCTTGGCCCACTGCGCAATTTGCGTTGCCTGCATTGATGGCGACAACGCGAACCTGACCGCCTGTCTTGCTCAGGTGCTCCTTGTCCACGATCAGGGGCGCCGCGGTGACTCGATTTGCAGTAAAAACTGCTGCAGCAGCTGCGGGTGCATCTGCGACGATGAGCGCAAAATCTGTTCTGCCGCTCTGCTTCAGGCCTGCACGGCCCGCGCCAAAACGAAAGCCCTTCGGGATGACAAATTGAGAAATTTCAGACATTGCCTCAAGAGGAAGTTCCGCATTTAATCTAGCAGGTTAGGGGGCGGAATGGCTGAAG
>JBBIVH010000123.1:0-5257 GCA_037439805.1 Acidobacteriaceae bacterium
GCGCATGTCACCATCATCGGCGGGGGCATTGTGGGCACCAATGCGGCCAAGATTGCATTGGGCTTTGGCGCCAAAGTCACGCTCATTGATGTGAACCTGAACCGGCTGCGGGAGCTCGATGATTTGTATAGCGGCCGCCTCTACACGCTGGCTTCGAATAGCTACAACATTGCCCAGGCGACGCGCGAAGCGGATCTGGTGATTGGCGGCGTGCTGATTCCCGGAGCGACTGCGCCGAAGATCGTGACCCGCGCGATGGTCTCGCAGATGAAGAAGGGCGCGGTGATCGTCGATGTTGCCATCGACCAGGGCGGATGCGTAGAGACCGCTCGTCCCACGTCGCACTCCAACCCGAGTTACACGGTGGATGGGGTCGTTCACTATTGCGTGACCAACATGCCGGGCGCCGTGCCGCATACCTCCACGCTTGCGCTGACGAACTCAACGTTTCCCTATCTGATGCGTCTTGCGAACCTGGGCGCGCGCGAGTCTCTGCGGCAGGATGTGGGGCTGGCCGAAGGGCTGAACACCTGGCTCGGTACGCTGACGCATCGCGGGGTGGCAGAGAGTCAGCAGCGCGGATGGTCGGCGCCAGCGAGCGTCCTGGCCTAGCCATCGCATTGGCGCTCGCTTGAAGCTGGCGGTAGCGGGTTACTTTCCCCAGCGCCTATAATCGCGGCATGTCTCCCGGCAGCGATTCGCGGCGGCGTCTTGTAGTCCTGCTGGGCCTCGGTGCGCTCCTTTTCTTTGCGTTGCTGGGCGCTCTGCAGGCGTTCAACACATCGAACATTCGCTATCTCAATCCAGAGACCGCGGGCGAGACGCTGGCATTCACTGGCCTCACGGTGCTGGTCTTCCTGCTGCTTGTGGCGCTTCTCATCCTGCTGTTGCGCAACATCCTGAAGGTCTATGCGGACCAGAGCAGCAGTGCCCTTGGAGCCCGGTTGCGCACCCGCATGGTGCTGGGAGCGATGCTCATTGCGCTTACGCCCGCGGTCTTCATGTTTCTCTTCAGCTTTCAGCTGATGAACCGTTCTATTGATCGGTGGTTTTCGCCGAATACCTCGGAGTTGCGCGAGGATTCGACTCGCGTTGTGCTCGAGCTTGCCCAGTATGTGACCGGCAACGCGCGCGGCGAGGCAGAATCGATTGCCACCTCGGGGGCTCCGGATGGTTCGCAGGAGCTGCTGCAGAACACGCTGAGCGCGCACCGCATCACGCTTGATGGTGGATTCGCGCTGGTCTACGATCGCGACCGGCAGGTGATTGCGAGCTATCTTGCGCCGCCGGAGTCGAGCGCCGCAAGCCTGGTTCCATGGCTGCCGGAGAAGAGCGGGCAGGACGCAACGGAGGTTTCCATTCCGCTGCATGGACCGCTCTCGGCCAATTTATTGAATGCGGCGCGGCGGAATGACGAGCCGGTGATTCGCATCGGCAGTCAGGAATATGCGCTGGGCATGGCCGTGACTGCGTCCGGCAAAGCGGTGGTTGCCGCGCTGCCGATGCCGCAGGGGCTTAGCCAGACCACGGAGCGGATTCGCGCTGGTGCGGCAGCGTACTGGAATCTGTTCCGCGCGCGGAACAGCATTCGCAGCATCTTCTTTCTCATGCTGCTGCTCATCACTGTGGTCGTGTTCTTTTCGAGCGTGTGGCTGGCGCTGTTCTTGTCCAAGCAGATTACGCGGCCTGTCGAGGCGCTGGCAGACGCCATGGACGAGATCGCCGCGGGCAAATATGAGCATCGAGTTTCGCTGGTGAGCACCGGCGAAATGGCGGAACTGGTGCGCTCGTTTAACCACATGGCTGCTGACCTGGATACGAGCCGCAAACTGGCCGAGACATCTTCGGCGCAGCTGACTGCGGCGAATCAGTCCATCGAAGAGCGGCGTCGCGAGCTGGAGACGATTCTCGAAACGATTCCCAGCGGAGTGGTCACCCTGGATGGAGCAGGAACGGTTCTGCAGGCCAATCGCGCTTTTGCAACGCTCATGGGCCAGAGTGCGGACGGAGACCTGCGCGGGCAGAAGGTTGATGCGCTGCTGCCGGGCGAATGCGCAGAAGATCTCGCGGGAGTGATTCGGCGCGGCCAGCGCATGGGCGCGGCCTCAACGGATCTTGAACTGCACGCGCGCGGCCGGCTGGTGCATATGTCTGTGACCAGTGCGCGGCTTGAACTGGCGCGCGGCAAAGTAGGCACCGTGCTGGTGGTGGAAGATACGAGCGAGCTGCTGCGTGCGCAACGGCAGACTGCGTGGAAGGAAGTTGCACAGCGTGTCGCGCACGAGATCAAGAATCCGCTCACGCCGATCGCGCTTTCTGCCGAGCGCATCTGCCGCCATCTCGATCGGAATCAGCCCGACTCGCCTTCCATCATTCGCAAGTGCAGCGAAGTGATTCTCGGCTGCGTTGGTACGTTGCGCACGCTGGTGGACCAGTTCTCCGCGCTGGCGCAGTTTCCCGCGCCGCAGCCGCGCGCCTGCGACATGAATCAGGTGGCCGAGGAAGCGCTTGCGTTGTTTACCGGCAGACTCGAAGGCATCACCGTGCGCCGGAATTTGGAGAAAGGCCTGCCCATGGTGCTGGCCGATCCGGAGGCGATGCGGAGCGCGCTGGCCAACCTCATCGACAACGCCGCGGAGGCTATGCGAAGCAGCCTGCTGCGCGAGCTCGACGTGAGCAGCGCGCTGAGCGAAGATGGCGCCGCCGTAGAGGTCGCCGTCTCGGATACGGGGCACGGCCTTACCGACGAGATTCGTGAGAGGCTCTTTCTGCCGTTCTACTCCACGAAGCAACGCGGCACGGGCCTTGGCCTTTCCATTGCAGCGAAGATTGTCCAGGAGCATGGAGGATCGATTCGCGCGGAGAGCAATGTGCCCAAGGGCGCTCGGTTTCTGGTGCGCCTGCCGCTGATGGAGCTGCCCGCACAGCCCGCGCAGGAGCACGGAAGCGCGGTGCCGGCCACAGGGAGCCGCTCATGAATCATGTGCTCGTGGTGGACGACGAGGCAGAGATCCGCACGTCGTTGCAGGAGATTCTCAGCGAAGAAGGCTACGCCGTAACCACGGCTGCAACGGCCGCCGAGGCGCTGGTGCTCATCGAAGATGTGCCGTATGACGTTGTCCTGCTCGACATCTGGCTGCCGGATCGCGACGGGCTGGATGTGCTGGGCGATATTCATGCGCTTGCGCCTGAGACAAGGCCGGAGGTCATCATCGTTTCGGGTCATGGAACGATTGAGTCAGCCGTCAGGGCCACCAAGCTCGGTGCCTACGACTTTCTGGAAAAGCCGCTCTCGCTGGACCGAACTCTTATTGTGCTTAAGAATGCAGTGGATGCTCGCCGCCTGCGCGCGGAGAACCTCGAGTTCAAGCGCCAATTCAGCGTCGGCTCGGTGCTCACTGGCGAAAGCATCCCCGTCAAGGCGCTGCGCCAGCAGATTCGCCTCATGGCTCCGACGAACGGCCGCGTGCTGATTTACGGTGAGTCGGGCACGGGCAAAGAGTTGATCGCGCGCGCCATTCACGCGGAAAGTCTGCGCCGCGAGCGGGTCTTCGTTGAGCTGAATTGCGCCGCGATTCCGGAGGCTCACATCGAGTCGGAGTTGTTTGGCTATCGGCATGGGGCTCGTCCCGGCGGCCCGCCCGAGCAGCGCGGCACGCTGGAACGCGCCGACGGCGGCACGCTTTATCTGGACGAAGTGGGCGACATGAGCCTGAAGACGCAGGCCAAGGTCCTCAGCGCGCTCGATGAGCAGCTCTTCACGCCAGTTGGCGGCACGCAGCCACTGCGCGTCGATGTCCGCCTGATCGGCTCGACCAATAAGGACCTTGAAGAAGAGATTGCCAAAGGAAACTTTCGCGAAGACCTCTTCTACCGCTTGAATGTGGTTCCATTTTTTGTTCCGCCGCTGCGTGAACGCAAAGAGGACATCCCCTTGCTGGCGCGCGAGTTTCTGGCGGAGTTCGGCCGCCAATATGGCCGTCCACGCATGGAGATTGGCGAGGATGCTCTGGATGCCCTGGCCCATTACCACTGGCCGGGCAATGTGCGCGAACTCAAGAATGTCATCGAGCGTGTGCTCATCCTCAATCCGCGCGCCCAGCGCATCGAGCGGAAGCACCTGCCGCCGCTGATGCACAAAGCGGGTACGCGATCGACTGAGGATTTCTCCACGCTCCAGCAGGCGCGCGATGCCTACGAGCGCGACTACATTCTGAAAAAGATTGAGGAGGCGCGGAACAACGTAAGCCGCGCAGCCGAGATGCTCGGCCTCGAGCGCAGCCACCTCTACCGCAAAATGAAGGCGCTGGGGATCAGCGTGCGGGAGTAGCCGCGGGCGCTACTGTTGCTTGATGGCTGTCAGCGCGCCGGGATTGTCTCCGAGAACCGGATACACGCGAAAGTCCCATATCGACTGGCCAATCTGCCCCGGCCCCTGAATCTCCACGAGCGCGTATTCACCAATCTTCAGGGGCTTCTCCGGCATAATCTTGAGCCAGTGCTTGCCGGGCAGAGCTTCCACGAGCGCGGCAATCACCCAGTCCGCGGGCTGCGCTGCGCCGTCCTGCCCAAGATTCAGCGGACCGATAAAGCGCACCGCCTGCCGCTCGTCGAGTTCCAGAATCACAAATTTCGAAGCGGTCGAGTGCGCGCCGAATTTTCCGTTCTGCACCTGGGCGCTGTCTGTGTGCACGGTGAAGGCATGCGTGGTCACGGTCTCTCCCTGGTCCTGCGTATCCAGCGAGGCATAGAAGACTGGATCATTCACATGCAGATGGATAGCAGCGTGTTCGCCGTCGAGTTCGATGTGGGTGCGCGGTCCACTCAGCGGATTCATCGCATTGGCGCCGTGATGCCGCTTCCAGTCCTGCGGCAGCGCCAGCGGCTTCAGCTCCACGAGCTCGGGAACGCCCTGAAACGTGTCGAAAGCGAAGATCCCATCCGCATCGGGCAGCTCCAGTCCCGGCGCGACCTGCGGCATGCGGTAACGCTCATCCGCCCGCGCAGATGCCTCTTCCTTGTCGAGCTCGGCTGCCTCTTTCATCGCAGGCGAGGACACCTCGCTGAGATTGCCGTGGTCCCGTTCCCAATTGCGTGTGGCGTCCCAGTTCACCAGGTTCACCGGCATCTCTTCCCAGTCGCCGCCGCGGTCGAGTGAGATGTAGCGCACGCGGTCACCGACGATCTGGTAGGTGCGCACCTGCTGATAGGTCCCGTCTTTCAAAATGAGCCGGTGGTTGTTCTGCGTCGCCGGCAC
>JBBIVH010000123.1:5357-8505 GCA_037439805.1 Acidobacteriaceae bacterium
CGGATCAGAACCCATCGGAGGCAACTGTATGCCGTTTCAGCACGGCAAGCAACACCGCATCTTGACCGCCTGTCTCGCAGGGTGCATGGCGCTTGGCGCCCACGCAGCGCAGAGCGGCAATGCGGCCAGTGTGCGGGGAACGGTCACTGACCCCACCGGAGCTGTGATTCCCGGCGCATCCGTGGCCATCTCCAGCGCCATGAGCGGCCTCAGCCGAACCGTGACCACCGACGCAACCGGCGAATTCGCGATCGCCAGCGTGCCATTCAATAACTACCGGCTGACGGTTACGGCTCCCGGCTTTTCATCCTTGATGCAGCACATCGTCGTCAACTCCACGGTCGGCCTCTCGCTCAATCTGGTACTTCAGGTGCAGGCTGCGGCTTCCACCGTTACGGTTGAGGCCACAGGCGATCTCATCGAAGACGACCCCACCTTCCACACCGACGTCGAGCGCGACCAGTTCATCAAGGTCCCGCTGGAGAGCCAGTCGTCCTCGCTCAGTTCGCTCGTCACGCTCACCACACCAGGCGTTTCCGCCGATTCAAACGGCCTGTTTCACGGGCTGGGAGACCATGCGTCGAACTCGTTCTCCGTGGATGGGCAGGCCATCTCGGACCAGCAGAGCAAGGTCTTTTCCAATCAGCTTCCATCGAATTCGATTCAATCCATTCAGGTCATCTCCGGCGCGCCTCCCGCGGAGTTCGGAGACAAGACGAGTCTCGTCATCGTCGCCACCACGCGGTCAGGGCAGGGAGTCAAGCGGCCGACCGGCAGCATCGACAGCTCCTACGGCTCCTTCGGCTCCGCGGCGGGCGGCTTCGATCTTTCTTACGGCGGAGACAATTGGGGAAACTTTCTTGAGGCAGATGGGCTGAATTCGGGCCGGTTCCTCGACCCGCCTGAGTTTGCCGTCTTTCATGACAAGGGGAACGAAGAGAACTTCTTCGATCGCATCGACGATACGCTCAACGCTTCGAACTCCGTCCATCTGGACATGAACTACAGCCGCTCCTGGTTTCAGACGCCGAATACGTACGACAACCTGAACGTGCAGAACGTGGTCGTCGGCGGCGGCAGGGCGAATCCTGCCTTTGGCAATGTGGGCAACGCCGATCAGCGCTCGAAGATCAGCACCTTTAACATCGCGCCTGCTTATACGTGGATTGTGAACAACGACTCCGTGCTGAACCTCGGCGCGTTCGTGCGCAAGGATCTGTACAACTACTTCCCCAGCGGGAATCCTTTGGCGGATCTTGGCCCAGCCAACCTTCAGACATCGTCCATTGCGCAGATTCGCACATTGATGAACGCTGGAATCCACTCGGATGTGACCTACACGCGCGGCATTCAGAACTTCAAGGCGGGTGTGCAATATCAGCAGACCTTTTTGCGCGAGAGCGACTCGCTCGGCATCGTGGAGAGCACCTACAACGCGCCCTGCATGGATGCCGGCGGCAATCCCTTGCCCGGCTACTCGGCGCAGTCGGATTGCGCAGTGAACGGCGTGCTGCCCAACCCGAACTTCCTTCCTGTGCTTCGGCCCTATGATTTCACTCGCGGCGGTTCGTACTCCTTCTTTCTTGGCCGCACCGACGTGAAGGAACTGGCGCTCTATGCGGAAGATCAGATCAAAGCAGGGAACTGGAACTTGAATCTTGGTCTGCGCGAAGACCTCTACAACGGGCTCACGCGCGCCAATCAGACAGAACCGCGCGTGGGCATTGCCTACACCGTAAAGGCGACCAGCACGGTTCTGCGTGTCTCTTATGCGCGCACGCTGGAAACACCCTTCAATGAGAACCTGGTTCTGTCCAGCGAGGGCTGCCTGAGCGCTGTTCTCGCCCCGCTGCTCAACTGCACGCCCGGCGTTTCCGGTATCCTGCAGCCCGGCTTCCGCAATGAGTTCCACGCCGGCTTCCAGCAGCAGATCGGCTCCAGGGTCGTCGTCAACGGCGAGTACATCTGGAAGTACACACACAACGCGTTCGACTTTTCAGTGCTGGGTAACACGCCGATCACCTTTCCCATCGACTGGCACAACTCGAAGATTCCCGGCTACGCCATCAATGTAGAGGTGCCACAGGAGCATAACTTCAGCGCCTATGTGGTCATGTCTTCAGTCGCTGCGCGCTTCTTTCCGCCGCAGGTGGCAGGCGCAGGAGCCACCGTGGGCCAGACCGGCCTGCCTTTCCGCATCGACCATGACGAGAAATTCAACGAGACAACACATCTGCAGTACACACTGCCCGGCGGCAGATTTGTGAAAGGCATCTGGGGCGGATTCAACTGGCGCTTCGATTCCGGCCAGGTAGCCGGGGCCACACCTTGCTTCGGTGTGACGGATCCGAATACGCCATGCCTGAATAGCTCGACCACGCTCAATGGCCAGCCCGCCATCGCCATGGTCGATACCAATCTGCCCCCCACCGTCAATCCTGTCACTGGAGCGAATGTCTACTTACCCCTGACCTTGGACGAAGAATTTCAGGCAGGCCTTTCCTGCAACGGAACAGCGGCCAACGTCAACAATCCCGCAACCTACATCGCTACCTGCCCGGCCAACGAGTTCACCTCAAACCTGATCAACATTCCTGCGCCCGGCAAGGGGAACAACGACAAGAACCCGCAGCGCATCGCGCCGCGCAGCCTGTTCGATCTCTCGCTGGGCAAGGAAAATCTCTTCCATGCGGACCGCTACAAGTTCGATGTCGAACTGACCGCGATCAACGTGGCGAACCAGTATGCGCTGTATAACTTCCTCTCGACCTTCAGTGGCACGCACTACGTGACGCCACGCGCGCTGACGGCCAAGGTCACGATGAATTTCTGAACGCGCAGCACTCCGGAAGCCGGCGATTCATCAGTGCCGGAGTCTTGCGGCGCATCACTTTTCGCTGTCCAGCACCTTCATCTGGTTCGCGTCGTAGCGCGTGCCGGCAACGGCCTCTGCCGGCACTTCGGCTTCGAGCGCGGCGATCTCACCAGGCGTCAACCTCACTTCCAGCGCCTTCAGCGTCTCAGCCAACTGCGCCTGGGTGCGCGCCCCCATCACCGGCACAAAGGTCTTGTTCTTCGACATCACCCACGCCGTGGCCAGTTGTGCCGGCGTCACGCCCTTGTCCGCGGCCATCTTCTTCAGCCGGTC
>JBBIVH010000124.1:0-8487 GCA_037439805.1 Acidobacteriaceae bacterium
TATCCCTTAGCAAGAAGCAACTCCGCCAGATAAGCGCCGTCCTGGCCCGTAACGCCTGTAATCAACGCTCGCTTCATTGCAGACTGCTCCTTCGGGGTAGTGAGTCTTTGCCAGGCTCGGCCTTCCGACGCCGCTACCTGTGGCAGGGGCTCTCTCGCAAAGATCGATTCAATCCTCTATTGGCTTGCGCAAGCTTTGAAGTAATCCAGGCTGAGATTCAGACCGGTCTCAAGATCGACGACGGGCGACCAGCCGAGAAGGCGTTTTGCCTTCTCAATGTTCGGCTGCCGCTGCACCGGATCGTCCTGAGGAAGTGGACGGTACACAATCTTGCTTGCGGACTGCGTCACCCGCAATACCGCCTTCGCGCACTCCAATATCGTCCATTCCACTGGATTGCCGATGTTGACTGGCAGATGCTCGTCCGATCGCGACAATCTCAGAATCCCTTCGACTTCATCGGACACGTAGCAGAAGCTGCGCGTCTGCTCGCCTTCTCCATAGACTGTCAAGTCTTCGCCCTTGAGTGCCTGGACCATGAAGTTGGAGATGACTCGTCCATCGTTTTTCTGCAGGCGAGGACCGTAGGTATTGAAGATGCGCACCAGCCGAGTGTCGACTCCGTGATACCGGTGATAGGCCATCACCAATGCCTCTGAAAACCGCTTGGATTCATCGTACACAGAACGCGGCCCGATTGGATTGACGTGTCCCCAATACTCCTCGCTCTGCGGGTGCTGCAGCGGATCGCCGTAGCATTCCGATGTGGAAGCATGAAGAAACTTCGCGCCCGAGGATCGCGCAATCTCGAGCATGTTGTGCGTTCCCTCCGAACCCACCATCAGTGTCTCAACGCCAAGCCGTGTGTAATCCACCGGGCTCGCAGGGGATGCGAAATTGAAGACGTAGTCCACATGGCCAGGATCGAACGGGACACAGATATCTCTTTGCAGAAATTCGAAGCGAGGCTCATTCGCGAGTTGCTTGAGATTCTCGAGCGATCCGGTGCAAAGATTATCCACGCCCAGCACCGAATGACCATCCGCAATCCATCTATCGGAAAGATGTGAACCAAGGAAACCGGCAGCGCCGGCGATTAGAATCCGCATAAGGGTATGTCTATCTCCCAAGCCACATTCTTCTCACAGAGCGAAGCAGAATGTGGCTTCCAATATCCAAACACCCAAGTGACTTATCCTGACTGCGCCTGGAGAACTCACGCGATTTGCGCCTCTCACCTTTGACGAGGCAGGAAATATGCCGGAACGGGGTCCAGCGGCTGCGACGAACCGGCGCGACCGACACTCAGATACGTGTATCCCATTGTAGCCATGGTAGCGGGGTCGAGCATGTTCCGGCCATCGATAACGATGGGATAGCGTAGCGTGTGATGCAGACGCTTGAAGTCGATATCGAGAAACTCCTTCCAGTCATTCAGGATGAGAAGCGCATCCGCATCCTGGGCTGCAGCATATGGATCTGCGACATAAAGCATCTGCTGGCTCGGCGGAATCACTTCCTTGCTGCGCTGCTCGGCTGCTGGGTCATAGGCGCTCACGATGCAGCCCTCATGCAGAAGCCGCTTCACGATGTCGAGTGCCGGTGATTCCCGAATATCGTCGGTGCCGCCCTTGAATGCCAGACCTAGCACGCCAATCTTTTTGCCGCGGAATGTCCAGAGCGCCGACCGGACCTTCTGAAAGAACCGGAGCTTCTGCTCTTCGTTAATCTTCTCCACCTCGTGCAGCAGTCCGAAATCAACACCCACCTGCTCCGCAACATGGCGAAACGCGGCCACATCCTTGGGAAAGCAGGACCCGCCATATCCAATGCCCGCGCGCAGAAACTTCGGTCCGATGCGCGTATCCATGCCCATTCCCTTTGCAACTTCTTCTACATCGGCGCCGGCGGCCTCGCAGATATTCGCCACGATATTGATGAAGGAGATCTTGGTCGCCAGAAACGCGTTCGAAGCATGCTTGATAATCTCGGCGGCCTTGGTCGAGGTTTCGAGAATGGGCGGCGGGTCGGCCTCGCTTCGGGGACCCGGAACTGCATGCGCGCTCCGATAGTAGCTGCCCGATGTCAGCGGGGCATAAATACGCCGCAGCAATTCTGCGGCACGCTGCGTCGCTGCTCCGGTCACAATGCGATCTGCATGCAGGAAATCCACGACAGCAGTCCCTTCCCGCAGGAACTCCGGGTTGGATGTCACGTCGAAGAGATCCTTCGGCACGCCGTTGCGCTCAATCACCCGCCGAATCCATTCGTTCGTATAAACCGGCACGGTGCTCTTTTCGACGATGACTTTATAGGAGTTGATCGACCGGGCGATTTCGCTGGCGACCGCATCCACAAAGGAAAGATCGGCGCTACCGGCGCTGCTCTGTGGCGTGCCCACGGCAATGAAGATGGCGTCCGCAGCCTGCGTTGCCGCGCGCAAGTCGGTTGTGAACTCCACGAGGTTCGCGCGGTGGCGGCTCAACAGCTCTGGAAGATATTCCTCATGAATCGGGACTCCGCCTTCGCACAGCATCCGGACCTTTGCCTCATCGTTATCGACACAGATCACCTTATGACCGATCTCAGCGAAACATGCGGCGGCAACCAGTCCAACATAACCGGAGCCCACTACCGCAATTGAAACTTTGTCTGACATACAGAATCCTTTCAAATCATTCGTTCAAAATGTGTTCGGAGAATGGCCGCCGCGTCCTCGGACACCTGTCCTGAGATGAGCGCCTCATCACTGCCTTTTACCTGCATACTGCGGAGCCGGCAACTGACTCCGAAAGCGCCACAGTAGAGGCAAGAGTTGCCATGCGGACCAATAGCGAGGCACGTACCGCCGCGGAGACGAAAGACACCGCAGAAGCCAGCCGAGATAAAGACGGTCAACCCACGCCGGAATGCGCACCTGATCGCCGCTAAGAAATGCAATCGCCGCGCCGATGCAGTAGATGCCGGACCGATAACTCAGATGGGACTTAAGATAACTGCCCAGGCGCTCCTGGGTGCCTCCACCGATCGTCACAACGATATGCCGGAACCGCTCGCCTTCGATTCGCTGCACGAGATCCGGATCCTCTACAGCGTCCCCATACATGGGAGCCATATACACACAGGAATCAGGCACGGTGATACCTTGCGACGCGAGCCAGTCGAGATTGCGGCGCGCACTTTGCGGGCCAGCCATAATCCAGAGCGTGTCGCCCGGCCGGCGAATTTCCTCCTGCGCCAGTGCGGCGCGCAGAAATGCAAGACCCGAGATTCTTCGGATTGTTTCCCTCTCCATCAACTTCCACAGCAGCACCATGAATGCGGAGTCTGTGATGATGAGGTCGGCGTTCAGAAGCGCTTCTCGATAGGCCTGATTGCGAGGCATGTCCTTCAGCGCGGGCGCGGCCGGCGCCATGAGCAGACCACCATCTTTGAGCCGCTCGATCGCGCCCTCCACGTCGCCCACATAGAAGCGAATGCCCAGGATGGTTCGCTCATCACTGCTACGCGCCATCGTGAACACCTCGTCCAACTGCGACCGGAGATGCAGACATCTTATGCACGGACAGCGGCCAGCATCTCGTGTTCAATCCATGCATAGGTCTTTGCCATCCCATCTCGCAGGCGTATGGAAGGTTCCCAGCCCAGATACTCGCGAATCTTCGCATTGTCGCTGTTGCGGCCATTCACGCCCTTCGGCGCGGCCGGGTTGTACTTTCGTTCCAGCTTGATTCCCGCGATGTCCTCGACGATGTCCACTAGCTGATTGATCGTGACCAGTTCGCTGGAGCCAAGATTGATGGGTTCACGAATGTCACTTTCGAGAATGGCGCGCGTGCCCTTCGTACAGTCATCGATATACATGAAGCTGCGCGTCTGCTTGCCATCGCCCCAGATCTCAATCTCATGCTTGCCAGACATCCTGGCTTCCAGCACTTTGCGGCAGATCGCTGCGGGAGCCTTCTCGCGCCCGCCGGTCCACGTTCCATGGGGGCCGTAGACATTGTGATAACGCGCCACGCGGCATTGCAGACCGAAGTCCTCTTCAAAATGCCGGCACATGCGCTCGCTGAACAGCTTTTCCCAGCCGTAGCCGTCCTCAGGCAACGCGGGATACGCATCCTCTTCTTTCAGCGGAATCACCTCGGCGCTCTTCTGCTTCTCGCCGTTGTAGACGCACGCGGAAGAGGAGTAAAAGAAGCGTTCGGCGCCACAATCGCGCGCCGCCAGCAGCATGTGCGTCGTCGTGAGAACGCTCAGCATGCAGAGCGCCTTATTGTTTTCGATAAAGCCCATGCCGCCCATATCGGCGGCAAGCTGAATCACGACCTTCGCATCCTTCGCCGCCCGGTAGCAGGCATCTTTATCTTTCAGGTCTGCAATCACGTTCTCAATCTGCGGCGCAACCTGGTACCACTCCTCCATCGGCTTCACATCCACAGCTCGAATCACGTTCACGCCATCTTTAAGAAGCGTCTTGACCATGTGGCCGCCAATAAAGCCGCCTGCGCCGCAGACCACGACCGTATTACCCTTGAGATTCATTCCCCCCTCCTTCTGGCATCCTTGCAATATAACTCCGGCGTCCTCGGCTCGGCACGGCTGGAGTAGAGACCATGCCACCTCCGCGACCGGCGGCGCCGGAGAGACCGGCAAAGCTCACACCAGACACGATTGCGAATACGCGTCAAACAAGGCCGAGAGACTTTCAGTGTTACCAACAAAGACACGTTGTAATGGCCCCCGCCCAAGAACAATGGCGATGAGCGTCAGAACCAGTGTCCTGGAGTTAGCGCAGCGCAGCTCTCCTCGCTGAATCCAGGGGTCAAGGTAACGGGCGATGACTTCGATCTGCTCTCCGAGGTGCTGGCGCAGCAGCGGATCAAGCTCGTCGCTGAGTTCGAGGGCGCTGAAAGCGAGCAGGCGGAGCAGTTTTGGCTCCTGCGAGAGCGCATTCGAAATCAGATCGAAAGCCTCTGCCAGGGCCGCCTTGCCACTCTCGGCCTTCGCCAGGCGGGTCAGTGCGTCGCCACGCAGGTGTACGCGCTGCACGGCCGTGCTGAGCACGGCAAGGTAGAGGTCGCGCTTGCGCGGGTAGTGACGATAGATCGTCACCTCATTGACCTCGGCCGAACCCGCAATCTCGCGCGTGCTCACCCCGTTGTAACCGAACTGGGCAAAGAGGGCAGACGCGGTTGTGAGAATGCGCTCCTCAGTACCACTACGAGTTGAACCAGGTATACCAGCCATTTCTATTCCCTCGCCGGAAACACATCGCACGTTCCAGTCCGATGACGATTCTTTGAACCAGCTTTGTCGCAAGGCGTGAATCGGTGATGACGTATCTCAGGGCGCCGAGCAAACACGGACTCGCATACTGCGAACTCAACAGCGCCGCTTACTAATCAGAGTGAGTTGGAAAAGTTCAGAAACGAACTGCGAACTGCTCAGGCCATCGAAAGAACCGCCTCGAACGGCGCAGACGCCGCCATCGGTGCATGAGATCCATCTTCGATGGGTTCCAGATCGGACTCACTCACCTCGACGGCGATACTCTGCATAATCTGGCGAAGCGTGAGCACGACACGAAGCCCGCTCTTCCTGCGAAGAACGACGCCCTCCATCCCGGCGAAGGAGCCATTACGAATCCGCGCCATCTGGCCAATGGCAAGCGCGCAATGCGGCTCAATGGAACCCTCAGCAATCCCATTGCGCAGCGCTTCAACCACACCGTCCGGGACCGAAGCGGGAACCCCGCCCACGCCATCCACCAGCGCCAGCGCGCCGGGAACGCCCAGCACGCTCCCCCGTTGCGACTTACAGATACGCACAAAAAGATACCCCGGAAAGAGCGGAAGATGCAGGGTTACGCGTGAGCCGTCCTTCCATTTCCGGTTGGCGCGATAGAGCGGCAGGAAGTGCTCGACTGCACGCTGCTCAAGGTGGAGGGCTACTTTCTTCTCATGGCGGCTGGCCGTATAGACCGCAAACCAGACCGAAGCAGGAGCGGATTCTGTCATCGATTCGATGGTCGCAGATGCGCTTTGCGGTGTCTGAAGGGGGTCAAATTTACGCAAGGCTTCGCCATCCTCACTTGGGTGAAGTGAACTTCCACAGGGCTTTGCCCTGCGCGCAACCACCAAGGTCCACAATTCTACCAAGGAGGAATGAAAGCAAGCACTTTCATGAATGGATCGCGCCGGTCGTTCGTATAGATAGGTCAATTCCCGGCACAGTCAATATAGCAGTTCTCACATTTTTTTCCAGTGAATTCGCGTCGCTCCCATCGCAGCAATCTACTTTGCGGTAGACGTGCAAGCAACCGCAAACATTCATCGCAGATGAAATCTCCGCGGAAAGTGCCATACGTTCGCCATGTGGTAGCCTCCAGGTGGAGGATGCCTCATGCCCCCCGGCACGCGCGGAGCCGCACGAGTCTACATGGACGCCAATGCTACGACGCCTCTGCTGCCTGAGGTGGTCGAGGCGATGCGCCCCTACTGGACCGAGATCTTCGGCAACGCCTCTTCGATTCATCTGGATGGGCAGCGTGCGCGGACCGCTGTGGACCAGGCGCGGGAGATCCTGGCCGAGCTCTTCCATTGCCATGAAGCCGAGGTCATCTTCAACTCCGGCGGGACCGAAGGCGACAATTCCGCCCTTTTCGGCCTGCTGAGACCCGGCGATCACCTGATTACCACCTCGATTGAGCACTCGGCGGTGCTGCAGGCGGCCCGCAGGGTGGGGGGGGTAGGGGGGGTGGGGGTCACCTATGTAGACCCCGAGCCGAGCGGACTCATCCACCCGGAGGCAATCCGTGGGGCGCTGCGCCCCGAGACTCGGCTCATCAGCGTAATGCTGGCGAATAACGAGACCGGCGTCCTGCAGCCGGTCGAAGCGATTGGCAAGATCGCCGCTGAGGCTGGTGCGTTTTTCCATATCGATGCGGTCCAGGCCGCGGGCAAGATTCCTCTGGACGTGCGCCGCATCGGGTGTCATCTGCTCTCGATCAGCGCGCATAAGATGCACGGGCCCAAGGGCGTGGGGGTTATGTTTGTGCGCCGGGGCACTCCGCTGGAACCGCTGCTGGTGGGCGGCAGCCATGAGCGGCGACGCCGCGCCGGAACCGAAAATGTCCCTGGCATCGTGGGGCTGGGCAAGGCTGCTGAACTGGCCATGAAAAGCCTCGAAGACGGAACCTGGGATCGCGTGGCCGCGCTGCGCGACCGGCTGGAATCGGCTCTGCTCGCGATGAGCGGCACAGGACTCAATGGCGCCGGGCCGGACGGCAAGCCCGTCGCTCGCGTGGCCAACACGACCAACCTCTGGTTCGACCATGTGGAGGGCGAGGCGCTGGTCATTGCGCTGGACCTGAAGGGCGTTGCCGTCTCGGGTGGGTCGGCGTGCCACTCCGGCGCGACCGAGCCAAGTCACGTTCTGCTGGCCATGGGTCTGGACAAAACCCGCGCGCGGGCAAGCCTGCGCTTCAGCCTTCTGAAGACGGCTTCCGAAGCCGATGTGGATCACGTGTTGCGGGTAACGCCCGAGGCCATCGAAAAGCTTCGCGCCGTCTCGCCTGTAGCTGCCGGAACTTTGGGCTAAGTCGGCCATTGGCCAGGTTCGACCTTTCGCGCGCTCATTCTGCATGGATTTCCCCTTTCATTCTTAAGAATAGAGACTTCGCGGAAATAACCTGCAAATTGAAGTCATTGATAATAGGCGGCTTATAAAATTCTTCTCTTGACAAGTGAAAATCGCGTCTGGCGGCTACCTCAAGGCGGAATCGGGCAGGCCGGAATCGGACTGAATCGGTCGTATACTGAACAAAGAGATGCATGAGCGCGATACGATTGCGGTTGCCATGTCCGGCGGGGTGGACTCCTCGACGGCTGCGGCGATGCTGGCCCATGCGGGCGAGCCGGTGGTAGGGCTGACGCTGCAGCTTTGGGACCAGACGCGCTTGGCCGGCAAGCATGGGATTCCTGATGCACCAAAGGCTGGGCGGTGCTGCTCGCTGGACGATGTGTACGATGCGCGGCGGGTGGCGCGGCAGCTTGGGATTCCCTACTACGTGGTGAACCAGGAGGCGCGGTTTGAGCAGGATGTGGTGCGGCCATTTGTGGCGGAGTATCTGGCCGGGCGCACGCCGGTTCCCTGCTCGCTGTGCAACAACCACCTGAAGTTTGACCAGCTCCTGCAGACGGCGCGGTCGATTGGCGCAAGCCGGATTGCGACGGGCCATTACGCGATCAACGAATACGACGCGGAGCGCGAGCGCTGGGTTCTGAAGCGCCCGGCAGACACGGCCAAGGACCAGACCTATTTCCTCTTCGGACTGACGCAGGCACAGTTGGCGCACACGCTCTTTCCGCTGGGGCGACTGACCAAGCCGGAGGTGCGCGAGGAAGCGCGACGGCATGGACTAGCGCTGGCGGAGAAGCCGGACTCGCAGGAGATCTGCTTCATTCCCGGCGGCGACTACAAGCA
>JBBIVH010000125.1:0-8226 GCA_037439805.1 Acidobacteriaceae bacterium
GATGGCGATCGAGACGGAAATCAAGTTTCGCGTAGAGGACCTGGCGGCGCTGGATGCAAAGCTGCGCGCGGCGGGATTCCGCGTGGAGACGACGCGCGAATTCGAGAGCAACGTACTGTTTGACTGGCCGGACCGGGCGATGCGAGCGAGGACGGAAATATTGCGCGTGCGCCAGTATGCCGGGCGCTGGACGGTGACGCACAAGCGCATTCCGGACTCGGGCGTGGGCGAGGACCGGCACAAGCACCGTGTGGAGACGGAGACGGAAGTGGCCGATGGCGCGGTACTGGCCGCGGTGTTTGAGTCGCTGGGGCTGGTGCGGGCGTTTCGCTATGAAAAGTGGCGCACGGAGTGGTCCGATGGCGCGGGGCACTGCGTGGTGGACGAAACTCCGATTGGCAACTTTGCTGAGCTGGAAGGGACGCCGGAGTGGATTGACACGACGGCTGCGCGGCTGGGTGTGCGTCCCGAGGCGTACATGACGCTGAGCTACGGGCGGCTCTACGAGCAGTGGTGCGCCGAGCACGGCGTGACGCCCGGCAACCTGACGTTTGCGGACGTGCAGACTGCGCCCGCGCGCTGAGAGTGCGCAGCGTGGCTCTGCGCGACTCCCATGATGGCACAACAAGGCAGAGCAGCGGAATGTGAGACGCGCGTTCACGTCCCCCGAATCTGTGCCGATAGCTTGACTGAGCAGCAAGACCGCGACAGGAGGAGCAATGGCGGGACAAGGGGCGATGGAGCGCGCAAGGAATTTGCGCGCGGTGAAGCGGAGTGTGTTTGCGGGCATCCTGGTGGCGTGTTTGGGAATGGCGTTGCAGGGGCGGGCGGAAGATCGCGCGGTGAAGTCGCGGGTGTCGCCGGTGTATCCGGAGATTGCCAAGCGAATGCGGGTGACGGGCGTGGTGAAGCTGGATGTGACGGTGGATCCGGACGGCAAGGTCGCGGACGTGAAGTCGGTGAGCGGCAACGCGGTGCTGTCTGAGGCGGCGCAGGAGGCGGTGAGGAAGTGGCGCTTTGCGCCGGGAGCGGGGACGACGACGGTGAGCGTGAACGTGGACTTTAATCTGGGCCAGTAGGGCAAGGCGGCAGCGCAGATGGATGCAATGTCTGCGCCGCAGTGTTCGCCGGATTTATTGCTCGGCGCCGTGGCACTTCTTGTATTTCTTGCCGGAGCCGCAGGGGCAGGGATCGTTGCGGCCGACCTTCTCGCCGACGTGTCGCTGCTGTGGCTGCGTGGCTTCGCCTGCGCCGGCGCGCGATGCAACGGCAAGCTCGCGTTGCTTCTTGCGATGAAAATCGCGCTCGATGGCGTCGATGGTGGTGGACGGCTGGCGCATGGGAACGGCAATCTCGCGCGGCGCGGCCTGCAGGGATGCGGGCAGTTCGGCGCTGGCCACAGGCGGCGCAGGTGGCACGGGAGTGCGCTGCGCAGAGAGGGTCTGGACGGGCTGGCCGTCGGGACCGATGATCTGCATCCGGAACAGGAAGCGCACGGTGTCTTCCTGAAACTTGAGCATCATGGCCTCGAACATGTCGAAGGATTCCCTCTTGTAGGCGACGAGCGGATCCTGCTGAGCGTAGCCGCGCAGGCCAATGCCTTCCTTGAGGTGATCCATCGCGAGCAGATGATCTTTCCAGAGGCCGTCGATGACGGAGAGCATGACCATGCGCTCGTGGTAGCGCATGGTTTCCGCGCCGAGCAGCTTTTCCTTGGCCTCGTAGTGTTCCTTGAGCTTGTCGAAGATGGCGTCGCCAAGTTCATGGCGAGTCAGCTCCTGCGTGTGGATTCCAGCGCCCGTGAGCGTCATGCCAAACTGGCCCATGAGGCGGTCGTCGAGGTCCTTGAGCTTCCACTGGTCGGAGCGGACATTTTCGCCGGCGGACTCGTCGAGCGCGGCGCTGAGGATCCCGCCGACGTAGTCTTCGAGGATAAGCTCGCGCTGATCGACGCCTTCGAGGAGCTGGTGGCGCAGGCCGTATACGGCCTCGCGCTGCTTATTCATCACGTCGTCGTACTCGAGCAGGTGTTTGCGTGATTCGAAGTTCTGCGCTTCAACGGCCTTCTGCGCGCCCTCAATGCGCTTGGAGATCATCTTCGACTCGATGGGCACGCCTTCTTCCATGCCGAGGCGCTCGAGCAGCGTGCTGACCCATTGCTTGGCGAAGATGCGCATCAGGTCATCTTCGAGCGAGAGGTAGAAGCGCGATTCGCCGGGATCGCCCTGGCGGCCGGCGCGTCCACGGAGCTGATTGTCGATGCGGCGTGACTCGTGGCGCTCGGTACCGAGAATGAAGAGGCCGCCGGCTTCGATGACTTCGTTGTGCTCGGCCTGCGCGTCCTGGTTGTAAATAGCGAAGGTCTCGTTCCATTCGGACTCAGCGACCTCGAACTCCTGGCCCTGGTAGTAGAAGCGCAGGAAGCCGGCGGGGGCCATGGGATTGATGGCGCCTTCCGCCACGCTGATGGCGCGGGCGCGGCTCTTCTTGACAAGATCCTGGCGCGCCATGAACTCGGCGTTGCCGCCGAGCAGAATGTCGGTGCCGCGGCCCGCCATGTTGGTGGCGATGGTGACCATGCCGATGCGGCCAGCCTGGGCGACGATTTCGGCTTCGCGCTCGTGGAACTTGGCGTTGAGCACGGTGTGACGGACGCCTTTGCGGGCGAGGATGTTGGAGAGCAGCTCGCTCTTCTCGATGGACGTGGTTCCGACGAGCACGGGCTGCTGCTTTTCATGCAGACGAACGATGTCGTCGGCGACAGCCTTGTACTTTTCCTTGGCGGTGCGGAAGACGACGTCGGGATTTTCGATGCGCAGCAGCGTCTTGTTGGTGGGGATGACGACGATTTCGAGTTTGTAGATCTTTTCGAATTCGGCGGCCTCGGTTTCAGCGGTGCCGGTCATGCCGCTGAGCTTTTGATAGAGGCGGAAGTAGTTCTGGAAGGTGATGGTGGCTAGGGTCTGGTCTTCCTTGCGGATGCTGACGCCTTCCTTGGCTTCGATGGACTGGTGGAGTCCGTCGGACCAGCGGCGGCCGGGCATGAGGCGGCCGGTGAAGGTATCGACGATGATGACCTCGCCATCCTTGACGACGTAATCGACATCGCGCTTGTAGAGGGCGTGGGCCTTGATGCCGGTCTCGACGAAGTGCTTGAGGTCCCAGTTTTCGGCGTCGGCGATGTTGTCGATGCCGAGGGCTTTCTCAATGGTGATCCAGCCTTCGTCGGTGACGCCGATGGTTTTGTGCTTCTCGTCCACGACGTAGTCGCCGCTGAAGAACTTCTCGCCTTCGCTGAGGCGGATGCCGAGTTCGGACTGGCGCTTGTGGTCGCTCCACTCGACTTCTTCACCGAGGACGAGCTGGGGGATGATTTTGCGGACGCGCTCGTATTTGTCGGTGGTCTGGTCGGTGGGTCCGGAGATGATGAGCGGGGTGCGGGCTTCGTCGATGAGGATGGAGTCGACTTCGTCCACGATGGCGTAGTAGTGGCCGCGCTGCACGCAGTCCTTGAGCTCGAACTTCATGTTGTCGCGCAGGTAGTCGAAGCCGAACTCGTTGTTGGTGCCGTAAGTGATGTCGGCCGCGTAGGCGCGGCGGCGTTCGTCATCGGAGAGGTCGTGGACGATGACGCCGACGGTGAGGCCGAGGAACTCGTAGATCTTGCCCATCCATTCGGCGTCGCGCTTGGCGAGGTAGTCATTGACGGTGACGACGTGGACGCCTTTGCCAGCAAGAGCGTTGAGATAGCAGGCGAGGGTGGCGACGAGGGTCTTGCCTTCACCGGTCTTCATTTCGGAGATTTTGCCGGAGTGGAGAACCATGCCGCCGATGAGCTGCACGTCAAAGTGGCGCATGTGCACGGCGCGCCATCCGGCTTCGCGGACAACGGCGAAGGCTTCGGGGAGAATTTCATCGAGAGCTTCGCGCTCGGCCTTCTTGATTTCTTCGGAATCAGTAAGATTGGCGACGCGCGCGGCGACGCGGGAACGGAAGTCGGCGGTGCGGGCGCGCAACTGCTCGTCGGAGGAATTCTTGATCTCTGGTTCGAGCGCGTTGATGGCGGCCACGAACGGCATCACGCGCTTTATGGCGCGCTCATTCGCGGTGCCAAAAATGCTGGTTAGAACTTTTTCAAAAAACACAGGGGTCTCCATCTAACAGTGTAAATGGATTGCGTTGGAAGCGCGCGGCCGGAGGACCTGCGCCGGTGGCTGGGAGTCAGCGGCGGGGAGGCGTTCACTCGCGGCGCAGGATGAGGGTGTCCACCCGCTCGCCACGCCGGATGCGGCGAAGCTGGCGCAGAAGATGCTTCAGCGGGGACTCGGGATCGCCGCTGCCATCCTCATCGACTTCTTCCTGCTGGCGAATCTGGGCCTTGGCCACCTGAACGAGGCTCGGGCGATACATCACGGCAAGAGGAAGAAAGGCGAGCCCCAGCGCAGCGCTTGCGGCAAACATGCGGAAGCGACGGTCTCGCTGGGGGTGTCCCTGCTTTGAGAAGAGTTGTCTGAGCAGGGAAACGATGGCGAGGATCGCCACGAGCAGGCTGGCGACGATGGGAAGGGCGAGGGCAAAGGCATTGAGAAGATCGATACGCATGAGCACGCCTCAGGGCGGCGCGGAGGCCGCAGCGGATGGACAGAGAAAGCAGATTGGCCCGCGTCATGTGGTGTGGAATGGAGCGGTGCTGCGGGTCAGGTTCAGGAAGGCGCTATGCGCTCAGCGGAGGCGGACGCTGGAAGGAAGCGGCGAGCGCGGGAGCCTGGGGCGTGTGGTCCAGCGAAAGAACGGGCAACAACGGCAGAAGGGTGAGAGGGACAAGCAGGCCGACGAAGAAGACCGGCAGCAGCGCGAGCCAGTCGGGTTGCGCTCCTGCGTGGTGCGGATGCGGCACCAGGAGCGCGAGGATGGCAATCGCAACCGCAGCGACCGCAATCCAGAACCATGCCCGTTTCTGGCGAAAGGCGTTCATTTCCTGCTGACCAAAGTATAGCAATCTGGGCGCATCGTGTTCACAACGGAACTGGTCCCGCAGCGGAACTTCAATGCGTGTGCCCGGCGGTGATGAGGCGCTCTGCGACGGCCTCGGCGATCTGCTCGTGGACCTCGTCGATGGTGAGGTTGCCTTCGATGAGAACGACGCGCTGCGGCTCCCGCGCGGCGATCTCGCGGTATTTCCTCCAGACGCGCTGGTAGAAGGCTTCCTCTTCCTGCTCGAAGCGGTTTTCATCCTTCCCGGTCTGAGCCGCGACGCGATCATTGCGACGGCGGGCGCGCTCCAGGCAGATGGCGAGCGAGGGCAGCAGCAGAAGCGTGAGATCGGGCTGCAGGTTACCGCAGATGAGGCGGTGCATGTCGAGGACGAGCTGCGAGCCGAGTTCGCGGCCGCCGCCCTGGTAGGCCTCAGTGGAGTCGGTGAAGCGGTCGCAAAGGACAAGGCGGCCGGCGGCGAGGGAGGGCTCAATAATTTCGGCGATGGCCTGGGCGCGGTCGGCAAACATGAGGGCCATCTCTGTCATGGGCGCGAGGCCGGTGGAGCGGGAGTCGAGGAGGAGCGCGCGAATGCGGTCGCCGGTGGCGGTGCCGCCGGGCTGGCGGGTGACGACGGGGTCGAGACTGCGGCGTTGCAGCCATGCGGCCAGACGCTTGATTTGCGTGGTTTTACCGGACCCGTCGAGCCCTTCGAGCGTGATGAAAAGACCGCGCGGCATGGCGTGAGTCTATCACCGCAGCGGTGGAGCGAGACGATGCTGTGCGGGTTGTGTTACAACTGTGCATTCCCCAAGCGAATCCGGAGTGTCCACGACGGCGGAATTGCCGTGTGGATTCTTCCTTCAGGCCCATTGGCGGCGTATGTCTGTGGGTACCTTGTGGCGCGGCAATGGCGATTTTTCGTTGCAGACGCGTGGCGCAGGGGAGGATCATTTTTGGGTTGCATCTTGCCGGTACGGATGCTGGATTTGCCTTGGAAAACCAACGGCGGGAAGAGACTGAGCCGGACAGGAGCTGTGACCGTGAAACATAAGACGCTGAAGCGCATTGCCCTTTTGGGGCTGGTGATGGGTATGACGAGCGTGGCGCATGACCTGCGCGCGCAAAACCTGACACTGGAAGGACAGACGGGCGGATTCATTACGCCGACGGCTTACGTTGTGTACGCCGACAAGGGCAAGTTTTTCTCGCATCCGGCGTTGGGCTATCACTTTGTCGATGCGTCCAAGGTGATTGGCAACATCCACACGTTCAGCCTGACGGAGGGATTTGCCAATCGATTTGAACTGGGCTACACGCGAAGCGTGCACACGATGGGCAACAGCCCGGAGTTCAGCAACCTTTGGCACTACTCTGGGATGAATGTCTTTCATGGCAAGGTGGTGGCGCTGAAGGAACACACGATTCTGCCGGCGCTGGCAGGTGGCTTTGTGGTGCGCACGAATGACCGCTTTGTGAGCGGCGCGCTGAATCAGGCGCTGACAGGCGTACTGAAGTCGTACACGAACGGCGATGTGTACGTGGTGGCGACCAAGACGTGGCTGCATCCGCCACTTCCCTTCCTTGCAAACCTGGGCTGGAAGGCGACGAATGCATCGATCTTCGGGCTGGGCGGGCAATCCACGCGGTTCAGCGGGAGACTGTTTGGCGGGCTGGGGATTCCGCTGCCGGGACCGTTCCACACGGCGATTGTGCCGGCGGCAGGATTTACGCAGCAGCCGCCGAACTCAGTCAATCTGAGCGCGATCCTGATCAATCCTGCGACCGGCCAGCCGGGAGCGGCGGCGCATGTGCCGACGACGCTGGACTACGCCGTGCGCCTTACGCAGAAAGAGCATCCGCACTTCGCATTCGATGCGGGCATCGGCCAAGTGGCGGGCACGATTGGGACGACGGTGTTGCCGACGCCCCTTGGGCCTCTGGTTACGCCGGTGAACCTGGACGCGCGTCATGTCTTCGGCATGGGCCTGAGCCTGCGGTATTAAGGCGACGGGGACAACTTTTCGTGGCGGGCTGGGTCTCAATCAGTACCAACCAGGCGCAGGGACAGGTGTTGAGATCTGCGGTGGATGGTGCATGAAGCGACCCAGCCGGCGAATCGCGATTCGCAGCAGCCGGCAGGCGCAAAGGTTCGAGGAGGTTCGGTTATGCGAATTCGTCAGGTGTCTCGCTGGCTGCTTTTGACGCTTGTGCTGGCGGTGGTTCCGGCATCATCCTATGCCGGCGTATTTATCAGTGTAGGTTTTGCGCCTCCGGTGCTGCCGGTTTACGTGCAGCCGCCATGCCCGCAGCCGGGCCTGATGTGGACGCCAGGGTACTGGGCGTATGGCGATGACGGCTATTACTGGGTACCGGGCGCGTGGATGCCGACACCGTACATGGGCGCGCTGTGGACGCCGCCGTACTGGGGCTGGGGAGGCGGGATGTTTCTGTTTCATCCCGGCTACTGGGGGCCGCACGTGGGCTACTATGGCGGCGTGAACTATGGCTTCGGCTATATGGGCGTGGGCTTTGTGGGCGGCGAATGGCGCGGCCGGGAGTTTGCATACAACACGGCAGTGATGCGCGTGAACACGACGGTCATTCACAACACCTACGTGAATAACACGATTGTGCGCAACACGACCATCATTAACAACAATCATGTGTCGTATAACGGTGGGCCGGGCGGCATTCAGCATCAGCCGGCGCCCGAAGAGCGCATGGCAATGCGCGACCAGCATCAGGCTCCGACACAGATGCAGATGCAGCATGCGCAGGCGGCGCAGATGGAGCGCAGCTCCTACTTCAACAACAATCATGGACGGCCCGCGACCGCCGCAGTGGCGCGGCCCTGGAACAATCAGAACCGGCCCTCGACCATGAATCAGCGGCCCAATACGTTCAACGGCAATCAGAACCGCGGGAGCAACCCGAACAACAACATGCAGAACCGGCAGCCCAACAACGGCTATCAGAGTAACGGCAATATGAACCGCGGGAATCAGCCGCAGTATGAGCGGCCGAACAACCCTGGCAACAACCAGCGGCCGCAGCCGCCTCAACAGAATCAGCAATGGCAGAACCAGCAGCGGAACGACCAGCGCTACCAGCAGCAGAGGCCGCAGGGCCAGCAGGAACGGCCGCAGGAGCGTCCTGCACCGGAGCAGCGCCAATTCCGGTAACTCCACATCCAGCAACTGAGCCAGAAGGCCCACGGTACGCCGTGGGCCTTGCTGTATGCGATGTGAG
>JBBIVH010000126.1:0-8169 GCA_037439805.1 Acidobacteriaceae bacterium
CAGCTTCGCGAGAAGCTCAAGGCGGAGGGTTTGTTTGACGCGGCCCGCAAGAAGCCGCTACCGCCATATCCGCGATGCGTAGCGATCGTGACCTCGCCGACGGGAGCAGTCATCCGCGACTTTCTGCATATCGTCGAGCGGCGTCACTCCCGCCTGCAGGTGCTCGTGTACCCGGTGACCGTGCAGGGCGACGGCGCGCCAGAAGAGATTGAGCGGGCGCTTGCGGACCTGAATCGGATGGAGGGCATCGATCTCGTTGTGCTGGCTCGCGGCGGAGGATCGCTTGAAGACCTCGCAGCCTTCAACAGCGAGCGGGTCGCGCGGGCGCTTGCCGCATCGCGTCCGCCTGTGGTCTCCGCCATCGGGCACGAGACGGACTTCACCATCGCGGATTTTGTCGCCGACCTGCGCGCTCCCACACCTTCCGCGGCGGCGGAGCTGGTGACGTCTGCGCTTTACGGTGTGGAGGAGCGGCTGACCGAGCATTGGAATCGGCTGGGAAGGGCAGTTCGTTACCACCTGTTGCGCTTCAGCCGGCAACTGGACGCGTTGGCAGCGGAGGGTGTGCAGTGGAAGGTCACAAGCCAGATGCATCGCTCTGCGCAGCGGCTGGATGATCTCGGCACGCGCATGGATCTGGCTGCGAGCCGACGACTGCGGCGAACGGAGCGAGACGTCGAAGGGCTTGCCAGGGCCGTGCTTCGCCACGATCCGAGGCAGAGGCTGGCGGCGCTGCAGATGCGCCTGGCCTCGTGCAGAGATCAGCTCCACCTGACCCAGCAACGCAGACTTCAGGCATGCAGGATGGCGCATGGTTCGTTGGATTCGCGCCTGCACAGCCTGTCTCCTCTGGCCGTACTCAGCCGAGGTTACGCGATTGTCGAAGACGCAAATGGAATGATTGTGCGGTCCACGCGCCTGGTGACCGCCGGAGACGAACTTACGACGCGCTTGCAGGACGGCGCATTCTCAAGCCGCGTTGAGAGCATCCAGGCGCAGGACGCGCCTGTGCCGCGCAAGCCGAGACAAAGGAAGAAGTGAGGCAATGAGCGAACCATCACAGAGAAAGCTTTTCGGGACAGATGGAATTCGGGGCATCGCGGGTGAACCGCCTCTGGATGCAGCCACAGTCTTTGCCGCGGGCGTGGCGCTGGGCCACGCGTTGCGTGCGGAATCGACCCATCCCCGCGTCCTCATCGGCCGGGACACGCGCCTGTCCGGCCCGTGGCTCGCAGCCACGTTTGCCGCCGGCCTCAGAAGCGCCGGCGCCGCGGTAGACAGCGCAGGGGTCGTGCCCACTCCGGCGGTGGCGTTCCTTGCTCGGAAGCATCGATATCAGGCGGGGATCGTCATCTCCGCCTCTCACAATCCGTGGCGCGATAACGGCATCAAGCTATTTGGTGGCGATGGATTCAAGCTGCCAGATGCTGAAGAGCTCGCAATTGAGCAGGAGATTCTGCATCATGCCACGCGCATCGAAAGCGCCGGCCTGGCAGACGCCGCGCCGGTGAACGACGATGCCACACTTCGCGGCGACTACGTCGACTTTCTTATCGAGTGTGTGCCGGGGCTTAATTTGTCTGGGATGAAGATCGTGGCGGATTGTGCGAACGGAGCAGCCAGCTCCATTGCCCCGGAGCTCTTCCTCCGTCTCGGAGGCGACGGCGTGACGTTGCTGCACACCACTCCGGACGGCAGAAATATCAACGAACACTGCGGGGCCCTGCATCCCGACCATGTTGCCGCAGAAGCGGTGGCACGCGGGGCGCAGATTGGCCTGAGCTTCGATGGGGATGCGGATCGATGCATGATGGCCGGCTCGCGCAGCAACGTCGTCAACGGCGACGCTATCCTGCTGATGGCTGCGCGGGATATGCAGGCGCGTGGTCTGCTGAGCGGAAACGTCGTTGTGGCCACGACCATGTCCAACATGGGTCTGGAAGCCGCGTTGAAACGGTCTGGAATTCGCATGTTGCGCGCCCCGGTGGGCGACCGCTACGTGCTCGAGAAGATGCGGGAGGAGGATGCAGCGCTGGGCGGGGAGCAGTCCGGCCACATTCTCTTTCCTCACCTCGCCACCACGGGCGACGGCCTGCTCACGGCGCTAGTGGTCCTCGACCTGGTCCAGCGCAGCGGCCGCAGCCTCGACGAGCTGACGCAGGACCTTAAAGTGTTTCCGCAGGTGATTGTGAACGTGAAGGTGCGGGAGAAGAAGCCGCTCGATGCGATTCCAGAGGTCGCCGAGCGCATCCGGGTTGCAGAAGCGGCTCTCAAGGACACCGGCCGTGTCGTAATCCGGTATTCGGGAACCGAGGCGCTGGCGCGCGTCATGATCGAAGCCGAGGACGAGAGCCTCATGCGGCTGCACGCCGACGCGATTGCGGAGGCCATCCGGAAAACGATTGGCGTGTGACCAACCCCTCAAAATGCTGTGTGCACAAGATCCGGAGCAGGCTGCGCACACATCACTGCAGGCAAGCTGAGCAGAATGAGCGGGTTGTTGTGTCACCCGATTACGATGGTCCAAATTCACGGAATTGCGTTATCCACAGGCCAAATTTTCGGGCTTCGGGGAACTCATTCAGTGTTACAGTATGTACTCGCAGACGCGTTTTCAGAGCTTGCTGCAGGGAGCAAGCTGGTGGCTCACAAATAGGTGCATTTTCGGTTCGGTTCTATCTATGCTGAACGCACTTGATTCTCCGTGTGTCCTGCGTGTTGATGCGAGTGGATTGTAGTCGCTGCAGACCAGGATGGGGTGGATGACCTGGCGGCCAAGACTTCAACTCAGTACAAGTGCAGCTTTCAAATCTGCGATGGGATAAGTATGTTCCGCTTCTCCATGTTCTCTCTAGTCTATGAAGAGTCAGGGTGTACTCAGCATGTGCGTCCCTGGTCACGTTTCAGTTGAGTAGTGCACAGCGGGCTACCTTTCGTGCATGATCTACGATGATCTACTTCGAATTCGCTGCTCCACTTGTCCGGAAGGAATGCCGGGCGGCCCCCCCCAAAGCCGTGAGTGCGGCACTCACAGTCACTACTTTTGAAGGAAGCGCGATAGGCGAACACGCAGTCGTCATGCTCTCTTCATCTTCATTGTTTACATTGAGGAACAGGCAATTCGTCAGAAACGCATGTGAACGGAGCTGGATGGGGAAGCCTGCGATTGAACAAGTCTATGGGGACGCGACGTGAACGCTGCACGCAACACGCGCAATGAACAGACGCTGAAAATTGTGAGTCGAAGGCGCGAATGGCCGTGCGATGCCAATCTGATCGAGGTCTCATTGATGCATTCGCAAGGGACGAGATTCAGGTTACCTAAGGTGTCTTTCGGAACCGAAAGTAATCGACGAAATGGAATTACGAACGGGGATTTGGGGGTAACACAAAACAGTCATTGCTGTAGCCGTCCTGTTTCCACGATGATGAGGATGGTCTTGGCGCCTCGAAGCGGCGCGTGGACGATTCATGGGGTCGCCGGAAACAAGAAGGATGGGGTTGGGTTGCAGTGAGGGCGTGTGACTCACAGGGCGAAGCTATGCAAAAGTTGAGTGGGAAGTGAATCGCTCGACTTCATCGAAATGCAGAGAGTTGGAGGAGTCATTGCCGAAAGCGCCAGATTTCGAAATGAATCTAAACAATTTACGCTGGTGGGCGCTCTATACGCGTCATCAGCATGAAAAAAGTGTTGCCGACGCTCTGGTGGCAAAAGGCTTTGACGTATTTCTTCCACTCTACAGTTCGGTTCGCCGATGGAAGGATCGCAAGAAGGTTCTGGCACTCCCCTTGTTCCCCTGTTATGTGTTTGTCCGTGGCGATGTGCAACGCAAACTCATGGTGATGGCCACCCCAGGCGTACACATGGTACTGCACCGTGGAGAGGAAATTGAGGTTATTCCCGACTCGGAAATCGAGGCAATCCAGCGTGCTCTGGACGGGCGGTATGCCGTCGAGCCCCATCCATTCTTGAAATGCGGCGATACGGTCCGTGTGAAGCGCGGTTCCCTCGAAGGCGTGAAGGGGATCCTTATACGCAAAAAGGGGTCGCATCGATTGGTGCTCTCAGTGAACATGCTGGCTCAGTCTGTCGCAGTCGAAATTGATGGGTCGGATGTGGAGCCTCTTCCGGCGATGGTGCTTGGCCCGCCTGCGAACATCAATGCGCAGTTCATCGCCTCGAATGCCGGCAGATCCAATCTGATGAGCGCATGAGCGGGCTCGATGTGGAACTGTATAACGTGAATATTGCACGGTAAAATCCCACATTTGAGAGTGAAATGGAATCTAGGGCGAACGTTGTGAAGCTAACTGGTCGAATTCGCGGTCTTTGGTTGGGGTGTTTGCTTGGTGGTGCGATCGTCGCGGGCCAGATCGGGGCCCCGGCACAGCAAGCGGCTGCACCAGACGGTGGAGCAGCCACGCAGGGTGATGCGCCAGGTGCGGACCGGAGTCATGCCGCCGAGTCCGGGGAGGCTCATAATGGCAGCTACGTTATTGGCAACGATGACGAGCTGGCGATCAGTGTCTGGAAAGAGCTGGATCTGACGCGAACCGTACCTGTGCGCTCGGATGGCAAGATTTCTCTGCCGCTCATCGGGGAAGTACAGGCGGCGGGCAAGACACCTCTGGAGCTTGAAGCCGCGATCACGGAGCGCCTGAAGAGTTACATTACAGATCCTCAAGTTGCCGTGATCGTGCAAAAGGTCAACAGCCGGAAGTTCAACGTCCTCGGTGAAGTCAACAAGCCAGGCTCGTATCCTCTGGGAGTTCCCACTACGATTTTGGACGCGATTGCAACGGCTGGCGGCTTCCGGGATTTCGCAAAGAAGAAGGGCGTGTACGTCCTTCGCCAGGAACCCAATGGAAGTGTGCAGCGGATTCAGTTCAACTACGCGGCTTTCCTCAAGGGTAAGAATTCCGCGCAGAACATCTATCTTGAACCCCATGACACAGTTATCGTGCCTTGAAGGCTTTCCCATGCGCGCGGGGATTCTGATGGCAGTCATTTTGATGGCCGGGATACCCGGGTTCTGTCAGGTAGAGCCGACGGCAACCGGCGGGGCTGCCGTTCCCGATGCTGACGAGCAGATGAAGATGCCGCCGCCGGTCAATGGAATTCCTTACCCCGGCCAGACAGCGTCGGACAAGCGTTCGAATTTTCTATCCTTCGGTATCGGCGTGACCAGTGCCTATTTCGATAATGTTCTGCTTGGCATTGCAGCTCAGCCGGTCGGTGATGAAATGTATTCCATATCGCCCGGTATGACCTATAACACGGAAACGCCTCGTCAGAGCCGCAACCTCGTATACACCTCCGGCTATACGTTCTATCAGCATTCAACAGCACTGAACTACTTGGATCAGGCGGCGACCGCGACATTTCAGGAACGATTCACGCACCGTGTGACCCTGAACCTCTCCGACTCATTCGTACAGTCTTCCGGGCTGTTCAACCAGTCCTATGGCGGCGCGGTTTCCGGCGCAGTTACAGCGCAGCAGCAATTGATCATCGCGCCTTTCGCGAAACAAATCACAAATACTGCGAGCGCTGAACTCAGTGTCCAATACGGACGAGACGCCATGCTCGGTGCAAGTTTCAATGCGGGAACTCTTAGCTTCCCAGATATCTCGCAGGCGCAGGGATTGAATAACAGCCAACTGTATGGAGGGAGCGCGTTTTGGAACCGGCGGCTGTCACAATATGACTATCTCGGAGCGATCTACCAGGTCCAAAGAATGACAACGAGCCCAGTGCCCGCTGTTGCTGACATTGAAGCTGTCTGGGGATTCTATACGCATTACTTCAACAGAGCTGCATCGTTTTCAATTGCAGCAGGTCCGGGATATGGCGGCCTTTCCGCACCCGGTGTCGCCTCCTCCCATTCATGGACTCCCGGAGCGACTTTCAGCATGGGCTGGCAGGCGTCAAACACAAACTTTGCCCTGAGTTATATGCATGGGGAAACGCCCATGATCGGATTCCCTGGGATCTTTAGCACGGATACAGGTTTAGTTTCTGTCACCCAGAAGTTCCACCAGTCCTGGAACGCATCGGCTTCAGGAAGTTATGGAAATTTCAGCAATCTGGTGCCACAGTTTCCATCGGGCCTACCCGGGGGGCATTCAGCCATGGGCTCTATCTCAATCCAATACGTGATGAGTCCCAATCTCACTACCCAGGGCGGATATACCCGCCTTCATCAGAGTTACAGCAGTTTGACTACCTTCGCGCAGAACCCGGACAGCGACGAAGTGTTTATCTCTGTTGTGTATCAATTTCGCAAATCGATCGGAAGGTGAGTATGCCGGACTATGTTGAAGAACAGGCAGCGACGTCTGCAGCGTCAGATCCGGAGCGCTATCTGGATATTCTCCGCCGTCGCCATATCTCGTTTCTTCTTGCGCTGCTCTTTGGATGGCTCGTGGTATGGGGTGCAAGCTGGATCGTGCCGCCACGCTATAAGTCGACGACTCTGATTCTGGTTCAGCAGCCCAGCATGCCCAAAGACTATGTTACTCCTAACGTAAGCGACAATCTGCAGGACAGGTTGGCTAGCATCACCCAGCAGATTTTAAGCCGGACCCGCCTGTTGACGATTATCGAGAGGCTGAATTTATACCAGGGCGGGAAGGCTCATCTCGCACCTGACGATCAGGTCGCACAAATGCGAAAGGACATTGATGTTGAACTTGTCCGAGATACTGCAAATCGAATTACTGCGTTTCGAGTAAGCTTTTTAGCGGGTGACCCCTACACGGCCCAGGCCGTCACGCGCCTTCTCACCGAGCTTTTCATCAACGAAAACTTAAAGACAAGGCAGCAAGAATCCGAAGACACGACAAATTTCATAAAAGACCAATTGGAGACTGCGCGCAATAACCTTGCGGCGCAGGAAGCTAAGGTGCGCGCATTCGAGACTCAGCATGAAGGAGAGCTGCCCTCCCAGCAGGCCACCAATCTGCAGATTCTGTCAGGCCTCCAATCGCAATTGCAGAGCGAACAGGACGCCCTGAATAGCGCTCGTCAGCAGGGAGCGTATTATGAGGCTCTTCTGGGACAGTACACGACGCAAACCGGCTCGACGCGCTCAGGAACCGATCCACTACTCGCGGCTTCTCCTACGGCGTCGATCGATCTGCAGCTGGATACCCTGCAGGCGAAGCTCGCCAATCTGCGTTCTCGCTACACTGATCAATACCCTGACGTGGTAGCAACCAGAGACGAAATAGCAAAGCTGGAAGCCATGCGGCAGGGAATGCTATCGAGTGGAAAGAACAAGTCCGGAGAGAAGAATGTCAGTCGCACCGGTTCGGCATCGGCCAATGCCCTTTCGCCGCTGGCGCAGGTGCGCGGGCAACTGGAAGCCAATCAGATGGAGATTGCGAATCGAGAGCAAGCGATCACCGGCCTGAAGGCGCGAATCAACGATTACCAGATGCGGCTGAATGCAGTACCAGCAGCACAGCAGCAATTAGCGGATCTGACCCGAGGATACGATCAATCAAGGCAGAACTACGATGATCTCCTTAAAAAGGAGAGCGACTCGGCGATGGCGACGAATATGGAGCAGACACAGCAGGGAGGGCGGTTCACGACGCTTGATCCCCCAAGCCTTCCCTTAAAGCCAGATTTTCCAAATCGGCTCAAATTTTGTGGGATCGGGCTCGCAGTCGGAGTTGGACTAGGTGTCCTACTCGTCGCTGCAATGGAGATGCTCGATAAGCGGCTTTACCGTGAGAAAGAAATTCTCGCGCTCTTGCCGGTCCCGGTGATCGCTACCGTTCCGGAGATCCAATCCGTTCAGGAGATTCAGCAGGAACGCGGTAAGATGATGCTTGGCTGGATGATGGCTGCCGTGGTCCTCCTTATAATTGCAGCCGGGTCTGTGTACAGCTATTTGCGAGCCTAGGCGGTGGACTTGTACAAGGAACACTTCAAAGTCTCACGAGATCCATTCGAACTGACCCCCGATCCAACATGTTTTGTTGCGACGACCCGTCATAACGAAGCACTCGCATCCCTCTACTACGCTATCCGGAGGCACAAAGGCTTCGCCGTGGTTACCGGTGAGGTGGGCACAGGGAAGACACTGCTCCTCCGTTGCCTGCTGCAACTTTTTGAGAATAGTACAGACTTCGCCTACGCCTATCTTTTTCACAGCCGCC
>JBBIVH010000127.1:0-2825 GCA_037439805.1 Acidobacteriaceae bacterium
CTGCTCATGCGGGCCTGAACGGTTACCTTCCGTCACTCTTTCGGGACTCTGCTGAAAGCGAATGGGGAGGATATCAAGACCGTTCAGGAGCTTTTACGGCACGCCAACAGCAGGATCACGCTTGAGGTATACACGCAGGCGATGAACTCGCATAAGCGAGCCGCGCAAAGCAAGGTTGTCCGGATGATGGTGCCGAATCTGGGTGAGAAGAAGGGTGCATCACACCCTCAAATTGGGTCACAAGGCGCTTAGCGCACCCATATCAAACCCACGACCTCTGCTTTTTGGGGGTCACCCATCACTCTAAGTGCTTTAGAATGATGGCGGGGACGACGGGGCTCGAACCCGCGACCTCTGCCGTGACAGGGCAGCGCTCTAACCAACTGAGCTACGTCCCCACTTTCTTCTTCGACCTACGCGAAGTCGAAGAATCTGCGCCTTTCGCTGCGGCTCATTCAATCTCCCGCCTCAACTTGTCCGCGGCATTGAACCAATCTCCGCGGAAAATAACCGGCACAGATGCCGTGAAACTCGCCATCTATGCATTTGCAGGCGACCCGCAACCCAGAACATCTGTCCATGTCCCGTGAGTCATATTGTAGCAAACAAACCCGGCTCAGAGAGAACGGACAAAGCTCATCGAACCAGTTGATTTACCCTATGCGTCGGAATCAGCGAGCTCGTCGGAGATGGTCTCGGCCGACATGCGCCTGTGCCCACGCAAACAACACTCGGACGTGGGTCAGAACCCAACGTCTCGGGCCTCCTTCGCGATAGTGGCTGGCGTGATTCGGCCCGGGCCGCCAGTCCGTTACAATCACCACGATGAAACTGATTGATCTGGCAACGCATCTCGGGGCCGAACTTCGCGGCAACCCTGAACTGGACGTAACGGGCGTTCTGGGGATTGAGGAAGCCGGTCCGAGCGAAGTCACGTTTGTTGCAAACCCGCGCTATGCGGGACTGGCGCGCACGACGAAGGCCGCCGCGGTACTGGTAGAGCCGGAGTTTCCTGAGATTCCCACAGCCACGCTGCGCGTGCGGAATCCCTACCACGCTTTCTCGCGCGCGCTGGCGCTGTTTTATCAGCCGCCGGCTTACCCGCCGGGCGTAAACCCGACGGCGGTGATTGACCCGACGGCGACGATTGGCGAAGGAGCGCACATCGGGGCGTATGCCGTGATTGGGCCGGGAGTGAAGCTGGGGCCGCATGCGACCATTCTGCCGCACGTTGTACTCTACGCCGGTGTGCAGACGGGGAGCCATTTCTTTGCTCACGCGCATGCCGTGGTGCGTGAGGGGTGCGTCCTGGGCGACCATGTGACCCTCGAAAACGGCGTTGTCATTGGGGCGGACGGATTCGGATTCTCAAAGAACGGTGCCGGCCAGTGGGAGAAGATTCCGCAGTCGGGGCCGGTGAGGCTCGGCAGCCGTGTCGATGTGCAGGCCAATGCCTGCGTGGACCGGGCCACGGTGGGCTGCACCGAGATTGGCGACGGAACCAAGATTGACAACCTGGTGCAGGTGGGGCACGGATCGCGCGTCGGCGCGGATACGCTGCTGTGCGCGCAGGCAGGGCTGGCCGGGTCGTCGGTGGTGGGCAGCCGCGCCATTCTGGCAGGCCAGGCCGGCGTGGCGGGCCACTGCACGCTGGGTGACGGCGTGATTTTGACGGCGCAGTCCGGCGTCTCGCACGATGTGCCCGCAGGCAAAATGATCTCCGGCTCACCCGCCTTCGACAACCGGCTCTGGCTGCGCGCGGTGGCGCTCTTTCAGCGCCTGCCGGAACTGGCGAAGCGGCTGGACCGGCTGGAGAAGAAGCTGGACCGCAGCGGCACAGGCGAAAAGGAGCAGGCATGAAGCGGCGCGGAGTTGCCATTGCGGGGCTAGCCGCGGCGGCCTGGATGTTGAGCGCATGCCACTCGAACCGCATCGTTGCCACGGTGGAGAACCGGACCGGCGGGGCGATTACGCTGCTGGAAGTGGACTACCCGAGCGCAAGCTTTGGCGTGGATGCGCTGCCGGAGGGAGCCAATTATCCGTATCGCTTCAAGGTGCAGAGCAGCGGTGTTGTGAAGGTGCAGTACACCGCGGCCGACGGGCACACAATCCGGCAGATTACCGGGCCTGAACTGCGGGAGGGACAGGAGGGCACGCTGACGATCGTGCTGAGGCCCGACGGGACCGCGGAGTTTCAGCCGGAGTTGACTCCGCGGGACTGACCCGTAGCTGCTGCGTGAAGACGCGCGCGATCTTCAGAGAATTCCAATTCATATCCTTTGCCTTCTTTCCGATAGAGAGATTGGGAGGCAGAACGTGTTGCGCTGGCGTGCAGGCCGGAAGGTTGCCGGCATCCCACTTTGGGGAAAGAGACACCGGACGCTGGTCAACGCCCTTGCCTGCGCAATGACCGTGGGCTTTTCTGCCGGGTTCGTGGTGTGCGAAGAGCCTCCAGCTCCGGCGACTGACCTGCTCTGGATGGCCAACGGCGTGCTGCTGGCGTATCTGCTGCTGGCGCCGCGTCGGCGCTGGGCAATGTATCTGGCGGCGGGGTTGACCGGGCAGTGGATCTGCGCTTCGCTCGTGAACCATGGGTGGATGCAGAGCCTGCCTGAGGCTTGTCTGAACGTTGTTGAGGTTCTGGTCAGCGCGATGCTTCTGAAAGCGCGCAACCGCGATCTGCCGGACTTCACACGGCTCCAGTACCAGCTTCGATTTCTGGGCATGGCGGTGCTGGCCGGGCCTGCGGCGGCCGGGCTGTTGTACGGTGTCTACTCGCAGCTTTTTCTGGGCGGCAGACTGTTCACGGACTGGGCACGGTGGAC
>JBBIVH010000127.1:2925-8099 GCA_037439805.1 Acidobacteriaceae bacterium
TCTACTCGCAGCTTTTTCTGGGCGGCAGACTGTTCACGGACTGGGCACGGTGGACAGCCGTGGATGGGCTGGGCACAGCGGTCATGACGCCTGCCTGCGTGGCGCTCTTCCGCAGCGGTCTGAAGCTGCCAAACCCCGGACACCGGGCGTGGATTTACTGGCTGCTGCTCGTGGCGGGAACGGTGATTGCCTTCCAGCAGTCGGCATGGCCGCCCAGCGCGCTGATCTATCCTCTGCTGGTGCTGATGCTGCTGGCGATGGGCATGGCGTGGGCGGCTCTTGGGGCGCTCTTTGTCACGATCGCCGGGAGCTACCTGACCACGAGTAACCGGCATCTTTTCGGTGGCGTCGCGGCGTACGCGGATCATCCTGCGGTAAGGTTACAGATCCTGGTGGTTTCAGCCATCTTCACGCTCTACTGCATCTCCATTGTGCTCGAAAGACAAGCGGCGGCAGAAAAAAGGCTGAGCGAGATTGCTGCGCTGCATCGGCTGGTCACCGAGAATTCGCGCGATCTGATCATTCTGGCGGGGATGGATGGCCAGCGCAGCTATGTGTCGGGGGCCGCACAGAGTGTGGCAGGCTGGACGCCGGAGGAACTGGTGCGCTACAACAGCGTCGAACTGGTGCATGCCGACGACCGGAGGCGTGTGGGTGAGGCGCTCACGCGATTGAAGGCCGGTAAGGATGGCGAACTTGTGGAGTATCGCATGTTGCGCCGCGAAGGGACGTATTTCTGGGTCGAGGCCAGCCTCAGACTGATACGGGACGCGATGACCGGCAAGCCGAAGGGCGTGCTGAACCTGGCGCGCGACATCTCTCGGCGCAAGCAGGCCGAACAGGAGTTGCGCGAAGCGTATGCCGCGATTGAAGCGCTGGCAGTCACAGACCCGCTGACGCGGCTGGCAAATCGCCGCCGCCTCGACCAGTACTTATCGACCGAGTGGCGGCGCGCGCTGCGGGAAGGTCAGCCCATCTCTCTGCTGCTGATGGATGTGGATCACTTCAAGTCGTACAACGACACCTACGGGCATCTGCGCGGGGACAGTTGCCTGAAGCAGATCGCTGAGGCTGCGCTGGACGTAGTGGCGAGACCGGGAGATCTGGTCGCACGCTTCGGGGGCGAGGAATTCGCCGTAATCCTGCCCAGTACAAACTCACATGGCGCGGAGGCGATTGCCCACCAGCTTTGCGAAGAGGTGAGGCGGCGCAAACTGACGCACGCAACGAGCACAACCGGGCAGGTGACGGTCTCAGTGGGATGTGCAACCATGGTGCCGGCGCAGGGCCAGCCCGTGCATCAGTTGATTCAGCGAGCGGATGAGGCCCTCTACGAAGCGAAGGGTCTGGGGCGAAATCAAGTGGTTGCGAGCGGCGCACTAGCGGGCGCCCTAATGATTCCGCAGGCTAGTTGATAGGACGCGATTGCAAAACCGAAGTGCCTGCGGGCGAATGTGCGCGCGCAGGCTCGGGAATCAGTGCACCATGCTCTGGAAGAGCTGGGAGTTCAGCAGCGTGTGGAAGGTGGAATCCGAAGTTGCAAAGTGGATGTTGAGCTGGCCGGAGTTGGAAGAGACGTCGGTCGCAGCCATCGCAGCCTTCTCGTCGTCGGTTCCGCTCACCTTCTTGTAAGCCACCGCGGCGTTGAGCAGCGAAGAGACCGTGGCGGCGGCAAAGAGGTCGCCTGTTGAAACCGTGAGATCGAAGACCACGCCATGCTGGAAGTTCATCGAGTACCAGGACGACAGGAGGCGCTTGCGGACGGAATCATAATCGGTCATGGAGCCAGCCTGACCCAGCAACTGCTTCATCATCGTCTGCGTGCCCTTCTGGTCGAGGATGCTCCACAGGGGCTCTGAATCGACCGAGCGCATGGAATCCATCATGGAGCCGTTGGTGAGCATGCTGGGCGCGATTCCGTCGCGTGCGTCGAGGCTCTGCTTCACGGCTTCGTTATTGCCGAAGACCATCGTGGAGGGATCGACGAAGCAGAGCACCATGCCGGTCTTGCCCATCGGGAAGATCTGGTTGGTGCGCACGAGCTTGGGCTTCACGCGCTGCTTGCGGAAGTTCGCCATGATGTCATCGACGGCGAACTGCCCCTGCGCAATGCCTACGGTCTCCACCTGATCGGTGGCGCCGGCGGGTCGGAAGATCGCGAAGGCAAGCGAGTCCACATCGTGATTCTCATTGAGCCCGGACTTGGACAGCGCCTCATCGAACTGCTTGAGGTCGGGGGGCATCACCTTGTCGCGCAGCGCCATGGCCGTATCGGAGTTCTGCATAGCGCGGTAATCAATCGCGACAAGCTGCTGCACGTCATGCGGGACCGCGCCGCGGGCGTCTCCGGATAACTGCGCAGCCGTGGCCGGCAAAGTGACGGCCAAAAAGAATGCGAACGTGGAAAGACGGACTGGATTCACGAACAAGGGACTCCTCCGGAGGATGATTCGGCGCCGGGGCTTGACGCCCCAGATGCAAAGCGGAATGAGATCCACAGGACCTGCCCTGCCTATCCCGCGACAAGCAGGAGCAAGACTGCCAGCGGCCTGCGTGGTTCCTCCGACTCTTTCTATTTTACCGAACATCCGATTTTTCAGCAGGATCGAAGCTTGCGAATGGAGTCAATCGGCTCCCGGCCAGCTAAGCGGCGCTGCAAGACGCCGCTCAAGAACCTTGGTCTCAAGCTCGAACCCAACCAATTGACGCATCCACTCGCTTTCCCGCTCACAGGCTGCCTCGGGCAACAGGCCGACAATCTCGCTTTCGACCAGGGCGACCTTGTGGCGGGTGGCAAGCTGAGAGACGGTGCTGTAGACCTTGGAGATGGGAGTGGTCTCGAAATCGGGAATGCTGAGCGCCAGTTGGATGCGACCCTGGGTGAGAACACCGAGCGCCTTGACAGTCTTCAGTCCGCCTGCGGTGGCGCGAATCTCGCGTGCCATGGCGCGCACGACGGCCACATCGCTGGAGTCGAAGTAGAGGTTATAGGAAACAAGAGCCTTGCGAGCTCCCACGGCACATGCTCCGGCCGTCGGATGCAGACCCGGTCCGCCGACGTCGGGACGTCGCGAAGCTTCCTTGCGAACCGAGTCGCGCAATTCCTCAAACTGGCCGTGCCGGATGTCTTCAAGATTGACCCGGTCCGGCCGGGCTGCGGCGGCCTCGTAGAAGTAGACCGGAATGCCAAAGCGCTGCCAGATCTCCGCGCCGGCCTGGCGAGCCAGAAGGACGCACTGTTCGAGCCGGATTCCGGAGACAGGGACAAATGGGATCACGTCGGCAGAACCGATTCGCGGGTGCAGCCCTTGCTGGCGCGTGAGGTCGATGAGTTCGGCGGCCTTGCCTGCTCCGCGCACGGCCGATTCCACAACGGCAGCAGGAGGGCCGGCGATGGTGACGACGGCGCGGTTGTAGTCCGCATCCATGGACCAGTCGAGCAGGCGCACTCCATCCACGCACATCGCGGCAACGATGGCTTCGACGCGGCGGCGATCCCGGCCTTCAGAGAAGTTGGGGACGCATTCTACGGTGGGGTTGGTCATGCTGATCTCTCAGGCTATATCGTTCCTGGTTTCGTCTCTGCTGGCTATCGCCAGAACGTGTACCCGGCCTGGATCTGGATGCTGGCGTTCACGCCGGGGTTGCGATCGCCGAGCGAGGCCGAAGAAATATGGACGCCGTTCACGCCAAGGTCGATCGAACGGCCGGGCCGGAGAAAGTAATGAATGCCCCCGCCACCCTGTGGGGAAAAGTTGAAGACCGAGGTTCCGCCGGGTGTGCCGTGGGGAACCAACTGGTCCGGTGGAAACTTGTGCGTGGTGTAGATGATCCCGCCTGCGGCCTGGAACCACGGTTGAATGCGCCGCGATTGGGTGAAGAAGTTCCAGCGGAAGATCACTGGTGTGATGCTGACGCCAGTGAACGTGCCGCCGCCCACCTGCGCCTGAAAAGGCTCGCCCTTATAGGTGAAGGTCTGGATGTGAGGCGGCGGGGTGTACGCCTGCCAGAAGGGAATGATGTTGCCGGCGAGTCCGAATTGACCACTGAAGATTCCGGCATGAAGAACCGGCGTGAGGACTTTGCCCGCCTCAACGCCCGCAAAGAAGAACTTGAAGTTATCGCGATTGCCGAGGCCAGTGCCCCAGTTCGCAATTGGGCCAACTTCCCAACTGCGTTGATTCCGGACCTGGGCGACAGGGTCGAGGGCGCTGGACGCAGGCATTTGCGCGTGGGCAACCGCGCTGCTGGTGAGGAGGGCCATACCAAGAAGAAGCAGCGTATTTCGAGTCAAGAAAGTTCCCTTCTGCACGAGGAGCACATAGATTCCATAAAAAGGCCGCCACTAACGGGCGGCCCTTGCGAATGCCCGTTGCCGCTGGCCTCAGCCGGCTACCTGTTCCATCTGCGCGGCATCCATGTCGAAGTTGGAGTAGACGTTCTGGGTATCGTCGAAGTCTTCGAGCGCTTCGAGCAGCCGGACCATCTGGGCGGCCGCGGGACCTTCCAGCTTGGTGTACGTCGAAGCAATCATGGTGACCTCGCTCATGACGGTGGGAATGTTGGCTGCCTTGACCGCATTGAGAACTGCTTCAAAGGCGGAGGGATCGGTGAGGATCTCCCAGGTATCGCCCTCGTCGTTGAGGTCTTCGCCGCCGTGTTCGAGCACGATGTTCATCAACTGCTCTTCAGTGGCAGCCGACTTCTCCACGGCGATGATGCCCTTCTTCGAGAACATGAAGCGGACTGAGCCGGATTCGCCAAGATTGCCGCCGTTCTTTGAGAAGCAGTGGCGAATTTCGCTGACGGTGCGATTGCGATTGTCCGTGGTGACCTCGACAATGATGGCCACGCCGCCGGGGCCGTAGCCCTCAAAGGTGATTTCCTCGTAGATCGCGCCTTCCAGCTCGCCGGTTCCGCGCTGAATGGCGCGCTTGATGTTGTCGGCGGGCATGTTCTCTGCCTTGGCGGCGAGCACTGCGGTGCGCAGGCGGGGGTTGCCGTCCGGGTCACCGCCGGCGCGGGCAGCGATGGTGATTTCCTTAATCAGCCGGGTAAAGATCTTGCCGCGCTTGGCATCGAGCGCGCCCTTCTTGTGCTTGATGGTGGCCCATTTCGAATGGCCGGACATGAGAACCTCAATCGTGGTGAAAATACTGGCGCTTGAGACGCAC
>JBBIVH010000128.1:0-6057 GCA_037439805.1 Acidobacteriaceae bacterium
GGAATGCTCGACGGGGACGTTGGCGAGCTCCCAGGCGGAGCGGTCTTTGAGGAGGCGGGAGACGAGGGCGGTGTGCATGAAGTGGCCGGCGCGTTCGGCGACGACGTGGCCCTCGATGCGGCGTCCGGCGAGGGCGAGATCGCCGATGAGGTCGAGGACCTTGTGGCGGACGTACTCATCGGGGAAGCGCAGCGGGCCGTTTTCAGGGCCTTTGGGGCCGAGGACGATGGCGTTCTCTGTGCTGGCGCCGCGGATAAGGCCCATATCGCGGAGGCGCTGCTCATCGGCCTTGTAGCCGAAGGTGCGCGCGGCGGCGATGAGGGCTCCGTAGGTTTCGGCGGCGAGATCGACGCTGGCTTTTTGCTGGCCGATGGGGGCCGGGAAGTTGATGGTGTAGTCGATGCGGTAGCCCGTGCCGGGGTAGACGCCGATGAACTTGTTGCCTTCGCGGACTTCGACGGGCTTGAGGACGCGGATGGACTCGCGGCGGCGGCGCTGGGCGCGGATGCCGGTGCGCTGGAAGGCTTCGACGTAGGGCTGGGCGCTGCCGTCGAGGATGGGCAGCTCGAGGTTGTCGAGCTCGACGATGACGTTGTCAACGCCCATGCCGATGAAGGCGGAGAGCAGGTGCTCGGTGGTGGAGATGAGCACGCCCTGGCGCATGAGGCTGGTGGCGTAGCTGACCTTGGCGACGTTGCGGCTGATGGCGGGGATTTCGAAGTTGTCGAGGTCGGTGCGGCGGAAGACGATGCCGGAGCCGGCAGGCGCGGGGAGCAGGCGCATGGTGACGGGCGCGCCGGAGTGCAGGCCGACCCCGGAGAATTCCAGGGGCTCGGCGAGGGTCTGCTCCAGGTGTGCGGGTGATGCCAAAAGGACTGCTCCTGCTGTGGAAAACTTGCGCAACCGTTAGGTTAGACGCGAAGGGGCAACGGCGTCCTGTGGTAATTTAGCCACACTTTGCGTCGAAAATGACAGAATTGTAACAATTGGAGAGAGAGGGCGATTGCGTTTTGGAATTTGGAATCAGCAAGTTGCGGGATAGACGCCGCCGGGCAGTCTGCGCAGCGGCGCAGCACCGGGGTTGCCGGGTTGGATGCGGCTGACGAAGGGAGGGTGGCGCGAGAGGGCGTGACCCGCGGATAGAATTGTGGCCTGTGCTGAGTGCAATTACAAAGTGGGCGATGGTGCGATGGCGCGGCCTGATTGTGGTGGCCGCGTTCCTGGTGATGGCGGAGTTGCTGGGTCTTCAGAGTCTTCGCGATGAGCTGGCGGGGATGCGGCCGGCGAACCGGGATGAGCTGTTCTATGCATACATGGCTGCGGAGTTGAATGCACCGGCGCTGTGCCGGAAGATTCCGTGGACGGCGCAGGCGGGGCCGGGGATTGATTTTGCGGCGGAGTATGTGCGCTCGGGTTGCTACGAGACGATTGCGGGGAATACGGGGAATCCGTGGCTGTGCTGGGAGGTGAAGCGGCTGGGCGCGGTGAGCGTGTTGGTGCACCAGACGTCGATGTGGTCGTGCGTGGGACAGGCGCGGCGACATGAACGGGGCGGACCTGGGATAGCTCCGGATGAGCTGGTGCAGTACTTTCAGGAGATGGGGTATGACCCGGATACGCTGCAGACGGAGGGCGTGACGGCGGCGCTGGTGCAGGCGAAGGATCTCTACCGGGGGCTGACGGACCGGGTTGGCCTAAAGGTGGGCCGAGTCAACGAGGGCGGCAATACAGAGGTGGTAACGCCGGGGTCTGTAGCGCAGGCGGAGCTGCTGACGAGAATTGAAGGATTGATTGGGCCAATCGACGCGCCGCTGGATATGAAGGGCGGCGATGCGGTGGATGGCGCGTATCTGTCGGATCTGGCGGCGATGCGGTCCATGGACTGGCGCTGGTGCGAGAAGATTCCTGCGGAGATGCCGCTGGCGACGGAGAGAGCGGGGATGCGGAACTGGTGTGTCTTCAAGGTGGCGACGGAGACCCAGACAATTGCGCTGTGCAAACGGCTGACTGATCCGGTGGGCACGGCGCCGTGGAATTCTCTGCAGGGGCTCTGCGAGGGGCAGATCAATTCGCCGTATCCGCGCACGATTCATTATGGGCCGGAGGTTCCGGCGGACGACACGCGGACGCGGAGACTGCTGGGGATGCTGGGAGTTTTGATTCCGACCGCGAAGGATTTGCCTGAGGGGGATATCTACCAAGCGTACTTTGCGTTTCTGCACGAGCTCGATGGGCGCAAGAAGGATACTGCGCACGTGGCGGCGCGGCGGAGGCTGATGGCGCGAGTGGAGGCGCTGCCGGCGCAGTGAAGGATGGACAGATCGAAGGGGATGGAATGACGGGGAGCGACGAAATTGGAGTGCCGATGCGGGCGCTGCTGGCGGGGGCGCGGCGCAAAGAGGCGGCACTGGTGGAACGGGTGCGGCGGCTGGTGGAGGCGGAGTCGCCGTCGGACGACAAGGCGGCGGTGGATGCGTGCGTTGCGCTGGCGGCGGCGGAGTGCCGGGTGCTGGGCGGGCGGGTGAAGCTGCACCGGCAGCGGGCGTTTGGCGATGTGCTGGAGGCGCGGTTTGGGCGGCGCGGCAAGGCAGGTGCTGAGAAAGCGGTGATGCTGCTGGGGCATCTGGACACGGTGTGGCCGCTGGGTACGCTGAAGACGATGCCGTGCCGGGTGCGCGATGGGCGGCTGTGGGGTCCGGGGACGCTGGACATGAAGGCCGGCGTGGCGATGGCGCTGACCGCTGTGGAGATGCTGGAAGAAGCGCGGATGCTGGAGCGCGAGGTGGTGCTGCTGCTGAACAGCGAAGAAGAGGTGGGCAGTCCGGTGTCGCGGCCGGTGACGGAGCGGCTGGCGCGGGAGTGCGCGGCGGTGTATGTGCTGGAGCCGGCGCAGGGGCTGGCGTACAAGACGGCGCGCAAGGGCACGGGCAACTGGCGGATTGACGTGCAGGGCGTGGCGGCGCATGCGGGGGTGGATTTCACCAAAGGCGCAAGCGCGGTGCGCGAGCTGGCGCGCGTGGTGGAGACAGTGAGCGGGTGGGCCGACCTGAAGCGCGGGCTGACGGTGAGCGTGGGCGTGGTGGGCGGCGGGACGAAGTCGAACGTGGTGCCGGCGGAGGCCTGGGCCGAGGTGGATGTGCGGATTGCGCGCAAGGGCGATGGAGCGCGGATCGAGCGGCGATTTGCGGGGCTGAAGGCGAAGGACAAACGCTGCGGGCTGACGGTGACGGGTGGCATCAACCGGCCGCCGATGGAGCGCACGCGCGGGACGGTGAAGCTGTTTGAGCGTGCGCGGGCGCTGGCGGCGGAGCTGGGGCTGGCGCTGGAGGAAGCGGCGACGGGCGGCGCGTCGGATGGGAATTTTACGTCGGCGCTGGGCGTGCCGACGCTGGATGGGATGGGCGCGGTGGGCGAGGGCGCGCACGCAAGCCACGAGCATGTGGTGATGGAGCATCTGGCGACGCGGACGGCGCTGCTGGCGGGGATGCTGGCGGGGTTTTGAGTGCGCTGCGTGTGCAGAAGATAGAATCGCAGCACACTGCGGCAACTGGAGGATGCGGATGACAGGATGGATGCAGAAAGCGGCTGTTGGGGCGGTGATTCTGGTTGCATGGATGAGCCGAGCGATGGCGGCGCAGCAAACGCCGGCGACGGGCGTGGAGGCGATGCGAGCCTATGCGGGCACGTGGCAGGTGGAGACGGAGCATTATGCGACGGCGCAGAGCAAGGCCGGACGCGAGCATACGGTGCTGCGCAACGACTGCTGGATGAGCGGCGGCTATTTCGCGTGCAACCAGTATGTGGATGGCGACTCGAAGGTGCTGCTGGTCTTTACCTATGACGCTGCGGCAAAGGTGTATCACAGCTACCAGATTCCGGCGGGCGGGGCGGAGCCGGGACATGGAACGATGACGATGGACGGCGCGGTGTGGACGTTTCCCTGGCAGATGACGGAGGGAGGCGTGACGACGTACTTTCGCGTGGTGAATGTGTGGACGGGCGAGAACCGGATTGAGTACCGGCAGGAGTTCTCAACCGACAAGACGCACTGGACGTTGATGGCGAAGGGCAACGAGACGCGGGTGGGCAAGCGCTGAGGGATGCGGGCCGTGCAGCCTGAAGCGCGCGAGGGGGCTGACTGCTAGACTCGCGATGAGAACGATGAGGGAGTTGTCTGGATGAGAAGAACGGCATTTTTTCTGGCTTTGATGATGGGCGCGATGGCGGCGCAGGCGCAGAGTACGGCGAAGCCGGCGACGGGCGCAAAGACAGGGACAGCGCATACAGCGGCTGCATCGACGACGACGAAGCTGCCGCCGGGTGTGCCGCCGGTTCATGCGGTGACGAAGACGGCGTTTGCGCTGCGGTATCAGGACATCAAGATTGGGACGGGCGAGCCGGCGCAGCCGAACTGGATCTACCGAGTGCACTACACAGGTTGGCTGGCGGCGGACGGGCACAAGTTCGATTCGTCGTATGACCATCCGCGGCAGCCGGTGATGGACAAGGACGGCAAGCCGGTGCTGGGCGAAGACGGAAAGCCGAAGCTGGGCGATGCGGAGCCGATTGCGTTTCCGCAGGGATTCGGGCGGGTGATTCCGGGGTTTGACCAGGGATTTGGCGGGATGCGCGTGGGCGGCAAGCGGCGCCTGTTCATTCCGTGGCAACTGGCGTATGGCGCGAAGGGACGGCCGGGCCCGGACGCGGCGCATCCTGGGATTCCCGCGAAGGCGGATCTGATTTTCGATGTGGAGCTGGTGGAGCAGAAGGAGATGCAGATGCCGATGGGGCATCCGGGGATGATGGGCGGCGGGATGCCGGGCCATCCGGGCGCGCCGATGCCGCCGGGGCATCCGCCGGTGACGCCGGGAACTGCACAGCCGACGCAGCCTGCGCAACCGGCGACGGCGCCGAAGGCTGCTGAGCCTGCGACGCCACCGAATCCGGCGCAGCCGCAGCAGTAAGCGCGACGAGAGAAGCGAAGATCAGCGGCCCACCTTGGCATGGCGATTTGCCTTGCGCGGGGTGGGCCGTGGTGTGTGTGTGGAGCTATTCATTGTCGCGCTTGAGTGGTTATGCGCGCGTTTCCAGATCTCCAAACGCGAGAGACCGGGGGCACTTTCATTCGTGGTGTGGTGAGGCTGAAGGGACCGGGGCCATCCGCCTTCTGTTGTGGCACAGCCTGGCGTCATCAACTGTGATCGCCATCCTACCGGCGGTACCCCCTGCACAGGAATCATAGGAGTCGTGGCACGAATTGCATGATCGTGCTACTGTCGAAATTTGTATTCCTACGCAGCGATTTTTCAAGGAGGGACGATGGGCGTCCTCAGCAGGATCGGAGTTGCGCTCGATTCCGATCTTCTTCAGCGCTTCGACAACTTTATTGCGCGACTGGGGTACACGAACCGGTCCGAAGCTTTTCGCGATCTGATTCGCGATCGCCTGGTCGCCGAGCGAACAACCAGGCCGAATGAGATCGTGGCAGGGACACTGACGCTCATCTACGATCACCACGCGCACGGCGTGACCGAGAAGCTGACCGAACTTCAGCACGCCCATCACGAACTGGTGGTTTCCACGAGTCATGCGCATCTGGACCACGATACGTGTCTCGAAGTGCTCATCGTCCATGGCAGATCCAGAGAAGTGGAAGAACTCGCGGGACGCCTGATTGGCCTGAAGGGCGTGCAGCACGGAAGACTGGTCATGACCGTGGCGCAGCCGGCAGCGGGGCATCCTCGCGCAAAGACGAAAGGTCACAAGCACTAAAGCGTTCAAGCGGATCCGAGGATTTGAGCAAGGGGAAACTTTGACTATTCGTAGCACGATTGCTGAGTTTGTAATACTGCTTTGCTGTTTTCTTATCGGAGCGCCTCTCGTGTCCGGTCAGGTCAACGACCAGGCCGAATTGGTTCAGTTATCGGGAACGGTTGTGGACACATCTGGCGCGGCGATTGGAGGGGCGACTGTGCTGCTTCGCGGGCTGAGCGGCGCGCTGCAGAGAACGACGCAATCGAACCGCAGCGGCTCCTTCACGATCTCTGGACTGCACGC
>JBBIVH010000128.1:6157-8076 GCA_037439805.1 Acidobacteriaceae bacterium
GGCGTCATCATCACGCAACACGCCGGGGGCGGCAAAGCCAATCAGTATTTTCTGCGCGGCTTTAATCTGGACCATGGCACGGACTTTGCCATCTTTATCGACGCCATGCCGCTGAACCTTCCCTCGCATGCGCATGGCGAAGGCTACTCCGACATGAACATCGTCATCCCGGAGCTTGTGAAGCGGATCAATTACGAGAAGGGTCCGTATGATGCCGATGTCGGCAACTATGGCTCAGCAGGATCTGCGCACATGGAGTTTTTCAACACGTTGCCCCGGAACTTTGTCCAGGTGGAAGGCGGGATGTTTGGCTACGGGCGGACCGTCTTCGGTGCATCAGAGAAGCTGGGAGCGGGGAATTTACTGTACGGCGGAGAGGCGTATCACGATAACGGGCCGTGGACGCATCCGGACAACTATTCCAAGTTCAACGGTCTGATGACCTACAGCATGGGAGACGACGCCAAGGGTTTCAGCATGACAGCCCGCGGTTATCACGGAACATGGCATTCGAGCGATCAGATCGCCGCGAATGCAGTTCCGCTTGTGGGTTTCTTCGGCACGCTGAACCCGACTGACGGCGGCAATTCGCAGCGGTATAGCCTGCAGGGCGAGTGGCATCGACAGGGCACAAGCTCCCAGACGATGCTGATGGGCTACGGGTTTTATTACGACCTCGATTTATTCTCCGACTTCACTTACTACCTGACCGACCATGTTCGCGGGGACCAGTTCGAACAAAAGGATCGTCGCTGGGTGGGTGGGTTCGATCTCCGCCACACCTTTTTCAACCGGTGGCTCGGCCGCGAGATGGCCAATTCCGTCAGTCTGCAGGGACGCAACGACTGGATTCACAACGGGCTTTTCCAGACGGAAGATCGTACGCGCGTAGAGAAAGACGACTTCTCCGCCGGAACCATCCTGCCTCTCACCACGGAAGCCGACCGCTTTTCGGACACGCAGGTGGGCTTCTACGCAGAGAACAAAGTCCGCTGGTCGGGGAAATTCCGCTCGGACGCGGGGATGCGCGGCGACCTCGAATCCTTCGACGTGACGAGCCTTGTTACGCCTGCGAATACCGGCACGGCAAGCAAAGTGCTGCCGAGTCCGAAACTGAGCTTGATCTTCGGTCCGTGGTCGAAGACCGAGTTCTATGTAGAGGGCGGATTCAGCTTTCACTCGAACGATGGGCGGGGAACGACGCAAACTGTCCAGCCGGTTTCGGCGGCCAATCCTTACCCGAATACGCCGGTCGCGAGAATTCCGCCGCTGGTCCCCACCAAGGGCGCGGAAATTGGCGCGCGCACGGAGGCAGTTCCGCATCTGCAAAGCACCCTTTCAATCTGGTACCTGCACAGCGCCTCGGAATTGCAGCAGGATGGCGACACGGGAGGTACGGTTGCGTCAGCAGAGCCGAGCGATCGTTATGGCATCGAGTGGGCGAACTATTACACGCCGAGGGAACATCTGGCGATTGATTTTGACATTGCAGACTCGAGAGCGCTCTTTACGACAATCGACACAGCCGATGCCGCACCGAACAGCCCCGGCGGCAGATGGGTGCCGGAAGCGGTTGGAGTGGTGATTGCGTCGGGCATCACGCTGCACGACTACAAAGGCTTTTCGACGAGCGTGCGCCTGCGCAACTTTGGCCCGCGCAACCTGACCTCCGATGCAATTTTTCGTTCCAGATCGACGCTGCTGATCAATGCGCAGGCCGGCTACCAAATCAACAAGCGGTGGCGGCTGGCGGCAGAGTGCCTGAATCTGCTGAACCGCTACGATCACGACATCGACTACGCCTACGAGTCGCAGATTACGCCGACAGCCGCACCCGCCTTCACAGACGTCTTCCATCCCGTCGAGCCGTTGCAGGTGCGATTCTGGCTGGGCAGAACCTTTTGACAAGGCAGTGGTGT
>JBBIVH010000129.1:0-5823 GCA_037439805.1 Acidobacteriaceae bacterium
ACCCATGCGGGACGACGAGAGAGCAGAACCAGAAACACTGAGCCGTTCGCGGCGGGCGCTGCTGCGCCAGATGGCGCTGGCGGGGCTGGGCTTGCCGCTGGCGCAGGCCGCTGCGCTGAAGCCGTCGCAATCAGGGAGTGGGGCGGGCAGTGCGGCGGGCGGGGCGCAGAACCAGCGCATCACGCCGCATACCAAGCCGGCGCCGCCGCCGCATCCCTCGGCGCTGACGCCGGAGGACGATGCGTTTCTGAATGACCTGGAACATGCGAACTTTCTCTTCTTCTGGGAGCAGGCGCATCCGCAGACGGGGCTGATTAAGGATCGCTGCAACGTGCGCGCGCAGGATACGAGCACGGTGGCGAGCATTGCGTCGACGGGCTTTGGGCTGACGGCCATCTGCATTGGCGAGAAGCGCGGGTTTGTGAGCCGGGCGGAGGCGCGGCTGCGGGTGATTCAGGCGCTCTCGTTCATCTGGCACAAGCTGCCGACGCATCGCGGGTTCTTCTTTCACTTTGCGGACATGAACACGGGCGAGCGGGTGTGGGACTCGGAGGCCTCGTCGGTGGACACGGCGATGCTGCTGTGCGGGATTTTGATGTGCAAGCAGCACTTCAAGGACCGGGATATTTCGCAACTGGCGCAGGCGATTTTTGACCGCGTGGAGTGGACGTGGCTCTCAGAGGATACGGGTCTGCTGGCGCAGGGATGGACGCCGGAGTTTGGGTTTCTGCCGTCGCGGTGGGACCTCTACAGCGAGCTGATGATGATGTATCTGCTGGGGCTGGGGTCGGCGACGCACCCGCTGCCGGATGACGCGTGGCACAAGTGGAAGCGCACGACCTTTGAGTATGACGGGCTGCGCTATGTGGGGTCGTTTGCGCCGCTGTTTGTGCACCAGTATTCGCAGGCGTGGTTTGACTTCAGGAACAAGAAAGACGAGTACGCGGACTACTTTCAGAACTCGGTGATTGCGACGGATGTGCACCGGCGGTTCTGCCTGGAGCTGAACGAGCAGTTTCCGGATTACAGCAATGCGCTGTGGGGGATTACGGCGTCGGACTCGGCGAAGGGGTATGTGGTGTGGGGCGGGCCGCCGGAGATGGGGCCGATTGACGGGACGATTGTGCCGGCGGCGGCGGGCGGGTCGCTGCCGTTTCTGCCGCAGGCGACGATGCGCGTGCTGCGGACGATTCATGACCACTATCCGAATGCGTGGTGCCGGTATGGGTTTGTAGATGCGTTCAATCCGCTGACGGACTGGTATGACACGGACGTGATTGGGATTGACACGGGCATCACGATGCTGATGGCGGAGAATGCGCGGACGGGGTTTGTGTGGGAGACGTTCATGAAGAACGCCGAGGCGCAGCGCGGCATGCAGCGGGCGGGATTCAAGACGTATGTGCCGAAGCCGCAGGCGGACTGAGCCGGGCAAGTTGCAGAAAGCCGGAATCGGGTTGCCTGCGAGCGCGGGGAATTTCAGCTATCTCTTTCTTGCTCAGAGGCCTACAATAAGGCCAGTTGCGATGTAGTCGTTCACAAAGGCGCCGATCCCAAGAGAGCGCCACTCAAGCCTTGGTTCAGGATGCAGGCGCAGCGCGTCGAAGCGTTGTTGTGCCTGCCGGCAGTTCCCGAAAGGAACCAGATCCTCGACCATGAGCGCCTCCCCATCCAAAGGTCAAACGAGCAGCAAGCCGGCAGAGCAGCCGGGGATGCCGGGCCATGCGTGGCGTGACCGGTTGAGCGCACTGAAGAATGTGCCTCCGGTGCTGCATTTCGTGTGGGAGTCGGGACCGTGGGTGGTCTTCTGGAACATCACGATCCGGATGGTTGCGGCGTTTCTGCCGATGGGGATTGGCATCATCGCCAAGTTCATCATCGACGGCGTGAACCGGATTGGGCATCATCTGCCGCTGCCGCAGCATTTCTGGTGGCTGGTGGCGGGCGAGGGTGTGCTGGCCGTGCTCATCGGCATCCTGTCGCGCTCGGTGGACTACTTCGATCAATTGCTGGCGGATCGCTACACGCATCATGTGAGCGTGGAGGTGATGCGCAAGGCGGCGGCGCTGGATGTGACCGTCTATGAGGACCCGGTCTTCTATGACCGGCTGGAGCGCGCGCGGGTGCAGGCGACGGACCGGCTGGCAATGATTCAGCAGATGGGGCGGCTGATTCAGCAGACGGTGACGGCGATTGCGTTTTCAGTGCTGCTGATGTGGTACTCGCCGCTGCTGCTGCTTCTGCTGGTGGCGGGAATTTTGCCGGCGTTTCTGGGCGAGAGCCACTTTGCATTTTTGACGTACGCGAAGAACTTCAGGCAGACGCCGGCGCGGCGGCAGATGGATTATCTGCGGCAGGTGGGGGGCAGCAAAGAAGCAGCGAAGGAGCTGAAGCTCTTCAACCTGAGCGAGTATCTGACCAAGCGATTTGAGGCGCTTTCGCTGCAGATCTATCACGAGAATGTGAGCCTGAGCCGGAGGCGGCTGTTCTGGGGCGGCGTGCTGGCGATTCTGGGGCAACTGGGCTACTACGGCGCGTACGCGTTCAGCATCTGGAGGACGATTCAGGGCCGATACACCATCGGCGACCTGACGCTGATTACGACGGCGATCATGCAGGCGATGGCGAATATCCAGATGGCGTTTTCGACGGCCTCGGGCGTGGCGGATCAGGCGCTGTTTTTGACGGACCTGCTGGCGTTTTTCGCGATGAAGCCGCGCGTGGAGTCGAAGGAAAACGGGCTGCCGATTCCGGAGCGGATCGAGCGGGGCTTCGAGTTTCGCAATGTGTCGTTTGTGTATCCGGGGACGAAGCGGCGGGTACTGAGCCACTTCAACTTTACGCTGCAGCCGGGCGAGCGCGTGGCGCTGATTGGCGAGAACGGCCAGGGCAAGACGACGATAGTGAAGCTGATTACGCGGCTCTACGACCCGACGGAAGGACAGATACTGCTGGATGGCGTAGACCTGCGCGAATACGATCTGGCGGATCTGCACGCAGCGATTGGCGTAATCTTTCAGGACTTCATGCGCTATGAGATGACGGCGCGAGAGAACATCGCGGTGGGTCGCATCGAGTTGCCGCACACGCTGGATGAGATTGAGTACGCAGCGGAGAAGAGCCTGGCGGCGGGCGTGGTGGCGAAGCTTGCGGGGGGCTACGACCAGATGCTGGGTCGCCGCTTTGAGGGCGGCGTGGACCTTTCGGGCGGCGAGTGGCAGAAGCTGGCGCTGGCGCGTGCGTATCTGCGCGATGCGCAGTTGCTGATTCTGGATGAGCCGACGGCGTCGCTGGATGCGCGCAGCGAGCTGGAAGTATTTGAGCGCTTTGCTGAGTTAACGCGTGGAAAGATGGCGCTGCTGATTTCGCATCGTTTTTCGACGGTGCGGATGGCCGATCGCATTGTGGTGCTGGAGGCCGGGCATCTTGTGGAGGAAGGCAGTCACGCGCAATTGATGGCGTTGGGCGGGCGTTACGCCGCCATGTTTGAGATGCAAGCCGCGAGTTATCGCTGAGGCTCGCGATGAAGGATGAGAAACCGATGACGGACAAGGACAGCCTATTCGAGGAGACTTCCCCTGGTCTTTTCGCCGATGCAGTGCGAGAGGCCAGCGCGTGGGACGTGGTGTACCGGCCGCGGACGAAGTACAGCGTGGCGCATCGTGTGCAGGCGGCGCGACAGGGCGTGGCGGCGATTGAGCAGAAGGTATCGCGCGCGTACGCGGGAATGACGGAGCAAGGCGAAGCGCAGGGACGCAGCGCCGTTCTTCTGGATGTGCGCTCGAACCTGCGGCTGATGCGCGCGGCGGCGCTGTGCCTGAAAGACAGCGAGCGGGAGGTTTCGAGGATTCCCAGGGTCATGAGACCCGCGCAGCAGGCCGGGCCGAGGATTGCTGCGCTTGCGAAGCTCTATCTGCGCGCTGCGGACCTGATTTTTGCAGAAGAGACGCTGAGTGAGTTTGTCCGCGCACTACAGGTGAGCGAGGTGCTGACTGTCGGCGAGTTGTGGCAGTTGCCTGCGTTCCTGAAGCTGGCGCTGCTTGAGTTCCTGCTGGAGGAGCTGCCGGGAGTTCTCCAGACGCCGGGCGCTCCGGACGATGAACGCGTGCAGGCGCATCTGAAGAGTCTGCGGCAGCTTCACCATACGGACTGGACGGCGCTGCTGGAGCCGCTGATTGTGTTCGACGCCACGCTGCGTCTGGACCCGGCGGGCACGTACGAGCCCATGGACTTTGAGAGCCGCGAGTTCTACAGGCGGCGCGTCGCCCACATCGCGCGCCACTCGGATTGCTCGGAGGTGCAGGTTGCGGGAATCGCGTTGGATCTCGCGCGAGGATGCGCTTCGCTGAACTCGGGCGACTCGCGGATGAAGCAGCGGCGCATCCATATTGGCTATTACCTGCTGGACAAGGGATTTTCGGAGTTGGCGCGGCGAGTCGGCTACCACCCGCGGTGGGTGGAGCGGACTCGTGCCAACATGCGCGCGCAGGCTGACGATGTGTTCATCACCGGCATTCTGCTGATCACGCTGGGGCTGATGGCCGCTGTTCTGTTTCCGTTGCTGCCGCACACGAGCGGCTACCTGAGCCTGATGGTGGCGACAGTGCTGTTAGCCCTGCCGGCGATGCAGGGCGCGGTGGACCTGATGAATGCGATCATCACCGCGCTCTTCGATCCGGAGCCGCTGCCGAAGCTGGACTTCAGCCATTCGATTCCTGCTTCGTGCACAACGCTGGTCGCGGTTCCGTCTCTGCTGTTGAACGAGGAGCAGGTGCGTGGGCTGGTGGCGGATCTCGAGATTCGCTTCCTTGCCAATCACGATCCGCATCTTCACTTTGCGTTGCTGACGGACCTGCCGGACTCGGTGACGAAGCCGCATGAGAACGATTCGCATCCGATGGTGGAGCTCGCGATTCGCCTAGTGGAGGAGCTGAACGCAAAGTACGACGCGGTGGGCAACGGCAGCTTCATGCTGCTGCACCGGCACCGCCAATACAACCGGCGGCAGGGCGTGTGGATGGGATGGGAGCGCAAGCGCGGCAAGCTGTTGGACCTGAACAAGCTGTTGATGGGCGAGTACGACGCGTTCCCGATCAAGGCAGGCAAGGTCGATGCGCTGCATGATGTGCGCTACATCCTGACGCTGGACTCGGACTCGCAACTGCCGCACGGCGCTGCGGCAAAGCTGATTGGCGCGATGGCGCATCCGCTGAACCAGGCGATTATCGATCCGAAGACGCGCATCGTGACGGCGGGTTATGGGATTCTGCAGCCGCGAGTGGGGATTGCGGTGGAGTCAGCCTCGCGCTCGCGGCTGGCGCGGCTCTACTCAGGCCAGACGGGCTTTGATATTTACTCGCGCGCGGTCTCGGATGCATACCAGGATCTGTTTGGCGAAGGCATATTCACCGGAAAGGGCATCTATGAGGTGGCGACGCTGCATGCAGTGCTTGACAAGCGTTTCCCGAGGAACTCGCTGCTGAGCCACGATCTGATTGAAGGCGCGTACGCGCGCGCAGGCCTGGTGACCGATGTGGAGGTGATCGACGATTATCCTTCGCACTACAGCGCGTACAGCCGGCGCAAACATCGCTGGATGCGCGGCGACTGGCAGATTGTGCAGTGGATCTTCTCGCGCGTGCCGGAGGAGTCGGGTAAGCGCGTGCGGAACCCGATCTCGGATATTTCGCGGTGGAAGATCTTCGACAATCTTCGGCGGTCGCTGGTGGACCCCGCGCTGGTGGTTCTGTTTATCGCGGGCTGGCTGGGGCTGCCGGGCGGCGCGCTCTACTGGACGATTGTGCCGCTGGTGTTTTTGCTTTT
>JBBIVH010000129.1:5923-8050 GCA_037439805.1 Acidobacteriaceae bacterium
CCGGTGCTGGGGTTGTGGGCGCTGTCCTTTCTTGTGCCGCTATGGCTGAACAAGCCACCGCGCGAGGACAAGCCCCTGAAGCGCGCGGATGCTGCGTTTCTGCGCGGACATGCGCTGCGCATCTGGCGCTACTTTGAGCACTTCGGAACGGAGCGACACAACTTCCTCATTCCCGACAATGTGATGGAAGAGGGATTCACGGAAGCAGCGCGCGTTTCGCCCACGAATGTGGGGCTGCTGCTGAATGCGCGGCAGGCTGCCTGCGCGCTGGGCTTCATCACGGCGCCGGAGTGCGTGGCGCTGACGCAGAACAGCCTGACGGTGATTGCGCGGCTGGCGAAGCATCGCGGGCACCTCTTCAACTGGTACGACACGAAGACGCTGCTGCCACTGGACGCGGACCCGTTTGTGTCGTCGGTAGACAGCGGCAACTTCGTGGCGTCGCTGTACACGCTGCACTCGGGCGCGCAGGAGCTGCTGAAGAAGCCGCTGCTGCATCACGAACTGTTTGCAGGCGTACGCACCTACTGGCGCCAGATGGAACTGGAGCCGACGCTGGCAGTGCCGCTGAGCGGGCAGGTGCTGCCTTCGCCCACGGCGACGACGCAGGAGTGGATTGCGTGGCTGCCCGCGGCGCAGGCCGTCTTGTCGGCCGCTTCCGCAGCTGCCGATGAGCACTCCGAGACGCGCTGGTGGCTGGCGGAGGCGCATCAGCGGGTGACGGCGATTCTGATTTTGCTGCGCGATTATCTGCCGTGGATGCTGCCGGAGTATGCGCCAATCCGCGCGATGCTGCAGCCGGCGATTGGCGAAGAGGCGGAGTCGATGTCGTTTGAAGAGATCATCGGCTTTACGCAGGCGCTGAGCACCCGTCTGAGCCGGGTGTGGAGTGCTATCACGGCCAAGCCAATGTTGAAGTCGCTGGGCGAGCAACTGCGCGCGGCGCTGCCGGTGGCGCAGGCGAATCTGCGATCGCTGGCCGGGCGCGTGGAGACAGTGGCGCAGATGGCCGAGCGCATTGCGGCGGAAACGGACTTTGCGTTCCTTGCCGACCCGGCGCGCGGGTTGCTCTCGATTGGCTACAGCGTGCGGTCGCACAAGCGGCACGAAGCCTGCTATGACCTGCTGGCATCCGAGGCGCGCATGGCAACCTTTCTGGCGGTGGCGCGCGGAGAACTGCCGCAGCAGAGCTGGTTCAAGCTGGCGCGCCAACACACGCAGGCCTTCGGACGCTTTGTGCTGTGTTCGTGGACCGGCACGATGTTTGAGTACCTGATGCCCACGCTGTGGATGCGCAGCGATGCCGAGACTCTGCTGGCGCGGACGCAGAGAGCGTGCGTGGAGGCGCAGCGCGCTTTTGCGCGGACCTTCGGAATTCCTTGGGGCATCTCCGAATCAGGGAATGCGACGCGCAACGAGCACCGGCACTACGGCTACCACGCGTATGGCGTGCCGCAGATGGCGTTGAGCGAAGATGCGACGGCAGGCCCGGTGGTTTCTCCCTATTCAAGCTTTCTGGCGCTGGGCGTGGACACGCGCGAGGCGCTGCGCAACCTGCGGCAGATGGATGCGTCGGGCTGGAAGGGCGCGTTCGGATTGTACGAGGCCGCGGACTATCGCGCGTCGCGCGAGAATCCGGAGCTGGTGCGCGAGTGGATGGCGCACCACCTGGGCATGTCTCTGCTGGCGGTGACGAACCTGCTGCAGGAAAAAGCGGTGCAGCGGTGGTTTCATGCGAACCGTTTGGTGCAGGCCTCGGATCTGCTGCTGCAGGAGATGCCGGCGCGGCGCGGCGCGCTCCACGCGGCGCTGGAAGATTTTACGCCTGCACCGCCGAGCCGGGACTGGCGATCGGCGTTGCGGTGGTTCCTGCATCGCCCGGTGCGCACGCAGAACGCGTAAGGTTGCGTCCAGCCGTGTTTGCGGCTGGACGCGTTTGCGTTAACGGTGCTTGATGAAGCTGCCGTTCTGCAGTTCACGCATGGCCTGCTGCAGCTCTGCCTGCGTGTTCATCACGATGGGGCCGTACCAGGCGACGGGCTCCTCCAGCGGCTTTCCTGAGACGAGCAGGAAGCGAATGCCTTCGGGGCCGGACTGGACGACGATCTCATCGCCGCGATCAAAGAG
>JBBIVH010000130.1:0-8017 GCA_037439805.1 Acidobacteriaceae bacterium
GCGATTGACGAACAGCATCCAGCGGTGTCCGGCGGGCAACTCTTTCCTTGCAGAAGTTGAAGGTCGCTACGCAGCTCTGATGAAGACGGCGCGGCGCAAGGAGCCGCAGCCGGAAGCAGCAGAACCGGGACTTGGCGGTCTGCTGCTCTATGCCGGCATGCTGGACGAAGCGGGTCGCGCCTTCGTGGTTGCCGGCAATATCGCAGGCGCCGCGACTCTGACCTCGACTGCAGATCCGATCTTCCAGAAGCAAGCCATCCGCGATGGCGTGGTGGATTTTCTGGTAACCTCGCTCGACGAGGCCCTCCGTATTCTGAAGAATGAGATTCGCAAGGGCGAGACGGTTGCCGTTTGCGTTGCGTCTGCTCCCGAGGCGATAGAGCGAGAGATGGCGGAGCGAGGAGTCGCACCTGATCTATTTCGTGAAGCGATTCCAGCCGGCTCAGACGGCCGCGCGCCGGGAGCGGTCAGCGTGTCTTGGCGAGTGGCTGCGATGCCGGCTCAGTGGCTGCCGAAGCTGGATGCGCTTGCGGTGGAGTGCCTGCCTGTGCAGGCCGGAGCGGCACGCCACTGGCTGCCACGGGCGCCGCGCTACATGGGGCGCATGGCGAAAGGCGAACGGTTGCTGACGGCCGATGCGGAGTTTGCCGCCCGCTTTGTGGACGGTGTACGGCGCAGCGTTGAGACTGGGGAAATTGCGACGCCCGTGACGATGCAGGTTTGCGACGCGAAGGGCTGCGAGGAGTCCATCTTCACGCCAGGCGCCGAACCCATTGCGCGTTAGCGCGGTTCTACGTTATGCGGGTGGTGCGCGGCCTGTACGTTGTCGATGAGCGTCCAGAGGGCGCGAAGCCCATGGCCGGTTTTGGCCGAGACGGGCAATACTTCCTCCAGTTCCATTGCCTTTTTAATTGCGGCGAGATTGCGGGTACGCTCGTTGCCGCTGAGCCGGTCGATCTTGGTGGCGACGACGGCGAAGGAGCGGCCCGCGCTGCGCAGCCAGTCGACGAGTTGGCGGTCGCTGGCCTGCGGGGGAATGTTCGAATCGACGAGGCAGATGCAGAGGCCAAGCGTGGCGCGCTCCGCAAGGTAGGGCTCGATGAAGGCGGGCCAGCCTGCGGAGATGGATTTGGAAATTTTCGCGTAGCCGTAGCCGGGCAGGTCGGCGAAGGTCAGGCGCGGGCGCTGCTTCTCGTCTGAGAGCAGGAAAAAATTGATGGCGCGCGTGCGGCCGGGAGTGGAAGAAACCTTCGCGGCTTTGTCGCCGACGAGGGCGTTCAGCAGGCTGGACTTGCCGACGTTGGAGCGGCCGAGAAAGGCAATCTCCGGCATGCCGGGCGCAGGGAACTGTGCGGCGGCCAAGGCCGAGAGCAGAAATCTGGTCGAGTAGCGCATGGAGCTTGAGCCGTGACGCGGCCTACTGCCGCGCCACCGGGCCTGTGACGGACTCTGATGCTGGGACGGAGGCCAGCACCTCAGTCTCTGCGGGGATGGGCGCGGGCAGCGGGCCTTCGAGAGCCAGCGCAAGCACCTCGTCCATGGTGTCCACGAAATGAAGCTTCATGGAGTTCTTGATGTTGTCGGGCAACTCGGCTACGTCTTTCTCATTGCCCTTGGGCAGGATGGCCTCGAAGATGCCAGCACGCAGAGCGGCGAGAAGCTTTTCCTTCAGTCCGCCGATGGGCAGGACTTTGCCGCGCAGCGTAATTTCGCCGGTCATGGCGATGTCGCGGCGCACCGGAATCCTGGCGAGAGCGCTGGCGAGCGCGGTGGCCATGGTGATGCCTGCGGAGGGCCCGTCCTTGGGGATGGCTCCCTCCGGTACGTGCAGGTGAATGTCGAGGTTGCGATAGAACTCGCGGCTGAGGCCGAGCGCCTGCGCTTTGCCGCGGATGTAGCTGAGCGCGGCCTGCGCGGACTCCTGCATCACGTCGCCGAGCTGGCCGGTGATGGTGAGCTTGCCTTTGCCGTCGAGGACCTGCACTTCCGTTGACAGGATGCTGCCGCCGACTTCGGTCCATGCGAGGCCCGTGACGAGGCCGACTTCGCTCTTCTCATGCACCTCGGATTCGCGGAAGCGGGGCACGCCGAGGAACTCTGCGATGTTGGCAGCGGTCAGTTCTTCCTTGTGCTTGGCGCCCTTCTTGACGACGCGGCGAGCGACCTTGCGGCAGACATTGCCGATCTCGCGTTCGAGGTTGCGCACGCCTGCTTCGCGCGTATAGCTGCGAATGATTTCGAGAATCGCGTCGTCGCGGAAGGAGACGTTCTTTTCGCTGAGGCCGGTCTGCTCGCGCTGTTTCTTGATGAGGTATTGCCTTGCGATTTCGAGCTTTTCGTGTTCGGTGTAGCCCTGCAGGCGGAGGACCTCCATGCGGTCCTGAAGCGCTGCGGGAATGGTGTGCATCACGTTGGCCGTAGCGACGAAAAGCACCTGCGAGAGGTCGTAGTCCACGTCGAGGTAGTGATCCTGGAAGGTGGTGTTCTGCTCGGGGTCCAGCACTTCCAGTAGCGCCGAAGCCGGATCGCCGCGGAAATCCGAGGCCATCTTGTCGACTTCGTCGAGGAGGAAGACGGGGTTCTTGGTACCGGCGCGCTTCATGTGCTGGATAATCTGGCCGGGCAGAGCGCCGATGTAGGTGCGACGATGACCGCGGATCTCGGCTTCGTCGCGCACGCCACCGAGCGAGAGTCGCACGAACTTGCGGCCGGTTGCCTTGGCAATGGACATGCCGAGCGAGGTCTTGCCAACACCGGGAGGCCCAACGAAGCAGAGGATCGAGCCTTTGGGATTCTTGACGAGCTGGCGCACAGCGAGAAACTCGAGGATGCGTTCCTTGATTTTTTCGAGGCCGTAGTGGTCTTCGTTGAGCACCTTCTCTGCAAAGTCGATGGAGCGCGTCTCCTTCGATTTCTTCTTCCACGGCACGGCGAGCAGCCAGTCAATGTAGTTGCGACTGACAGTGGACTCGGCCGACATGGGCGGCATGGCTTCGAGCTTCTTGAGCTCCTGAACGGCCTTTTCGAGAACCTCCTTGGGCATGCCGGCGGATTCAATCTTCTTGCGCAGTTCGTCGAACTCGCTTTTTTCGCCACGGCCCAGTTCCTTCTGGATGGCCTTGATCTTTTCGTTCAGGTAGTACTCTTTTTGTGCCCGCTCCATCTGGCGCTTCACGCGGGACTGGATGTTGCGGTCGATGTCCAGCTTTTCAATCTCGATGTCGAGCACATCGGCGATGCGGGCCAGGCGCGAGGCGGGATCGAAGATGGCCAGAAGCTCCTGCTTTTCCTCAATGCCGATTTGAAGGTTGGCCGCGATCGTGTCAGTCAGCTTGGCGGGCTCGTCCATGCGCACCGAGGCGATGATGGTTTCGTAATTCAGCGATTGCTGCAGCTTGACGTACTGCTCGAAGAGCGAGGTGACGCGCTGCATGAGTTGCTCGGCAGCAGGTGTCATCTCAAAATCGGTTTTGCCGGTTCGCACGGTGGCAACGAAGAAACCATCGCGATCGGTGACTTCAATGGACTTGGCGCGCTCGACACCTTCGACAAGGACCTTGATGTTGCCGTCCGGCATTTTTACGCTCTGCACGATGTTGCAAATGGAGCCAACCTGATAGATGTCCTTGGCGTGGGGTTCGTCGATCGAGGCGTCGTGCTGCGTAGCGAGGAAGATTTTGCGGTCGCCGTTCAGAGCCTCCTCGAGCGCGCGCACGCTGGACTGCCGGCCCACGACAAACGGGGTCATCATGTAGGGGAAGATCACCATGTCCCGGATGGGCATCATGGGAAGCTTGTGGGACTCGGTCTTTTCTCGCGCTGAGGTCATTGGGGATACCTGAAGATTAGACGCGCGTTATCCGCTCTGGCTTCAGGGCAAAATACGCGGGTCTTGTTGGGATTGTACAGCGGATGGTTCGATTGGGCGAGGCAAGCAGACGGAACGGCGGCATCGGAGTGCCACTGGCAGAGACACCATGCTCACGCGGGGCACTGCGACGGCTAAGGGCTATGCAGCGAGCAAGTTGCAGCCCTGGCTGCACAGAGAAGGACCAAGGCGGCGACCGTGCGCGAATCTGGCCGTCGCCCGCGGTTGTACCAAGGCGCAGTCTTCAGTGCCGACGAAATCCCAGCCAGGCGGTGAGGCCTCCGGCCAGGATTCCAGCGCCGAATGCAAGGCCGAGTGCCTCTATAGGCCGCTGCTTGACCGAATGGCGCACATCCTCGATGAGGTCCTCTGCGGCGTGTCGGCTTCGCTTCATGGCCTGGTTGGCGGTGCGGACACCTTCCTCCACTGCCTCTGACACTTTGGAACGGATTTTGGAGACTTCGCGAAGAGCATCTTCCACAGACGCGGTCTTTTCAAACACGGTGGCCGGCATTTCATTGCCCTCCCGCAATCAGAATGCTCTGAGAAGAGCCGGACGACAGTGACCTGCAAGCCAGTTCGGTGTGATTCAGACTACAGAGACGTGGAGGCGTGCGGGCCCTCAGGATGGTGTAAAGTAGCAGTCGCAGCGAAGTTATTTTTCTCCAGGAGAGTTTTCGGATGGCAGATCCCGTTGTTGCCCAGAAGGGCCCCTATGCAGTGCCGGTGGAAGCTGGGACGAGCTACCACTGGTGCGCGTGTGGGCACAGCAAGAACCAGCCGTTTTGCGACGGCAGCCATAAGGGAACCGGTATGACGCCGATGAAGTTCGAGGCGACCGAGTCGAAGACCGTTTACCTGTGCGGCTGCAAGCATACGGGCAACCAGCCCTTCTGCGACGGCAGCCACTCAAAGCTCTGAGTGCAGCCAGAAGGGTCGGGAATTGGGCTGAGAGCTCTGTGTTCACACAAGAAAAGAGGGCACGCAGATGCGGGCCCTCTTTGATTCTGGTGCCGAGTTGCTTCGTTAGCCAGCCTTCTCAAGCAAGCTGAGGGAGAGATCGCGGCGCTCGACCATGTCCTTGGTGATTTCGAGGTCGCGGACCTTCTTGTTGCTCGGCAGGTGGTACATCAGGTCGAGCATCAACTCTTCGAGAATCATGCGGAGGCCACGCGCGCCAACCTTGCGGGCAAGGGCTTCGCGAGCGATGGCGCCGGTCGCCTCCTGCGTAAAGTGCAGGCGGACATTCTCGTACTCGAGCAGCCGCTGATATTGCTTGAGGATTGCATTGCGCGGCTTGGTGAGGATCTCGACCAGGGCTGGCTCGTCCAGCTCATCGAGCACGCCCATGACCGGCAGCCGGCCGACGAACTCGGGGATCAGCCCGTACTTGATAAGGTCTTGCGGCTCGGTCTTGCGAAGCAGTTCCGTGTCACGGTGCGAACGGACTCCGGCTGCCTCAGCCTCGGCCTCAGGAGTCTTGAAGCCCAGCGCTTTTTTGCCGATGCGGCGACCGACGACGCGTTCAAGCCCGACGAAGGCACCGCCGCAGATGAAAAGAATGTTTGTGGTATCGACCGCCGTGAATTCCTGGTGAGGGTGCTTGCGGCCGCCCTGCGGGGGAACGTTGGCCACGGTGCCTTCAAGAATCTTGAGCAGGGCCTGCTGCACGCCTTCGCCCGAAACGTCGCGGGTGATGGAGGGGTTCTCGTCCTTACGGCCAATCTTGTCGATCTCGTCGATGTAGATGATGCCTTGCTGTGCGCGGGTTACGTCGCCGTCGGCGGCCTGCAGCAGCTTCAGGATGATGTTCTCGACATCCTCCCCGACGTAGCCGGCCTCAGTGAGGGTGGTTGCATCCACGATGGCAAAGGGCACGTCGAGCATCTTGGCCAGGGTATGGGCCAGCAGCGTCTTTCCGGAACCGGTGGGGCCGATGAGCAGGATGTTGGACTTGGCGAGCTCGACTTCGTTGTTCCGCATGCGATTCATCTGCACGCGCTTGTAGTGGTTGTAGACGGCGACGGCGAGCTTTTTCTTGGTCTGATCCTGGCCGATGACGAAGTCGTCGAGAAAGCCTTTCACTTCCTGCGGCTTGGGCAGATGCCCGGCAGCCGTGGTGGGATGCGCCTCGCCGCGATCATCCTCAAGGATGGAGTTGCAGACGGCGACGCATTCATCGCAGATATAAGCGCGTGGGTAGTCGCTTGGCGACGAGATGAGTTTGGCCACGGCATCCTGCGATTTGTGGCAGAACGAGCAGCGTAGCGCTTCTTCCGGTCCCGTGCGCGTCTTCATGATGAAGTGACTCCCTGCGACTATCTTAGTGCAATTCCACCTGAAACGGGGCCCATGTACAAGGTTACGAACGTGGGCGGTCTATGATTTCGTCAACAATGCCATATTCCCTGGCTTGGTGCGCGTTCATGATGAAGTCGCGCTCCACGTCGCGCTCGATGCGTTCGAGCGACTGGCCGGTGTGCTTCGCAATCAGATTGTTGGTGATCTCGCGGATGCGCAGAATCTCGCGCGCATGAATGTCGATGTCAGTGGCCTGGCCGCTGAGGCCGCCCATCGAGGGCTGATGAATGAGGATACGCGAGTTGGGCAGCGCAAACCGCTTGCCTTTGGTGCCGGCGAGCAGGAGAAACGCTCCCATGCTGGCGGCCTGGCCGATGCAGTAGGTGACTACGTTGTTTTTGATGAACTGCATCGTGTCGTAAATGGCAAGCCCCGCCGTGATGGAGCCGCCCGGCGAGTTGATGTATAGCTGGATGTCCTTCTCTGGATCTTCGCCGGAGAGAAAAAGCATCTGGGCCACGACGAGGTTGGCGATCTGGTCGTCGATTGGGGTACCGAGAAAGATAATATTGTCGCGCAGCAGGCGGGAATAAATGTCGTAGGCGCGCTCGCCCCGGCTCGTCTGCTCAACCACCATGGGAACCAATGCCATAGATTACTCGTCTCGTCTCTTCTTAGGGAATCGAAGTCCCCCGTGTTGTCGGCCGCGCAAACCCTGTGAGTCGGTGCGGCCGGCTGGCCTTGTCTGCCTGCCTAAGCGGGCAGCCTCTGGTAGAGCAAATCTGCAACTTTTTCGCGCTTGAGTTGTTCCCGGATTCTAGCGAGACCGCCATCCTCCGTCAATCGCTTGTGGAGTGCCTCAACAGGTTCCCGGGACTGGATGGCCGCGATTTGAATCTCGCGATCCACCTCTTCGTCGGTCACGGAGATGTTCTCGGCCTCGGCGATGCGGTCCATCAGGATGGTCGCCTTAACCTCGGCGATAGCACCGTCACGCTGGCCGGTGCGAAGACGTCCGAAGTCGAGCTTACGCATCTGCTCGGCCTGCATGCCCTGCGCCGCGAGAGCGCGAAGGCCGCGTTCGAGGCGGGCGTCGATGCGGTCCTGCACGAGCGACTCGGGCACGGCGAAGGCGAACTTCTCAGACAGCGCCGCGAAGAGCTTGTCTTTTGTCTCGTTTTCGACGCTGTTGCGCTTGCGCTGGGCCATGTGCTCGCGGACGCGCGTCTGGAGGTCGGCCAGGTTCTCATAGCCGCCCAGTTCCTTCGCCAGTTCGTCGTTGAATTCGGGCACGGTGCGCTTTTTGATGGCTTTGACGGCCACGTCGTAGGCGACGGTCTTGCCCGCGATGCGCTTTTCTGGGTACTCGGCGGGGTAGATAACCTCGGCCTTAAGCTCCTGGCCGGGCTTGGCCCCGCGCAGGACTTGGGTGAAGGCCTCGACGGTGTCTTTGCCGCCGATTTCGACGAGGGCATCTTCGCCCTTGACGGGGTCGCCGTCCGCTTCGTCGGCAATCACGCCGGTGTAGGAGATCTGCGCCCAGTCGCCGTTTACCAGAGCTCGATCCCCTTCCACGGGTTCGATGGTGGCGCGTGACTCGCGGAGTTCCTCCATCTCGCGGTTGAACTCCTCGTCCGTGATTTCGACGGAGGGCTTTTCCACGGTGACGGACTGGTAGCCTTCGATGGAAAAATCTGGAATGTACTCGAAGACCGCCTTGACGTGCAGCGGCTTGCCATCTTCCACGGTGAGCTCTGCGACCTGGGGCTGACCCACAGGCTTGATCTTCAGGTCGCGCACGCCCTGGTTGAAGCGCTCCGGCAGAAGTGTGTCGATGACTTCCTTCCG
>JBBIVH010000131.1:0-7998 GCA_037439805.1 Acidobacteriaceae bacterium
CGGCGGGTGGCCCCGGTCCTTCGTCGCTTCAAATCATAACTGAGGGTGCCCCCGGTGCCTCGCACTTGGGCACCGGGGAAACCACAGACTTCCGCTTGTGGACGGCTGACAGCGGAGAGCCGCCTTCTCACAGAAACAAAATGCACATCGGCGTCGCCGCGGCCACGCTCTTGCCTTCATCGGCCAGCCGCCCCGTCTCCGGATCGCGCGCAAACACGCTCAGCAGATTCGAGTCCTGGTTCGCCACCAGCATCCACCGCTCCGTCGGGTCCAGCGTAAAGTTCCGCGGAATCTTCCCGCCGCAGTTCGACCGCACCATCGGCGTCAGCGCGCCCGTCTGCGGGTCCGCCTTGAAGCTGTAGAGGAAGTTGTTGTCCCGGTTCGCAAAATAGACAAACCGCCCATCCTGCGTAATCACCGTGTCGCACGCGCGGCTCAGCCCATGAAAGTCATCCGGCAGCAGGTCCACCGTCGCCTGTCGCGTAAAGCTGCCATCCGTCTTGTTCCACTCCAGCACGTACACCGTCGATGCCAGTTCGTTCACGCAATACGCCGTATGCCCGTTGGGATGAAAGTGCAGCGTCCGCGGTCCCGCGCCCGGCTCGGCCTCAAACGCTCCCGCCGCCGTCAGCCGCGCCGTCGCCGCATCCAGGCTGTAGATGTGAATCCTGTCCCCGCCCAGGTCGTTCACATACGCAAAGCGGTTGTCCGGCGAATACGAACAGAAGTGCGCATGAGCCGCCTCCTGCCGGTCCGGATTCGGCCCGTGCGCGGTGTAGTGCTCCGTCCACACCGCCTCGCTCAGCTTGCCGCTCGACACCTTGAAGGCCGCCGCACTGCCGCCGCCGTAGTCGGCCGACATCAGCACGCGCCCCGTGTGATCCAGCGCCACGTGGCACGTCCCCTTCGCAGCCGAATTCTGCGCGCTCAGCGGCTCCAGCCCCGTGCCTTTCACGCGAAAGCTCGCCACCTCGCCCGTCGGCTTCCCGTTGAAGCTGTCCAGTTCGCACGCCGCAAACAGATGCTTCCTGTCCTTCGAGAAGGTAATCCAGTCCACCGTCGAAACCTTCGCCGCCACGCCCGCCGGCGTCAGCGTGCCCGTCGCTCCATCCCAGTCATAGGCGAGGATCCCATTCTCCGTCCCCGACGCGACAAAGACGCGCTGGCGGTTCGGCGCTGCCAGGCTACGCGTGGCGGCGGCAGTGGCAACAGTGGCGGCTGTGGCTGTCTTCATAAAGGTCCGGCGTGTCGTGTGTCCCATGCATCAGCGATTGTCGCCGAAGACCCCGCACCTGCGCCAACTCGCACCTGCGCTACCCGCGCCACATCCGACCCTGAGCCGTCAGATCCTCTCCAGCGCCGAAATCTTCCGCCCCACCTCGTAGGCCAGGCTCTCCGTATTCGTAAAGAACAGCTTCCTCTCCCGCGCCGGCAGCTCCTCCCGCAACTCCGCAAAGTCGCCGCACGCACACGCCGGAAACGCCGCATACCCCACCGCATCCGCCATGCGGCAGGCCAGCCGCACCAGCGCCGTCATGCCCCAGCCCTCATCCTCCTCCGGCGCGGCATGGTGCTCCGCCACAATCGCCTCAAACTCCTCCGGCAGCTTCCAGTCCTTCACCAGCCCCCGCCCCACCTCGCAGTGGTCCTTGCCAAACAGCTCCCGCTCGCGCTCCAGAATGCTCGTCGCCGTCCCGCGATGCGTGCACAGCAGGGTCGCGTACTCCTTCGGCCGCACCGCCGCCAGGCCCATCCGCCCCACATCGTGCAGCACTCCGCACGTATACGCCGCGTCCCGGTCCACAAACCCCGCCGCCGCCAGTTGCTCGGCGATTGCCGCGCACGCTAGATTGTGCCGCCACAGCGCCCGCATCGAAGGATTTCCCAGCGAATGGCCCATAAATCCCCGCACGCCCACCGTCAGGCACAGCCCCTGCAGGTGCCCGGCCCCCATCACCGCAATCGCCTGCTGAATGCTGTGTATCGGAAACCGCGGCGCATACGCCAGCGAATTCACAATCGCCAGCACCTCGCCGGCAAACGCCGGGTCCGATGAGATCAGGTCGCTCAGTTCGTGCAACTGCACGTTTTCGCGATGCAGCAGTTGCAGCACCCGCAACGCCACCTGCGAAAACGGCGGCAGCCGCAGATGCTCCCATGCCACCGCATTCTGTTCCTGCGCCTGCATCTGTCCTCCTGCGCACACGCGCTCCCGCGTTGCCTCCTGGTGGCCTCTCGGCGACCTCCCAGCGGCTGTGCGGCGCAAACTCTCGTAGTTGATTTGTCGGCGCAGATTCGAATTTCTCTAGTGGAGGAACTCAGCGCTCAGGCAATATGCCGCTCAATGCCGATGCCTGAGCCGTCCCAGTTGCGGCACGGCAATCAGCGTCACGGCAAACAGAAAGATGGACCCCGCGATAAATTCCATCCGCCCTTCACGCAGGTCTTCATAGAAGAGCTTCACGGCCATAAAGATCACCGCGGCATACGCAATCCGCGTCGCCTCCAGCCGCTCCCAGCGCGCCCCGGCATAGGCCAGCGCCAGCGCAATCGCGCAAAGAGCCACCGTCCGCAACAGCGCCGCGTGCGCATCGCTTAACGCTACCCCGCGCGCCATTACGCCCAGCATTCCCTGTACCAGCAGTACGGATGCCCCGCACGCCGCCACCGCAGCCGGCGTCAGATGCAGAATCTGTTCGCGCCATGCCTCGCCCGGCCGCTCCCGGCTCGCCACGTAACTCGCCGCGGCAGCCACCGTCACCACCAGAAAACTCACCGGCGGCCACTGCGGCGCAGTCTCAGCAAAGGCGCGCACCAGCAGCGCGGGCATCCCCGCGGCCAGCGCCCCTGCCAGCAGAAACATCACGCCATGAAAGTCCAGCGTGATGCACTCCAGACGCACTCCAAGCACCACCACCGTCACCGCTGCCGCCGCCAGTCCCACCGCGGCCCACGCCGCCGGCAAACTCCACAGCATCCCTGCCAGCAGCAGCGCGCCGCTCCACGCCGAGTAGACTCTGAAGTTCCTCGTCTCCTCAGCGCGCCGGAACAGCCGGAAGGACGCCCCATAGCACGCCGCACTCAGCACCAGACAGCCCGCGCCCAGCAGCCGCCCTCCCACCTGCGGCGCAAAAGTCAGCACGCTCACCGCCGCCAGCAGGAACGCAATCATCGCCTGCAGCACCTGCCACACGCGCATCGTGCGCCGCTCCCACATCGCCGTCCAGCCCACCGTCGCGGCGTCCATCGCAAACAGCACAAGGCCCGGCAGCAACAGCGCCCACCGGCTCGCGGGCGGATACTCAGGATGCATCGCCTCCGGCGCGCTGTAGATAAACAGGAGCAGTCCAACTCCTGCATCGACGGCCAGCGCCACCACAATCCGGTTCCAGCCATACTGTCCGTGCAGAATCCGCACCTTGCTCAGCAGCGCCATCGCCAGCAGCGCCACCGCGAATGGCAGCAGCGCATGCGTGCTCGCCGCCAGCACCACGGCTACCACAGACAATCCGGCAAACAGCACATCCCCCGCAGCCGAGCGGGCATGCCGCCACGCAATCGCGCCCGCGGCGATTGCAAACAGGCTCACCACCGTCGCGCTCACGCTTGCGGAGAGCGTACCGAAACGCTCCATCAGCTCCCACAGCATCGGCCCCAGAATCAGGACTGCGGTCACGGCATACAGACCGCCGGCCATCGCGCTCCGACGCTCGGCCCGCGCCGCCCACACCACCCACAGAAACGTGTACGCGAGCGCCAGTCCCGCCACCGGCAACGGCGGCAGCACGCCTGACTCCACCACCGCCCTCAGCACATACGCGCCGGCAATGCCCAGCAGCGCGCGCCCCAGCACCGGCAGCAAGCCAACGGCCTCTTCCATCGATGGGTTGGCGCCCGCCTCGGCCAGAGCCGCCTTCAACGCCGCCGCCTCTTCGGCTTCGGCCTCTTCAGGGTGTTCCAGTGCGTGAACCCGCTTCTCCAGCGCCTCAACGCGCGCCGTCAGATGCCCCAGATTCTCTGATCCCTCTCCCATGGCGTTCACCCACTTCGCAGAGACCTGCCCGGTTCCGATTGATCAATCCGCCATCGCCCCGTACGTTCCGCTTTCGCCTTCCCATGGCGGCAGCAGCTTCACCAGCACCCACAGAAAGAGCAGCGGCAACAGAGTCAGCGCAATCGCCGCCAGCAGCCCTTCCTTCGTCACCAGCGCCATCTTGTAGGTCGTGTAGCCAAGAAAGCTCTTCGAGAAAAGCTGGCCGCCAATCACCACGTTCCAGCGCATCGCAAAGATGCCGATCAGCGTCAGCGCCCCTGTCACCGCATAGATCCTCTTGCGCGCCATCTCGGGCAGCCGGGTCACCTGCGTAATGGCCAGCAGCACCAACGGCAGCAGCGTGCCCAGGCCGATCTGCAGCACAATCTGCGAGAAGAACAGCTTCGTATGCACCATGAAGTCCAGCGTGCGGAACGACTCATCGGCCTCATAGATGCGGTGCACCAGGTCCAGCATCTCCAGGCTGAAATCGATGATGAACGTGTAGAACAGGTACATCGCAATCGTGTCCACGCAGCGCATGTCGATCTTCGTTCCGCGCAGCTTTGACGTGGCCATGTAGATCACCATCACGCACGCGATGCCAGACACCATCGCCGAGAAGATAAACACCACCGGCATCAGCGGCGACGACCACCACGGATTCGCCTTGATCGAACCGAAGATGAAGCCCACATACCCATGCAGCAGGAATGCCGACGGAATGCCCACCAGCGTCACCACCCAGCCCACGCGCTCGTCGATATGCAGAGACCGCTCGCTGATGTTGTTCGAGCCCAGCGTCATGATCTTGTAAATCAGCCGCAGCAGCCCGCGCTCCCTCTGCGACCGCAGCACGATGTCGCGCCGGTAGTCCAGCCATATCTCAAACACCAGCACCGCCATCAGGTACCACAGATACACATACCCGAACATCGCCATCGCCGACGTGCTGTGCGGCGTAAAGTACATCTCCGGCGAGCGCTCCGGATGCCCCAGGTGCAGTTGCAGCGGCAGCGGCGCCACCAGCAGAAACGACAGCGCCGTCAGCAGCGCCAGCCGGTACGTCGGCTTCACCGCGTCCACGCGAAACACCCGCTCCAGCGATGCCAGAATGAACGCGCCCGCCACCAGTCCCGTGATGTACGGGTACAGAACGATCAGGACACTCCAGACCAGCTCCACTTCATTCGGGTACATGAAACCATTCACGCCATTCATACCCTTCTCACCTGCTTCCGTCTGCTGCGCGCCTTCTCAGCGCACCGATCCATCCAGTCCGTTGTAGTAGACCTTCGCACCCGTCGCCATCTGCGGCTTCAAAATCTGCACCGCATGGGTCCGCATGAACTCGTGAATCGGGTCCTTCGGATTCTTCAGGTCCACGAGTTGACGCGCTCCCGTCGGACACGCCTCGCAGCACGCCGTCGTCAGCCCCTTCGTGATGCGGTGATAGCACAGCGTGCACTTATCGGCCACCCGCTTCTCCGGGTGAATGTAGCGGCACCCGTACGGGCACGCCTGCACGCAGTACGCGCAGCCCATGCAGTACTTCTGGTCCACCATCACCACGCCGTCCGGCGTCACAAACGTCGCGCCCACCGGGCACACCTGCGTGCACGGCGAGTCTACACAGTGGTTGCACAGCTTCGGCACAAAGAAGTACTTGCCCGCATCCTCCTCCGCCACCGCCGGGAACCCCTCCTTGCCGCCGTCCGGCGAAATCACCTCGGGATTCATCATGTCTTCGTCGTGAACGTGATACCGCTCCACCCACGTTCTGAAGCGCCCATCCGGAACGTCGTTCTCCTCCTGGCACGCGCGCACGCAGTTCCCGCAGCCGATGCACTTGGGAATATCGATCAGCATGCTCCACCAGTGCTCGCTCATCGCATAGTTCGGCGCATTCTCCGGCGTTCCCGCCAGCACGTGCTCCCACGCGATCGCCGCCGCCGGCAGCAGAATCAGCATCTGGCGCCTGGATAGTTTCATTGCGCACCTCCGGCTCCCAGAGCGGGATCATGTGGCTTGTGACAGGTCTCGCACGGCACGCCGTTCGCATGCGATGCCGCATCCACCTGCGGAAATCCCCTGGGCCGCGCCGCGCTCGCCGCATGGCAGCGCACGCACAGCGTCGCCGTGTCCGGCTTCGGCGGAACCACTGACGACGGATCATCGGCATGTTTTAATTGCGGCCCGTGACACGCCTCGCAGTTCACATGCGCATGTTTGCCCTTGAGCTTTGCGTCGGCCACATCGGCATGGCACGCTTCGCACGCTTCGTGGCCCGCAAAGTGCAATGGGTGCGCGGCAACCTCGCCGATGGCCGCTCCGCGATAGTGACCATATTCGCCAAACGACTTGGGCACGACGAAATGCCGCACCACAAGAAACACGACAAACATGAGCACGAAAATACCCGCAAATCGCAGCAGGTGGCCTGCGTCCCTGAAGGCGCTCATCCCGCTTGCTCCTCTCAGCCTGGAACATGAATTGCGAACATGGATCGTGTGTGATCCAGATCATTCCTGCGCGAGAAGCCTAGTCTTGATTTTGTGGAAGCGTATGTGAGGCCAGTCACGTTGAACTGTGACGGCGCGCAGTCGTCGCTGCCCACAGAACACGCCGCATGGTGAGATGGATCACCAATCCGGTGCTTCGGCGACTTACCGTTTCTACTTTGCGCGATCCAGCCAGCCGCGCGTCTGCAGCAGTTGCCGCTGGTCCAGAGACCACACCTTGCCCGTCAGTTCATCTGCCGGTCTGCCCTCGCGCGCGGACTTCTCAAACTCGCTCGCGATTGCCTGCATCTTCGCATCCAGATCGTCCACAAAGTTCAGCACCAGCGCCTCAGGAATCATGGGCAGCTTCGGCGACCCGAACTCCAGCTTGCCGTGGTGCGACAGAATCAGGTGCTCCACCAGCACCTTCAGCCGCGGCGGAAAATCCGGCAGCGTCTCAATCGCCTTCTCCACCATCGCAATCCCCATCTGGATATGGCCCAGCAGCGTGCCTTCCACCGTGTACTCGAAGCCTGCCTCCCACGCCAGTTCCTGCACCTTCCCAATATCGTGCAGAATCACGCCGGTCAGCAGCAGGTCGCGGTGCAGCACCGGATAGTGCGGCGCCACGCGATCCGCAAGCTTCAGCAGGCTCACCACGTGCTCCAGCAGCCCGCCCAGCCATGCATGATGCAGTTGCCGCGCCGCCGGAGCCTCACGGTACGCCTGCGCCAGTTTGGGGTCGCTGAGCAGCACCGTCACCAGTTGCTTCAGGTGCGGATCGGTAAAGCTCTCCACAAAGCCCATCAGCTCCTGCCAAAGCACATCCACATTCAGCGTCGTCGCCGGCAGCAGGTCCGTGCGGTCTGTCTCCGCCGCCGTCGCCTTGCGCAGTTGATCCACCTTCATCTGCAGCCGGTCGTCAAAGCGCGCCACGCTGCCGCGCGCCTTCACCACGTCGCCGCGCTCTGCGTCTTTGGCAATCCGCGGATCGCCCGGATCCCACACCCGCGCTTCAAGCTGGCCCGTCTTGTCGGCCAGAATCAGATTCAGATAGGGCTTGTTCGTCCGCGTCGTCCGCTGCTGCTTCAGCAGCAGCAGAAAATAGCTGTCAAAGCTGCGTCCCTCTTCAAAGCCGGCCAGGTCTGCGATGTAAATGTCTTTCATCCTGCCCGTCAGATTAACGCAGCCGGCCATCCCTGCAAAATGCGCCCAGACGCACCAAGGGCCCGGTGTCTCCCGGGCCCTCGACTGCATGCTCTACTCCATGCGCTTACTGCTGCGTCGGAGCTGGCGCGTTCGGCGCGCCTGGTGCATCCGGCTGCGTACCTGCCGGCTGTGCCTGCGGTTGCGCCGCGGGCTGCTCCTCGGGCTTCTTGTTACGGTCGCTGAAGCGCGACTTCTCGCCTGTCGTCGTCGCCTGCGCCTTCTTCTTGCCCACCTGGTTGCCGCCCAGCCCCAGCG
>JBBIVH010000132.1:0-7965 GCA_037439805.1 Acidobacteriaceae bacterium
GAGAATCTTGGAGCAGTGGAACTGAAGCTTTCGAGCGAGGATCTGCGGAGCATTTCGGACGCGGCAGGGAAGATCAAGATCGAAGGCGACCGGTATCCGGAGCATATCGAAAAGATGACCGGGCTGTAGACGGCCGGCATTCAGCAACAGGCGAACGCGCATGGTTTCAGGCTGAGCTGGACTTCGGCTGAGCCGGGAGTTGTGCGCGGGCGCAGGGAGAGACGAGAGATGGAGATCAGGCGAGCCGGCTCCGAGCCTTCAGGCAAAGGGCCGGCGGAGTATTTTACGGGCGCGGTGCGCGTGGATCGGCTGGTGGAAGCGCCGGAGCCTGCGCGCGTGGTGGCGGCGAGTGTGACGTTTGAGCCGGGAGCGCGGACGGCGTGGCATACGCATCCGCTGGGGCAGACGCTGGTGGTGACGGCGGGATGCGGGCGGGCGCAGCGCTGGGGCGGGCCGGTGGAGGAGATTCGGCCGGGCGACGTGGTGTGGTTTGCGCCGGGGGAGAAGCACTGGCACGGGGCCGCTCCGGGGACGGCGATGACGCATACGGCGATCCAGGAGAAGCTGAACGGCAAGACGGTGGACTGGATGGAGAAGGTGAGCGACGAGCAGTACGCGGGATAGAACGCGCCGCGGCCTCGTTGCCGTGATGGGCAGTTGAATGCCTACTGGTTCTTTTGCAGCTCGCGCTTGAGCAGGGCTTCGAGGCCTGCCTTGGTCTCTGCATATTCGGCTGCGGAGATCTTTCCTGTGAGCTTGTCGCTTTCGAGCGCGAAGAGTTCTTCCTTGATTGAGTTGAGCAAGAGACCGGCAGAGGCCGGACGGGAGGGTGCGCCTGCGTGCAGAGCGGCACTTCTATGCGGAGGCATGGGGGATGAGGCCGGCGCGTTGCTGTCGGCATCTTCAGCGGGGAGAAGCGCGCCGGAGGCCTGCCTGCGAAGGAAGAATGCGGCTGCGCCCGCGAGGATGAGAGCGAGCGCGGCGAGAATCCACCATTTGTAGCGGGAGAGAGGATCGGGCGTGTTGATGGGAGCGCCGATTCCGCCGCCGGGCGCGCCGCCTGCCGCAGCAGAGGACGCGGCGTCGGAGCCGGAAGACATTCCCATGGAGCCAGCGGGAGAGGAACTCTGCATCTGGCCTTCACCGGAGATGGTGAATCGAATGGGCTGGCCGGGTTTGGCGTTGCGCGTGACGTAGGTCTGGACGCGCGGGTCCTCCTGCGTGGACTGAAAGCTGGCGCCCTCCGGCTTTGAGAATTGCATGCCGCTGACGATGTAGACGACGAGATGGTCGGCGGGCATGAGCAGGATGGGCTCGAAGGTCGCGTGTCCGGAGTAGGGGAGATGGTAGTCCACCTCGAAGAGGGTTTCTTTTTCTCCCTGATCGGGCTGGATGGGGACGTTGAAGGTGTAGTGGCCCTTCTGGGATAGGGGAACGAGACGGGTGTTGGTGCCGAGCCCGCCGGGGCGGGTGGCGGAGGCGCCGTCGAGCTCGGCGTCGGGCGGCAACGCAATCTCGAAGGTGTTGTCGCTGTACTGAGCGCGCGGCGGCAGGCTGGTGTTGTGAATGAGGAAGCGCTCATGGACGCGGAGCGTGCTGCCGCCGGCTTCGAAGAGGAACATGTTGGCGTCAATGCCGACGCCGGGAACGGAGGCAGCGGTGTCATAGACGGTGACGTCGCCGCCGGAGCCGCTCTGCGGAGCGGCGATGAAGTAGGTGGCTCCCTGATGAGTGACGCGGATGAGATAGGGACCCATGCCGGGTCCGTCGAGGGAGTACTGGCCCGCGGTGTTGGTTTTGGCGGTGGCTACGTCGGACATGCCTGCCTGCACATCGACGAGAGCGACGGTGTCGCCGGCCGAGGGGCGGCTGGAGGTCTTGTTGGTGACGGTTCCGGTGAAGGTAGCGGAGCAGGCAGGCAAGGCAAACATGACGAGCGCAGAGGCGAGCAGAGTGGGGAAGAGAGGGGTCTTGCGCATGAACGGAATCTCCTGTCAGCGGGTCGATAGTTGTGCGGATTCCTCGTGGAGGGGTGTTGCGCCGGCTTCACCGAATTGAACGCCGGATGCCTTGAGGAAGTCGCTCGGAGGGATGCCGCCGGCGAAGATCCAAACCATGTCATTGGGGAGATCGATGGTTTTGTCGTCGACCTGAAGCGTCACGCCGCCGGCGCGAAACTCGGTGGGGATGGAGTTGAAGAGGACGCGAATCTTGCCGTTGGCGATGGACTCTGCGACGCGTTTGGCGTTGCGGTCCTTGAGGCGGCTGAATTCGCTGCGGCGGTAGGAGAGCGTGACGGTGTTGCCCTTCTGATGAGCGAGTCCCATGGCGGCCTCTACTGCGCTGTCGCCGCCGCCGACGATGAGGATGTGCTGGTGGGTGTAGTGGTCGGCCTCGATGAGGCGGTAGAGGACATGGGGCAGGTCCTCGCCTTTGACGCCGAGCTTGCGTGGAGTGCCGGCGCGGCCGAGGGCAAGGACGACGGATCGAGCGCGATGTGTGTCGCGAGAGGTGCGGATGGAGAAGATGCCGTCGGGCTGCTTCTGGATTGTATCCACGCCTTCGCCGGTGTGGATATTGAGATCTGTGCGCTGCATGATCTTATCCCAGAAGGTGAGGAGGTCTTCTTTGGAGAGAGTAGTTTTGCTGAAGCGGCCGTGGAGGGGGAACTCGACTGGGCTGGTCATGACGAGCTTCTGGCGGGGATATTTCGAGACGGTGCCGCCGACGCTTTCGCGTTCGAGGGTGAGGGCGCTGAGGCCGTTCTGCGCGGCGCGGAGAGAGGCGCTGATGCCGGCGGGGCCGGCGCCGACGATGACGACGTCCCAGGTGTTCTGATGCTGTGAAGGGCGGTCCTGCAGACGGGCTGTGATGGTGTCGATGCAGTCGCGGCCCTGATTGACTGCATTCTTGATGAGCGCGAGTCCGCCGAGTTCACCGACGATGAAGAGGTTCTGGACGCTGGTTTCGTATTCCGGGCTGAGGATGGGCGCGTCCGCGCCGGAGCTGGGCTTGGCCATGACCATGGTGATGGCGCCGACTGGGCACTCTTCCGCGCAGAGGCCGTGGCCGATGCATTTGTGCCCGTTGATGATGGTGGCCTTGCCATCGATGAGGGCGAGGACATCGCCTTCTGGGCAGACGGAGACGCAGCCGCCGCAACCGATGCAGGCGTCGAGTGCGACGCGGGGATGCTGGGCGCGGGGCCCGTCGGAGAAGAGCGCACCACGCTCCTGGGTGGCTTTTGCCTGGGACTCCTTCTTCTTGTGCTCGCGCCAGTATCGCGCGAGGAAGAAGCCGAGCACCAAGGCCGCGATGAGCCAGGTGAGGAGAGTGTCCATAGGCTAATGCGCTCCCATGCTGCCGAAGCCGAGTCCCATGACGACGATGATATGGAGAATGGCGAGCACGGCGAAAGCATAGCTGAAAGGCCTGTGGATGACATGCCAGAGGTGAAAGACGCGCTGGGTGCGATCGAGGAAGAGGATGCGCCGGGAGAGCGAGGCTTTCTGGCGGACAGTGCGCACGATGCGTTCGATCTCAGAATTGCCGGTGGAAAAGAGGCCGCCGAAGGTGCGGATCTTTACGGAGAAACGAGACGGTGCGCGGCGCAGGCCGGCGATGCGGAAGGGCATGGTGAGATCGAGGAGGAGCAATTCCGAGAGGGCGTGCAGGGTGCCGATGCGGCGGATGTGATCCGCGGAGGGAACCCATAGCGCGCGCGAGAGCTGGGCGGCGGAGTAGATGGACTGGCCGACGAGGGCCTTGGAAAAATCCTGTTCGCTCTGCTGCAGCTCAGAGAACGAGAGGGCGGCGGCGTTGAGGGAACGGGGAATCTGCGCGTAGAGGTAGCGGCCGATGATGCCGCTGAGAGCGACGGCGAGCATGATCCAGAAAGCGATTCCGGCGATTCCCTGAAACTTGAAGGAAGCATGGAAGGCGATGAGGATGGGCGCGGAGACGCCGGCGATGACGTGAAAGTCCATCCAGTGCCGGGCGGTTCCGATGCGTCCCAGCCAGGGAATGACCTTGCGGAGGGCGTAGAGGAAGATGATGAAGAAGAGAACGGTGCCGAGGATGCCGAGTTTGAGGCCGATGGCGCCGCTGGGCCGGAGCAGCGCGTACTTATCTGAGTATGGACGCTGATCGAGCGGGAGCGTGTAATAGCCGGCGCCGTAGATTGCAAGGGCAGCGATCAGCAGGCAGGAGGCGGCGGCGGCGAGGAAGACGCGGAACCTGTGGGCGCGCTCTTTGCGCGCGGCGGGACTGAGCGCGGCAGAGGGGGAAGCAGCGGGAGTGGAGATCGAGAGACTCATGGCTTAGGATTGGCCTCTTTCGATGGAGGTTGTTCACCGCTTTGGTTGGCGGAGGGGTCGTCGGTGGTGTGGAGGCGGACGTTGGGGTCCTGCTCGACGACGGCGGAGAAGCCTTTGTAGTCATCGAAGGTGTGGGTATTGCGCCAGTGCTGGCGCGGGGTTGTGACATCGATGACGGCCTGATGCGGCAGGAACATGGTGCTCTGCGTGCCGGGGATAGAGCTGGGCGCGTAGTCCACGTGGATGTCGAGCGCGCGGAGGCCGACATCGCTCATATCGTGCTCGAGAGTGGCCTCGACCTGCACAACCTGGCGAGAGCTTTCGTCGAGCCATGCAGTGCCCTGAAGGTCGAGAGGATATTCTCTGCCGCGGAGGGCGAGGGCAGCGGGAGTGCGGCGGCCCTGAATGTGCGTGAATTGGATCGGCACGGCGGCTCTGCCGTTGATGAGGACTGGCGCGCCGGTTTTGAAATCGAAGCCATCGCGGTAATAGGGATGAAAGACGAGCAGGATGGTGGCGACGCCGTTGGTGACCAGCATGGGCATGGCGACCAGCTTGTGGCGCGAGGTATCCGCGTCGACTCTGGACTCATTCAACTGAAAGGTATCGGCGGTGCCGCTCATCATGATGAGGTAGTCGAACTTCTGGCGTTCGGATACGGTGACGTGACCGTTGGAGTTGAGCTTTTCCTGCAGCACGGTTTCGGTGCAGTGGAGGTCGGCGAGGCGCGCGAGGTAGTCGCTGATCTGATTCTGCGCGAGGGTGACGGCTGCGGCAGGGTTCACCGGCTGCGCGGGGAGAGCGGGCAGGGGCGCGAGCAGGACGAGGGCCGGGAGCACGGTGCGGAGGCTACGGATGGAGCGCATGTGCGGCCCTCCGCGATGCAGACCTGTTGTCAAAGCGATATCCGAGCGTCGAGGTCCACTGGTTATAGTCCATGGAGCCGCCTCTCTGCAATGTGTACATGCTTTCGAGGAAGAGGCGCGCGCCGAGATCGGTATCGGCCATGAGGTTGACGAAACTGGAGGAACTGGAAGCAGCGATGGGTGAAGTGTAAGAGTAGCGGCCAGCCTGCAGGTTGAGTCGGATATGCTCCTGCACGTCGCGCGAGAGAGTGACGGTGGAGTAGGTGCCGGCGGCAAAGGCGCTGTCGAACTTGGAGTAGCGGGCGTCGAGTTGAAGGCCAGTATTCGCGATGTGGGAGATGGTGGCGCCGAAGAGCTTGTTCAGAGAGTTTTTGGGGTCAGTGGAGTCGTTGCTTTGGCCGAGGCTGAAGTATCCGGTGATGTGGCGGGGGAACTCGATGCGCGCGCCACCGTTGAAGCCCTGATAGAGATATGCATCGAGGAGGCCGGTGCCGACGAGGGTCGGATCGTACGTGGGCACATCGCGGAAGTAAGTATCGGTGATGTCGAGAACGACGCGGGGATGAACCTGGATGCGCATGGAGACCAGGCTTTGTCCGATGCCGGTGGCGAGGGCGGGACTTCCGGGGTTGGCGACAGGACGATCCACCTGCATCGATTCGTAGATGGAGAAGGCGCGCTTGTAGGAGACATCATTTTCGGTGAAGGTGAAGGGACGGCTGATGGTCCACTTGAGCAGCTCGATGCCGACCCCGGCGGTGCTGGAGAAGCGGAGGTTGTCATAGCTGCCGCCGTGGATGTTGTAGAAGAGGCCGCCGATGCGGCGGTCGGGATTGTAATCCCATGCGGCGGGATCGGGCGTGGAGCCGGCGAAGACACCCGCGACGGAATGCGTTGCGAATTGCATGGCGACGTAAGCGCCGTCGATCACTTCAAGACTGCTTGCCCAGGGGAGGTATAGCCGACCGATTCCGGCCTGCCATCGCGAGTCTGGATTGATGTAGCTGAGACTCATGAGGTAGGTGCGATTGATGAGGTCCTGGAGGGTGGCCTGCGCGAGGGCTGAGTTGGTCTGGAACTGCCCGCGCCAGTAGCCGTTGAGATTCCAATGCGTGCCGAAGAGGCGCGTGAAGTCCGCGCGGAAGATCATGCCGTATTCGTTGGATGTGGATGGTGTCTGTCCGAGCTGGCGGATGGAGCTGACGTCGAATCCAATGCGGCCGCGCAACTGGTTGACTTCAGGGAGTGGCGGACGCGGCAGCTCCTCGCGCGCCTCCTCGTCGAGCGGATCGCCCTGCGTGAAGCTGATCACCATGGGATACTGCCGGGTATTGCCGAGGGTATCGCGCTGGACGATCTTTTCAACTTCGGCGTCTGGAAGCGCGAGGATGTCGTCGGTGGTGACATCGCGTGCGGAGGCCTTGATGGCGCAGACGGCCGAGGTGGATGCGACGGAGAGGACAGAGAGCCTGGCGACGATGCCGGGTTCGAGCGATCGATTACGGGGATCAGCCTCGGGGAGAGCCGGATTCTGTCTGAGTACGAGCTGGGTGTCCTCGGTGAGTCCTGCGTCACGACCGCCGTCGATGTACACATTCTTTCCGCTGATGTAGCGGATATGGAACGTGGCGCGCACGGGCGCCTGCGCAGACGTTTGCCCCGGGGGTGTCTGAGCGTGGACGCTGCCCAGAGATGCGCAGGCGAGCAACAGGAATGATGCGAGCTTCCGATGCAAGGCTAGCCTCCTCCTCCGCTCTTGTGACATGCGTAGCAGTTGACGCTGTTGTAGACGTAGCCTGAGACGCCGCTGTGCTGCGAGTTGGTTGAGGAGGCGGTGTGGCATCCGGTGCACTGGAAGACCGAATAGTCAGAGGAATTGGTGTGGCAGGTGGCGCAGACGCCGTTGGCGTTGCCGTGGTTGAGCGGGAAGAATGTGTGATAGGCGGCGGGCAGGTTTGCGGGAAGCCATGCGGTGGTGTTGTGGCAGGTGGCGCAGGTGGTGGGCCAGGCGGCGGTGACGTGATTGGGATTTGTGGTGCCGGTGAAGTCAGCCTTGTGGCAGGAGTAGCAATCGGTCGGAGTGCCGGCAAAGACGTTGTTGATGTGGCAAAGATTGCAGGCGACGGTGGTGTGCGCTCCGGTAAGGGGGAACGGGGTGTTGTTGTGGTTGAACGTAGCTCCGGACCACGAGGTGGTGGTGTGGCATGTATCGCAGGTGGTGGGGAATCCGGCGGCGGCGTGGGCAGGATTCGTGGTGCCGTTCCAGTCTGCCTGATGGCAGCCGTAACAGGTGGTGGGCAGGGTGGTGTAGTTGTTGTTGGTGTGGCACTGGGCGCAGGCGAGGGTGGTGTGCGCGCCGGTGAGCGGGAATGGGGTGTTGTTGTGGTTAAAGGAGGATGGGCTCCATCCGCTGGTGGTGTGGCAGATTGAGCAGTCGGTGGGGAAGCCGGAGGACACGTGATTGGGGTTGGTGGTGCCGTTGAAATCCGCCTGATGGCAGGAGTAGCAGGCGGTGGGCGTGGCTGTGTAGCTGTTGTTGGTGTGGCACTGGATGCAGGTAAGGGTGGCGTGGACGCCTGTGAGCGGATAGTTGGCGTAGACCGCGTGATTGAAGTTGACGCCTGTCCAGTTGGAGGTGGAGTGGCAGGTATCGCAGGTGGTGGGGAATCCTGCGGCAGCGTGGGCAGGATTGGTGGTGCCATTCCAGTCCGTCTGATGGCATCCGAAGCAGGTGGTGGGCAGGGTGGTGTAGTTGTTGTTGGTGTGGCACTGGGCGCAGGCGA
>JBBIVH010000133.1:0-7954 GCA_037439805.1 Acidobacteriaceae bacterium
GACAGCTTCTGCGGGAAGATGAGCGCGTGCAACAACATGATGCAGTACGGTATTCAGTACTCGCTGACGACGCTGCATACGGAGAGCCTGACCTCGGCGGAGTTCAAGGCGGACCTGGAGTGGTTTTCCGCGGTGTGCCGGATTGTGAAGGGGTTGAAGAACCTGCGGATTGGCGCGATTGGCGCGCGGCCGACGGCGTTCAACACGGTGCGCTACTCGGAGCGGATTCTGGAGACGAGCGGAATCACGATCGAGACGATTGACCTGTCGGAGATCTTTGGGCGCATCGGGCGGATGAAGGACAACGACGATGCGGCGCAGGCGAAGCTGGCGGCGATCAAGAAGTATGTGACGACGGCGGGGATTCCCGATGGCGCGCTGCTGAAGATGTCCAAGCTGGGCGCGGTGATTGACGGATGGATGAAGCAGACGCATGTGACGGTGAGCGCGGTGCAGTGCTGGACTTCGATGGAGGAGTTCTTTGGCGTTGTCCCGTGCACGATTATGAGCATGATGTCGAACGAGCTGATTCCTTCGGCCTGCGAGGTGGATGTGCCGGGAACGCTGAGCATGTACATGCTGGCGCTGGCCTCGGGGACGCCGTCGGCGCTGCTGGACTGGAACAACAACTACGGCAGCGATCCGAACAAGTGCGTGTGCTTCCACTGCTCGAACCTGCCGAAGCACTTCTTCCAGGACGTGAAGATGGACTACCAGGAGATCATTGCGGGAACGGTGGGCAAGCTGAACACGTTTGGCACCTGCGTGGGACGCGTGAAACCGGGCGTGATGAGCTTTGCGCGCTTCTCGACGGACGACCGCCGCGGGGTGATTCGCGGCTACACGGGCGCGGGACGGTTCACGGAGGATCCGCTGGAGACCTTTGGCGGCGCGGGTGTGGCGGAGATTCCGCAACTGCAGAAGCTGCTGAAGTACATCTGCCGCGAGGGCTTTGAGCATCATGTGGCGGCGAACTTCAGCGATGTGTCGAAGGCGGTGCACGAGGCCGCGCGGTACATGGGCTGGGAGAGCCACTACCATCCGGAGACGGAGGAGTAAGACAAGTGGTCAGTGGTCAGTGATCAGTGGTCAAGGACCGGGGACGCGGGACTGGGGCGAGTGCCTGCAGGAGCGCTCGTCCCAGCATTGGATAGAAGCGGGTGCGGCGCCGATGGAGAGCGGGGAATGAGCGAGCGGGTGAAGAAGAGCCTGGTGGTGCAGGGGACGACGGTGGTGGAGCAGGCGGCGTGGAATGCGGAGCTGGAGAGCAAGCACGCAAGGCTGGTGGAGTGGATGCGCGGCCAGAAGCTCGGCGGCGTGCTGCTGCGGCGCAGCGAGAACCTGGCGTGGGTGACGGGCGGCGCGGTCGAGGTGCGCGTGCTGACGCCGAGCGAGACGGGCGTGGCGTCAGTGCTGGTGACGGCGGAGGGGAAGCGGTACTACTTTACGACGGAGAATGAGGCGCCGCGGCTGCACGATGAGGAGTTTGGCGCGCTGGACTTTGAGCCGGTCACGTTTCCATGGTGGGGCGATGCGACGGCGGCGACGGCGGCGAAGCTGGCTGGCGGCGCGCTGGGATGCGATGTGCCGGGCACGGGCACGACGCTGGTGAATTTGTATCCGCTACGTGCGGCGCTGAGCGGCAGCGAGATGATGCGGTATCGCTGGCTGGGAGCGGTGACGGCGGCGGGGACGGCAGAGGCGCTGAAGGCTGTGGAGCCGGGCCAGACGGAGTATGACCTCGAGGCGATGACCGAGGAGATTCTTCTGCGGCGCGGGATCCTGCCGTCCGTGGCGCTGTATGCGGTGGACGAGCGGATCTACAAGTACAAGCACGCGGTGCCGCGCGGGGCACGGCTGAAGCAGTACGCGATGCTGAACCTGTGCACGCGGAAGTGGGGGCTGGCGATTTCGATCACGCGGTTCGTGCACTTTGGCAAGCCGCCGGCGGAGTTGGAGGCGCGGTTCCTGTCTGCTGCGAAGGTGAATGCGGCGCTGCTGGATGCGACGAAGGTAGGCGCGACAAGCGCGGAGCTGTTCGCCGTGGCGCAGAAGGCGTATGAGGCGGAAGGGTATCCGGGCGAGGAGCGGCTGCACCACCAGGGCGGGCCGACGGGCTACGGCGAGCGCGAGTGGGTGGCGACGCCGACGGGCACGGAAACGGTGGTGAATCAGCAGGCGTTTGCGTGGAACCCGAGCATTCGCGGCGGGAAGGCCGAGGACACGGTGCTGCTGCACGATGGGCGCATCGAATGGCTGACGGCGACGCCGGACCTGCCGGTGATTGAGCCGGTGGTGAATGGCGCGGTGTATCCGGCGGCGGGCGTGCTGGTGAAGTAGGTCAGGGGACCAGAGGTCAGGGACCAGGGATCAGTGATCAGGGATCAGGGGCTGAAGCCTCGAGTCTTCTCCTGATCCGGCCCGAAGCGGTGAGACCGCGATTTCCCATCCTTTCCGCAAAAGCGCGGAAAGGATGGAGCACCCAGGTTTTACCTTCATGGGCCGGATCAATAAAGCCTCTGCGGCACGACTGAAGTCGTGCCCTGATGCAGAAGAGACTCGCGAGACTGGATGGAACCGGCGGCGTCTACGATTCGCTGGGTTGCAACGTGAGGCGTGCGGTGAGCACGATGAGAGCGGCCCAGAGGAGATCCGCGCCAAGCAGGTGCAGGACCTGGAGCCAGATGGGCGCGAGCAGAACGACGTCGAGCAGGCCGAGCAGGTATTGCGCGGCAAGCAGGATGAGGACTGCCGCGGAGAGGCCGCGATTGTCCCACCAGGCGTTGCGCTGCGCGGCGCGAACGAGCAGCCAGATGAGGAAAATGCTGGCGAGGAAAGCGATGGAGGGATGAGTCCAGCGCCAGCGTACGAGCCAACCGCTGGTGGGCGAGAAGTCCTCTGCGAGCGCGGAGCTGAGCGACGAGACGGGGAAGAGCGTGTCGCCGAGGGCAGCGAGTGAGCCGGTGACGCCGACAACCAACACAATCAGGAGACCCGCGGCGGCGCGGATGGGCGCGACCAGGTGTACCGTTCCGCGGAGCGCGCCGTGCGTGCGGCCGAGCAGGTGCGCGGTGAGAGCGAGCGAGCCCAGCATGAGCAGCGTGTTGGTGAGGTGGAGCGCGAGATAAGGAGCGCGCAGCGGCGAAGTGCTTTGCGCGGTGAGGCCGAGCTTGACGAGGAGCGCGCCGAGGATGGCCTCGATGAGCGTGAAGACGACGGCGGCGATGGCGGTGGAGCGGGCGAGATGGCGTCGCGGCGTTGCGGCGAGGGTCCAGATGACGAGGCCGACGGCGGCGAAGAAGGAGATGCCGCTGGTGATGCGGTGGGCGAACTCAATCATGGTGTCGACGCGGGGCGAGTGCTGGAGGACGGTGCCATTGCAGAGCGGCCAGTGGTCGCCGCAGCCGGCACCGGAGCCGGTGGCGCGCACGACGGTTCCCCAGAGAATGACGGCGATGAAGTAGGCGACGACGAGCCAGGCAAAGCGGCGCAGGGCGAGGGATGGAAGCTGGGCGGTGCGGGCAGAAGTGACGGCAGACGACATGAAGGCAGGCTCCGAGGAGTACATCTCAGTGTAAAGCAGTGCGGAGACGCCGCTTGTGCGCCGAAGCGCAGACGGATCGTGCTGAGGCGCGCGGTGGCTCTACTCGCCGAGCAGGCGCACGACGTGGTTCACGATCATCAGGTCTTCCAATGGTGGGATGACGCGGATGGTCACAGGTGAGTCTGGAGAAGAGATGACGGCGGCGCCGCGGGTGTTGTTGCGCGCGGGGTCGAGGACGATGCCGAGCGGGGCGAGGCCGGCGCAGATTTCGGCGCGGGAGGCGATGTCGTTTTCGCCGATGCCGCCGGTGAAGACGAGCATGTCAAGGCCGCCGAGGATGGCCATGAAGCTGCCAATCCACTTGGCGATGGTGCGGGTGAAGAGCGTGACGGCGAGGCGGGCGCGGGGATTGCCCTGCGCGATGGCGTCGCGGAGTCCGCGCATGTCGTTGGTGAGTCCGCTGACACCGAGGAGGCCTGCTTTCTTGCTGGCGAAGACTTCGAGCTGGTCGGCGGCGTCGGCGGTGTTGGGCGTTTCCGCGGCGATGCGGCGGAGGACGAAGAGCAGGACGCCGGGGTCGATGTCGCCGGTGCGGGTGCCGCTGATGATGCCGCCGGTGGGCGTGAGGCCCATGGAAGTGTCCACACACTGGCCGTCGCGGATGGCGGTGATGGAAGCGCCGTTGCCGAGATGGGCGACGATGAGGCGCGCGGGCGTCTCCGCGCCGAGCTGGTAGACGATGGACTCGTAACTGAGGCCGTGGTAGCCGTAGCGACGGACGCCGATGGCGGAGTACTCGTCGGGGATGGGCATGTGCCAGGCTTCTTCGGGCATGGTGCGGTGGAAGTAGGTGTCGAGGCAGACGAAGTTGGGCACGCCGGGGAAGAGACGGAGCGCCTCGCGCATGATGTAGACGGCGATGGGGGTGTGAAGCGGCGCGAAGGCGGTGTAGGACTCCATCTCATCGATGAGGGCGGGGGTGATGCGCTGGTTGTGCTGGATGGTGGGGCCGCCAGAGACCATGCGATGACCGATGGCGGCGGGCAGCGGGAACTGGCCGGAGTGGAGCGCGTCGGCGACGAGCTGGAAGGCGACGGCGCGATTGGGCAGGGCAGGGGTCTGGTCGATGAGCTTGCTGCCGGAGGCGTTCTTAATCCAGAAGGCGCCGCGGTCGGTGCCGATGCCATCGACGGCGCCCTCAAAGAGGCGGTTGCGCTGGCCGCTGGCGGCCTCGTAGAGGGAGAACTTGATGGACGATGAGCCGCTGTTGAGGACCAGGACGGACAGGGACGACATGCAGCAATACCCTCGCAAGTGGGGCTGAACAAGTCAGCGCGTAGTGGAGCCTTTCACGTGCTGCGCGGCAATTTGCAGACGGGCGGAAGGGGCAAAGATGCCGCGGCGGAAACAGCGCGTCAAAAGACGAGGCTAACAGGCGGCGAGGGAATCGCGGGTGATTGAGGTCACACGGGGAGAGACGGCCGCCGCAATGCAGGATGGCAGGAATGCGGTCGGGGACGGGCGCGCGGCGGGCAGGGGCTGCGATACACTTGGCCCGATGCGGGTCTTCGGAATCGATTGCGGCACCGAGGTGACGGGCTTTGGGGTGGTGGAGTCCAACGACTTTGGCCGCGAGGCGGGGCTGACGTGCAAGGCGATGGGGGCGATCCGGTTGAGCAAGGCGAAGACGCTGCCGGAGCGGCTGGCGCAGGTGTACCGCGAGCTGGCCGCGCGGATGGAAGAATGGCAGCCGGAAGTGGTGGCGATTGAAGAGGTTTTCTACTCAGTGAATGCGAAGTCTGCGCTGAAGCTGGGGCAGGTGCGCGGCGTGGCGCTGCTGGCGGCGGCGACGCAGGGCGTGAAGGTGGCCGAGTATGCGCCGCTGCGGATCAAGTCGAGCGTGGTGGGGTACGGGCTGGCGGACAAGCAGCAGGTGCAGTACATGGTGGCGCGGCTGCTGGGGCTGAAAGAGGCTCCCGAGCCGGCGGATGCGGCGGACGCGCTGGCGGTGGCAATCTGCCATATTCATACGGCGCAGACGATGGAACGGAGCGGAGGGGCTCGATGAGGGCGCTGGGCCTGGCTTTGATGCTGGGGGTGGCGGCTGCGCGGATGCAGGCGGCGCAGATGAATGAGCTCAGGCTGGAGTATTCCAATCCCAATCTGGCTCCGGCGCAATGGACGCTGGTGATGTGGCCGGATGGCCGGGCGCATTTCCACGCGGAGCGGGGCACGGCGAAGGATCCGGATAAGGACCAGGCGTCGATGGAGCCGGCTGTCATTGACCGGGATGTGCAAGTGAGCGGGGAGTTCGCGGGAAGGATGTTTGCCATGATCGAGCAGCATCCGCCTCAGGCAGGGCAGTGCGAGAACAGAAGCAAGGTGGCGTTCCAGGGGCTGAAGACGCTGCAGTTTCGCGGGCCGGACGGGGAACAGAGCTGCACCTTCAACTATGCGAAGGAGCGGGTGGTGGGCGAGGTGGCGGATGAGCTTGTCTCGGTGGCGGCGACGCTGATTGAAGGCGAGCGGCTGCGGATGATCTGGCAGCACGATCCGCTGGGGCTGGATAAGCAGATCCAGTTCATGATGGAGGCTGCGGCGGATGGGCGGCTGCAGCAGATCTGCACGATCCGGGAGACGCTGGCGCAACTGGCGGCCGATCCGGGGGTCATGGAGCGGGTGCGGAAGCGGGCAGGGAAGCTGTCCCAGTGCAACCGGTGATGGAAGTGGGGTGGATTTGTGCGCAATTGACGCCAGTGCAGAGCAACTTTTTGCCTGCCGGGGGTGTCATAGAAGGGTTACGGCCGAATTGGGGCGGAGCAGGATCAGGAACGGCCTGGAAGGGTGGAAGCAAATGAAAACCACGCGGGGGAGCAGGGCGAGGCGTTGGAACTGGGCGGCTTGCGCGGCCTTTGCGGCAGCGTCCCTCCTGACGGCCGGGACGGCCGGGCTGAAGGCGCAGCAGGCCGGACAGCCGACCGGACAGCGGGCGGTGCGCCTGAGCTATGTGGAAGGCCAGGTACAGATTGCGCAGGGGAACCAGATTCTGGCGCAGCAGGCCCCGGTGAACGCTCCCTTGTTTGAAGGCTCGCAGATTACGACGGCGGACGATGGGCGGGCCGAGGTGGAGTTTGAGGACGGGAGTGTGGCGCGGCTGTCTCCGAACAGCTCACTGACGCTGACCGTTCTGCGCCAGGATGGCGACGCGACGGACACGGAAGTGCTGATGCAGAGCGGACTTGGGTATTTTGAGCTGCAGGGCGACAGCGCGGCGGGCCGGATGCGGGTGCGGTTTGGTAGTAACTTGGCTTCGGCGAGTGGTTTTACGGTGCTGCGAGTCGACCTGGACAATCCACCGGGAGAGATGGCGGTCTTCAGCGGGAACGCACATCTGGACAACGGCGGCACGATGTCGGTGGACATGCACGGCGGAGAGACGGTGCGGCTGAACGCGGCGGACCCGACGAACTGGGCGCTGGTGGAGTCGATCGACCCGGATTCGTGGGATGCGTGGAATGCAGACCGCGACCAGGCGCTGACGGCGCAGGAGGCGGCGCGGACGCAGGCCACCACCAATGTGGCGCAGAGCGCGAACCCGGCGTGGAGCGACCTCGACGCCAACGGCGAGTGGTACGACGTGCCGGGCCAGGGCAATGTGTGGTCGCCGTATGAGGCGCAGAACGCAGGGTGGGACCCCTATGGCTGGGGAAGCTGGATGTGGACGCCGGGGATGGGCTACGGATGGGTCTCGGGCGAGCCATGGGGCTTTATGCCGTATGGGATGGGGATGTGGAACTACTATCCGGGATTTGGATGGGGCTGGATGCCGGGAGGCGGGTACTGGTGGGGTGGAGGCGGCGGATGGGCCTCGAATGTAGGCAACGGACCGCAGCGGTATCAGCCGCCGCAACCTCCTCTGCAGCCGAAGGGTGGGCCGGTGCTGCCCAAGGGTGGCGGAGGGATGGTGCAGGGCAGGTATGTTGCGCACCCCGTGATTACGGTGAACCGGATGCCGGCGGGCGCCACGCGCGTGACGGCGCCGGTGACGAGCCAGCCGAGGGTGATTGCCGGGAATACGGTGCAGCCGATGCGGCCTCTGGCGCCGCGAGCGACGTATACGAACAGCTTTCAAAACAGCCAGGGCAGGCAGATGGCGACCATCGGGCGGCCAATAGGCGGGGTGCACTACGGATATAACGGCAACCCCTACGGCTCTACCGGAGGGCGGCAGGGCTACTGGGCCGGAAGCTCAAGCGGCAGACAGGGCGGAGCGTATGGGCGGCCTGTGAGTCCCGGCGGCGGCAACTACGGGGGGCACGTATCGTCTTCCGGAGGCGGCTCGCATAGCGGCGGTGGCGGCGGCTTCCACGGAGGCGGTGGTGGGGGCGGTGGTTCGCATGGCGGCGGTGG
>JBBIVH010000134.1:0-7922 GCA_037439805.1 Acidobacteriaceae bacterium
AACGTCCAATGTCACTTCTTGTCAGTTGAGGATTGAGCTCAACTATGACCTCCTGTTCATGAGGAGGAACTCAGCCGACATCGCGTGCTTGAATGGAAACCGCACGCGGACTCGGTTCCGAGAAAACTACGCCTTGCGGGAAATTCAAATCGAGCCATCTCTTGCTTCCAGCCTTCTGCTTCGGCTCCACGCCGCACCTTTCGCTCCGGGAACCGGCCGCGAAGCCACGCTACCGATTCCGGCTCGCTGTCTCCACGTGCTCCCGGGCGGTGTGCGATGAGCGTGGAAGATTCTTTGCGCGCTTGTATCGCTCACGCTACCTCCAATGGCTTTCCGTTTCGTCGATGGTTTCTCTCGCAGATTGGGGAAGTCTGGCCAGGGAATGATGAAGCAATTGAGGTACTTGCGGCCGAAGGACGCCACTATGCCCTTCTGTTCTCACACGAATTCGCGAGTTGCTTCTGGCGGGAAGGAACAAGAATCCAGTTCCGCGTCCCCGCGACCACCTATTCGAGGGTCAACGCCAAAGGCGAGGTGATGCAAGTGAATCGCAAGCCCTTTACGCGGCGCGTCAATCGACGAGGGGTCTGGGAGTATCACCTGCGCCAGATGGCGGTGTCGGAGAACCCGCTGGAGTATCTGTGCCGCTTTCTGGTGTGGCCGGAAAAGCAGAACTCGTGATATCCGAACGCGGAATAACCTCAGTCTCGGGCGCCAGCGATCCGTGAATGCAATTGATCGCTGTAATGCATGGAGTAAACCTCCCATTCACCCGTGAAACGCATGAACATGAAGGAGTTGTCGGGTGCCAGCGCAAACTAGGTGGACAGATCTCCCGGCACCTTTGCGAGCGCTGACAAGTCCGCATATGGGCGGAATGGGCATTATGGATAGTTATGCAGAGGATTTGAGGGTGTTCTCCGGTCAGCACTCCGGCCAGCACCGCCCCCAGGTGACACGATGTAGATTCTCCAGGGTCTGTTGATTCGCCTCGGCATGAGCGCGATCTGTCGGCTATCCGGCGACCAGCCAGGCAATTCCAGCGCAGCTTGAGGCGGAACCAACTCTCTGCGCTCCTCTCCGCTGGGGCGACTAATCCGCAGGCTTTGATCCGCTGGATTGGCATATGCAATCCACTTCCGGTCGGGTGAATCGTCCCCGTCGTTGGCGGAAACACGCAGGGGAAATGGAGTAAAACTTCTTGATACGGGTCTATACCTTGCGAGCTCGCTGCTGAGTGAGGACGGACTGCGACCAGGATCCGATGGTGTACGCAATCAAGTGATATCCCAGAGGCGGGGCCTGGCATCTCCGCAATCTTTACTTGAGAGTAGTACGAGCCTGTCTATTCTGCCGGAACAATCTCACTGCGACGCGACCTCGCTGGACGGGTCTGCCACATTGCGCTCCACGAGCAGCAAATGCTCGCAGACCAGAACCAATTGCTGCCGCTGGTTGAAGATCTCGCAGGCTTCGACGACGATGCCGTGACCCGGCCTTTTGCGCGCGTCTCGCTTCTCCTTGATTGTCACCGTCGCTTGAATCGTATCTCCGATGAATACGGGTTGAATGAATCGTAACCGGTCATAGCCATACGACATTGCACGCGGATTGATGACTCCGGCAGTCAACCCAACGCCCACGCTGAAGATGAGCGTCCCGTGGGCGACCCGCCTTCCAAAGGGCTGTGTGCGACACCATTCCTCATCCATGTGGTGTGGATAGAAGTCGCCAGTCTGGCCCGCATGCAGCACGATATCCGCCTCGGTAATGGTACGCCCCGATGTGGTTCGTTTCGCGCCCACTTCGTAGTCTTCAAAGAACTCCACCGCCATTGTCTTCTCCTTCGAGAGCCCGGCACGACCGCCCAGCGCAGCGGCTCGTTGCACCAGGCTCATCGTAGCATTCTTGAAATATCTTTTTATTGATAAAATGAGCGAGTCCAGTCTAATATGCACGAGGACCCTCTTCCGAATGAGCAGCCCTTCTTCAATTCAACTTCGCGGCATGACCTGGAACCATACGCGTGGCTATCTGCCGATGATTGCCACTGCACAGCGATTTTCCGAGCTGCATCCGGGCGTCACGATCTCGTGGCAGGTAAGGTCACTCCAGGCATTTGCTGATCAGCCGCTCGCGGAGTTGGCCCGGTCTTTCGATCTTCTGGTGATCGATCATCCGAGCATCGGCTTCGCCGCGGAAGCAGGGCTGCTGATGGCTCTCGACGGCCTTCTTCCCGCTGATTTTCTTGCCGATCAAGCCGGCAACTCGGTGGGCGCCTCTCATGCAAGCTATTCGTGGCAGTCGCATCAATGGGCGCTGGCGATCGACGCGGCAACGCCTGTGAGCGGGTGGCGGCCGGACCTGCTGGCGCGTGCCAATGTCGAAGTTCCGGAGACGTGGGATCAGCTTCTGGCCCTGGCGCATCGCGGCCTGGTCGCAGTCCCGGGGTTGGCAATTGACAGCCTGATGAACGTCTACATGCTGGCGCTCGCGCTTGGCGAGGAGCCATTCCAGCACGCAGGCCAGTTCCTTTCTGAGCAGGCAGGCGTGGAAGCCATGGGCATGCTGCGAAGTCTTCTTTCGGCATGTCATCCATCCTGCCTGGCGCGCAACCCCATCGCAACCTGGGAAGAGTTGGCCAATGGCGACCGCTTCGCCTACTGCCCCTTCGCATATGGGTACTCAAACTATTCCCGCTCCGGATATGCGAGGCACCCCTTAACGGTTGGTGGTCTCGCTTCTCTCTCGAATGGCGCACGTCTGCGTTCCACGCTCGGCGGAGCGGGTTTTGCGGTTTCCCGCGCGACCGCGCATCGTGACATTGCGATCGAGTATGCACAGTTCACGGCAAGCAGCGCCATCCAGTCCACGCTCTACTTTGATGCCGGCGGCCAGCCGGGAAACAGGGGCGCATGGAGAGATGAAGAGGTCAACCGAAGATCGAATCAGTTCTTTTCGTCTACCCTGCCCACTCTCGATGCGGCCTACGTTCGACCGCGCTTTCCAGGCTACCTGGACTTTCAGGATGCGGCAGCGCCCGTCGTCCACGCATACCTGAGCAATGGCGGTGATGAGCGAGAAGTGATTCGGAAGTTGAATGTTTTACTCCACAACGTGCAGTTCGATTCAAGGCGGTAATGGATTGAAGCCATTAGATGGAATTCTTGTCGTCGATATGAGTCAGTTTCTAGCTGGACCATCGGCGTCACTGCGCCTGGCAGATCTCGGTGCGCGTGTTATCAAGATCGAACGCCCGGAGAGCGGCGACTTATGCCGCGATCTATACATCTCCAATCTTGAGCTGGATGGCGACAGTACCCTTTTCCATTCCATCAATCGCAACAAAGAGAGCTTCACGGCAAACCTCAAGCAACCGGCGGATGTGCAACGCACCTGGAAGCTGATTCAACCGGCCGACGTACTCATCCATAACTTCCGTCCCGGCGTCATGGACAAATTAGGCTTCAGCTACGAGGCTGTTCGCGCCGTTCATCCGTCCATCATCTATGCAGAAGTGACAGGCTATGGCACTGCCGGGCCCTGGCGTGACAAGCCGGGCCAGGATCTGCTGGTACAGGCGCTCTCCGGCTTGACGTGGCTGAACGGCGATGCCGGCCAGCCTCCAGTTCCATTCGGTCTGGCAGTTGCGGACATGTTTGCAGGGGCGCATCTCGTGCAGGGGATTCTGGCTTGCCTGGTGCGAAGAGGCGTGAGTGGCAGCGGCGGCAAGGTGGAAGTCAGCCTGTTGGAATCCACGCTGGATCTGCAGTTCGAGGTCCTGACGACGTATCTGAATGATGGAGGCAAGTTGCCCCAACGGAGCGCCATCAACAATGCACATTCGTACCTTGGCGCGCCGTATGGGATCTACTCCACATCGAATGGCTATCTGGCGCTCGCGATGGGTTCAGTGGCTCGGCTCGGCGAGCTGCTGGAGTGTCCCGCGCTCACCGCTTTCACTCACCCCGCTTCTCTCTTCTCGCGCCGCGACGAGATCAAGTCCATCTTTGTGGAGCATCTGAAGACGAACACGACAGAGCACTGGCTTTCCATTCTGGAAGCGCACGATATCTGGTGCGCGGATGTACTGACCTGGCCGCGGTTGTTTGCGCATGACGCGTTCAAGATTTTGAATATGGTTCAGACGGTTTCACGGGGACAAGGCATTGACATGCAGACCACGCGCTGTCCAATTCGCATCGATGGTGAAGTATTTCTCTCGCCGAAAGGCGCACCTCGACTCGGGGAAGATACCGAAGCCTTGATGCGTGAGTTCTCGCTGACCTGAAGGACTGTTCACTCAAAGCGCTTCTTATCGATAGGTTCTCAGTATGCGTGCATCCTTCCGAATCGCCGTGCGGCAGTTTGAGCCATTTGAGTCGGCACTCCTCAAGCAATGGGCGAGCTTTACCGAGCAAGCCGGCTCTGCGCTCGAGCTTGAGCTCGTCCCGATGGATCTGCACACGCTGTGCCATGTGCTGTTTGAAGACCAGGCGCTACGGAACGGTGACTTCGATGTGGCCTTCATCAATACTGATTGGCTAGTCCACGCGGACCGGCAGGATGCCGTGCTTGATTTGGCCACCCTTCTTGCCGACGATCCCCCGCAGGATTACCCAGGCGGGTGGTCGCCATCGCTTCTGCGCCTCCAGTCGCTGCAGGGTCGCGTCCTGGGCGTGCCTTACCATGATGGCCCGGAGACATTGATCTACCGTTCCGACCTGTTTGGGGATCCAAAAGAGCAACACGCCTACGCACAACTTCATGGCAAAGATCTTCGTCCACCTGAGACCTGGGAGCAGTTCCACGAAATCGCGCGCTTCTTTCAGCGCCCACAGGACGGCATCTACGGAGCGGCGTTCGCTGCATTTCCTGACGGCCACAACACGGTCTACGACTTTCTCTTGCAATTATGGACTCGCGGCGGAGAATTGTTTGACTCACAGGGTCACCTTGCGCTGATGAGTTCCAAGGCAGAGGCGGCATTGACCTTCTATCGGGCTTTGCTTCAGGATCGTTCCGCAACCCATCCAGATTGTCATCGCTATGACTCGGTTGCAGCGGGCATGGCCTTCGCAAGAGGTGAAGTGGCGATGATGGTCAACTGGTTTGGGTTCGCGGCGATGGCTCAGACGATCGCTGAATCGGTCGTGAAAGGATGCGTCGATCTCGCTCCAATTCCGCATTCGCCCGGAGCAGGCTCCACGTCGCTCAACATTTACTGGCTCCTATGCATTCCCTCTGGCAGCCCGCGCGCCGATGTCTCGTACGCATTTCTCCGGCACTGCATGTCACGGGAGATGGATAAACTGCTCACACTGGAAGGTGCGGTGGGCTGCAGAAGATCGACATGGAACGACGCGGACGTCAATGCAATTATCCCTTTCTTTCACCGCTTGGAAGCGATGCACAGCAACGCGCGCGAGCTTCCTGCTTTGGAAACGTGGCCTCGGATCGCATCGCTTATCGACGAACTGATCGTTCGCGTCATTCAGACTCATAATCCTATCCCAGAGTTACTGCAAGACGCGCAGGCCACCGCTACCCACCAGGGGTTGGCCGGATTCGTCGCGAGTAATCACGACCGTAGGAATCTTCATGATCTATTCCATTGATTCGCCGGAGGAGTTTCTTCTAGTTCACAAAACCTGCCGGATGGCGCTACGTGGCACGGTGGCACGCGGAGCCGCTGATTGCACGGATTCGAGTGGATATGACTGCTAAGAAGAAGTACGCGGTGCCGGCACTGGAGAAGGCGCTCGATATCATCGAGGCTCTTGCCGTTGTCCACGTTCCGCAATCGCTTGCCGATCTGTCGCGCACGTTAAAGCGCACGCCGAGTGAGTTGTTCCGCATGTTGAACGCTCTGGAAAGGCGCGCTTACATTGGCCGAGACGCGGTATCGGAGGGTTACTCTCTGACACTGAAGCTTTATGAGCTTGCCCATACGCATTCTCCTGTTGAGCATTTGCTGCGCGCGGCTTCAGTGCCCATGCGAGAGTTGGCAGAGTCTATCCGTGAATCCTGCCATCTCAGCATCCTCAATGGCCACTACCTCACCGTCATCGCACAGGCAGAGAGTCCGGAACCGGTCAGACTCTCTGTCGAAGTTGGCTTTCGAGTTTTGCCGCTTACGACCGCATCGGGCAAGGTCCTGATCTCTACGCTGGATGAAGCAAAGTTAGAGGAATTTATCGAGTCTGATCCAACGTACGAGGCAATAAGCCACGCAAAGAGAAGGGCGCTCGTGGCAGAGTTGCACTCCATCCGGCGGGCTGGCTTCCTTGTAGCAGCCAGTACGCGCCGCACAGGAAACGATATCGCCTGCCTCGTGGGTAATCCACAGGTTGGAGTTGCTGCTGCACTTGGCGTTCCGGTTCTTCCGGGCGGAACTAACGATGGCAGGGAGAAAACTTTGGTTCCCATTGTGCAGAAGACTGCGCGCAGAATCACGGCTCTGCTCGGACTTCACCACGGAACAACTCCCGTGCAGCGTACATGATGCTGGTCATCGCAAGGGCAAGGTGCGAGGCCTTTCCCTTCCTTATGCGTGGTAACTTCAACCTACGCGCCCCCGCGCCAGCATCGACGAGACGTTGCGTTTACAGCTCATCCCACACCAAGGGCTCGCCGCCCTTGTGGCTTGAACTGTAGATTGCTTCCACCACTTTCATCGTGCGATAAGCGTCATCGACGGAATTGGGCAGAAACTCTGCCGAGCCTTCGACGAAGGCCTGCAACGATCCCATTGCCCCTGCAAACGCATCGGGGAACCATTGTCCGTCGATCGAATGTTCCATCCATTCAGTCCGTCCCTGAATACTGGACTCCAGACGATCCGGCTTTCCGTGCGGATAATCCAGAATCACGCCGAGCGTCGCGCGCATCGCGCCCTCTGTGCCTTCCCACTGCACAAATGCGCGTTCATACTCTTCGCCAAAACGATAGTTATGGTTGGTTGCAATAAAGGCTCTGCGCCACTCGCCATAGTCCATGATCAAAATGCTCTTTGTTGCCTGCAACTCCGGTGTGCCAGGATTCTTTACGGTCTTTGCGTAGACGCTCAAAGGATCGCCAAACCAGGAGCGAATCAGATCGACATAATGAATGCTGTGATAAAGGACCTCGAGGCGTGGCGCCTTGGCCAGAAAGGTCCACTGCTCCCACGGCATGTGAGTACGAACCTGAACTTCCATATCGTGCACCTTGCCGAGCATGCCATTGCGTTGAAGAGTGCGCGCAGCGAGGATGGACGGAGCATAGCGTAGCTGGAAATTCACTGCCGCAGTCAGATTTTTGGAGTGGCAAAGCTCGCGAATGCGGCGCGCTTCTTCCAGCGTCTCGCCCATCGGCTTTTGCATTAGGACTGCCGCACCATCCGGCAGTTGTGGCAGTACGTCGAGCAGGTTTCCGGCGGGAACCGCGATGTCGTACACCGCATCCGCGGGAGCGAAGCGAACGATCTCCGCGATCGATGCAAAGGATCGCGGTACGTCAAACTTTTTCGCCAGAGCCTCGGCCTTGGAGATCGCAGTGTCTGCAATCGCTGCAACTTGAAAATGAGCACGTGTATACGCGGGCAGATGAGCGTTGTCCACAATTCCGCCGGCACCAATGACGACAATGGGGCGTACTTGGCGGGGCCGCGGCGAAGTACTCCATTGCGCGCCTTCCGGGCTGGATTCGGTCCCCGAATGCGTAGCGGTCTCGTTCATCCTCATAGACTAGCAGCAGCCTGGAGCAATCAGCAGCTACTCCAACCGTGTCGGCCAAGCGGCGGCATTACACGAGTTCGTATGGGTGGCGCTGATGTCGCGAGAGCAGACTCGCGGCAATATCGTCACCCACAATCGACTCATTCACAGGATCCCAGTGGATGTGGTGGTTCGTCTTCATCGCGATCCAGTGGAGCAGGCACG
>JBBIVH010000135.1:0-7918 GCA_037439805.1 Acidobacteriaceae bacterium
GAACTGCTCAACAGGCTGCGCCAGGTTCGCGCGACGGGCCGGATTGTGATGCAGTTCAATCCCAGTTCATCGGGAGTCGCAAGCGTTCCCAATCTGTCGCTGGAGGATGGAGATCGCTTTATCATTCCGTCGGTGCCGGAGAACGTGAGTGTGGTGGGAGCGGTCTACGACCAGAACTCATTTCTGTATGACAAGAGGAAGCGGGTCAACTCTTACCTGCAACTGGCAGGAGGACCGACCCGGGATGCAGACCGCAAGCGCGAGTTTGTGATTCGCGCGGATGGCGAAGTGGTGAGCTATCTGACGACCAAAGGCCTCTGGGGCAACGACTTTGAAAATCTGCGGATGAATCCGGGAGATACGATTGTCGTGCCGGAGAAGACATTCAAGCCGTCTCCTCTGCGCGGGGCGCTGGATTACACGCAGCTCTTTTCGCAGGTCGCTCTTGGCGCTGCGTCTCTGACGTATCTGCCGGTGCCGTAGTGAATACCTCGGCAATGGGTGCCTGACCGCCGCGCCCGCGGATGAGCGGGCGACTGCAGCGACGAAGCGCGGCAGAAGCGGCTGTGGAGGACGGAACTCTTCGGCGGCGAAGAGCAACGAACGCGCATTGTGCCCGGCGAAAAATGAGACGGCGGGTTTTGTCGCCCCGGCTCGAAGTGGTACTCTCAACTGGGCGGATTGAGCAACACGCTTCCCCGGCGCAGAGGTACTGCATTTGTACAGCAGGGCGCCTGGCGCTGTTGCGGACGATCTGATTCCACTTCTCATTGGAACGAATTTTGTAAGATGTCTGCTGTTCTGCGCTGGCGAAGAGCAGGGATTCCCTGAGCCTGGCAGGACAGACGGCAAGCAGTGTAAGATTCGCTGTTTCCTGGAACGGCGCTCATTGGGAGCACGGTTCCAGAGAGACATGGAAGCAACCGGCCAGCACCAGCCTGGCCCGATACCATCCGAAGCAAACACGAGTCTGTACCGCGCGAGCGGGAAGGCAGACAAACAAAGCGGATCAGGTTGGACCAGTGGGTACCGGTGGAACGGGAACCATAGTCGCCGGACTCGGTGAGGATAAGTGTGTCTCGATGGTAAGTTCGTCACACACTGGGAAGAGCACGGCGGGGAGCAGGTGAAAAACACAATGGGACTGAGCACGCGCTCGACGATGATTGGAAGATTCCGGACTATCTGGAATCGCGCAGTTGGGGGCAGGCAACAAGCGGGCGGTGCGACGAGATTGCCTGCGCTGCTGGCGCTGTGGTCGGGAACGTATTCCACGAATATCTTTGCGCCGAAGGGCACTCCGGCGCAGTCGATCTTCGGACTCTCGGTGCTGGTGCTGGGCATTTGCGCGGGAATCTTTCTGATTGTGGGCGGGCTGCTGACCTTCGTGATCATCCGCTATCGCAGCCGCAAAGGGAGCGAAGACAGTGAGCCGCCGCAGATCTATGGCAGCAACCAGGTGGAGCTGTCGTGGACAGTGATTCCGATTCTGATCGTCGTCGTTCTTTTTCTTGCGAGCACGCGCATCATCTTTGTCACGCAAAAAGCGGTGAAGCCCGCGAATGCTCTGGATGTTGTCGTCATCGGGCATCAGTACTGGTGGGAATACCGCTACCCGAAGCTCGGAATTGTGACGGCGAATGAATTGCACGTACCTGTGACCGATGCGCAGCATCCGCAGGCCACGTATCTGACCATGTCGTCTGCCGATACGGATCACAGCTTCTGGGTTCCGGAACTGGCCGGCAAGATGGATCTGATTCCGAACAAGGTGAACACGATGTGGATTGACCCGCCTCGCGCTGGATTGTATCTGGGCCAATGCGCGCAGTTCTGCGGCGTGCAGCATGCAAAGATGCTGATTCGCGTGTACGCGGATACGCCGGAGCAGTTTGCCGCGTGGGTTGCCGACCAGCAGAGACTCTCAGTGCAGGCGCCGGGCGTGGCGGAAGGACGCGAGGTCTTTCTGCACAACGCGTGCGTGAGCTGCCATACGGTTTCTGGCACGGACGCGAAGGGCATCTTTGGACCGGACCTCTCGCACCTGGCGAGCCGCGCGACGATTGCGTCGGGCTCTGTGCAGAATACGCCGGAGAATTTGCGCGCGTTTGTCAATAATCCCGCGGACTTCAAGCCGGGCGCGCTGATGCCGGCGATGCACCTGAACGAGCATGATCTGAACGCGGTCACGCAATACCTGAGCACGCTGAAATAAGAAGAAGAGGCAGCTATGGCAACACACACATCCGCGGCCGGAGTGGCAGGCCTTCCGCAAACCATGCGGCGACCGGGGGGCGTTCTCGCAGTTGTACAGGAATGGGTCACGACCGTCGACCACAAGAAGATCGGGCTGATGTACATCGGCTACGCGCTGATCTTCCTGGTGATTGCGGGCGCGGAGGCGCTGCTGATGCGCATCCAGCTGGCGGTTCCGAATAACCATTTTGTCTCGCCCGAGGTCTTCAACCGGCTGTTCACCATGCATGGAACCACGATGGTGTTCTTTGTAGGGATGCCGATTTTGTTCGGGTTCGGCAACTACCTGGTTCCTCTGATGATTGGCGCGCGGGATATGGCGTTTCCGCGACTGAACTCGTTCAGCTTCTGGATTTCGGCCTTCGGGGGCATTCTGCTCTACTTCAGCTACTTTGCCGGGAGCGGGCTCTACGGAGCGGGCACAGCGCCGGATGTGGGGTGGTTTGCGTATGCGCCGCTGACGGCGAAGGTCTTTTCTCCGGGGCACAGCACGGACTACTGGACGCTGAGCGTGCTGCTGAGCGGCGTGGGATCGATCGGCACGGCGCTAAACATTGTGGCCACCGCGCTCACCATGCGCTGTAAGGGGATGACGCTGGGCAGGATGCCGCTGCTGGTGTGGATTTACGTGGTGATGAGCGGCATCGCTTTTGTTGCGGTAAGCCCGCTGACGGCCGCGCAGATCATGCTGGTGATCGACCGCTACCTCGGCGGACACTTCTTCGACACGCAGGCAGGCGGATCCGCGGTGCTGTGGATGCACTTCTTCTGGATCTTTGGACATCCGGAGGTCTACATCCTGGTGCTGCCCGCGTTTGGCTTTGCGAACGAAATCATTCCGGTGTTCTCGCGCAAGGCAATCTTTGGCTATCCCGCAATGGTGGCGGCGAGCGTGGGCATCGCGTTCATCAGCCTCGGCGTGTGGGCGCATCACATGTTCACGGTGGGCATGGGACCGGAAGCGAATGCGTTCTTCACGTTCTCAACGATGGTGGTGGCCGTGCCCACGGGCATCAAGATCTTCAACTGGCTGGCGACGATGTGGGGCGGCAATATCCGGTTCGCGACGCCGATGATTTTTTCACTGGGCTTTCTCTTCCAGTTTCTGATTGCGGGGCTTACGGGCGTGATGCTGGCGGTGTCGCCGTTTGACTGGCAGCTTGGCAATTCGTACTTCGTGGTGGCGCACTTCCACTATGTGCTGGTGGGCGCGATTCTCTTCATGATCTTTGCGGCGTTCTATTACTGGTACCCGAAGATCACGGGCAGGATGCTCTCAGAGAAGCTGGGCAAATGGCATTTCTGGCTTCTGGTCTTCGGCTTTCACATGACCTTCGACTTCATGCACGTGCCGGGCCTGCTGGGTATGCCGCGGCGTGTTTACACCTACGAGGCGGACCGCGGCTGGGGCCACTGGAACATGATTGTGAGCATCGGCGCCATCTTCCAGACCATCTCGGTGCTGGTGTTCGTGTACAACCTGGTGTGGTCTTACTACAAGGGCGATGAGGCAGGGCCTGACCCGTGGGACGCGTGGACTCTGGAGTGGTCCACCAGCTCGCCACCGCCGAGCTATAACTTTGCCGAGCTTCCGACAGTAGGCAGCCGGCGGCCTTTGTGGGATCTGAAGCATCCCGATGACCCGGACAGCAACTTTGAGTAGGCAGCGCGGACCAGGAGCGAGGGAATGAGTACAGTGGCAGCAGTTGCAAACCCGACCGTAGATGAATGGAAGCAGCCCTCACGAGGCATGGTGGGCATGGCCTGCCTGATTGCCGCCGAGTCGGCCATCTTTGTCATCTTCGTGGTGGCGTACATCTACTACACGGGCAAGAGCCTGAGCGGACCGACGCCGCGCGAGGTGCTGAATCTGCCGATCTTTTCGACGGTCTGCCTGCTCTCAAGCAGCATCACGGTTCACTTTGCGGTGCATGAACTGCAGGCGAGCCGCATCGGGAGGTTCACGGCGTGGCTGGCATCGACGGTGCTGCTGGGCGGCATTTTCATCGCGAGCACGGCGATGGAGTGGTACGAGCTGATCTATCACGAGGGGCTCACGATTCGCACGAATCTCTTCGGGACGACCTTCTACTCGCTGGTGGGGCTGCATGCTTCGCACGTCATCGCCGGACTGATCATGCTGGGGCTGGCGTTGATCTTCGCACTGCAGGGTAAGGTGAACGCGCACCACGCCGAGCGGCTGGAGGTGCTGAGCGTGTACTGGCACTTTGTGGATGCCGTGTGGGTGGTGGTCTTCACCGTGGTGTATGTACTGGGCCGCTGAGGCCATGGATGAGGGAAGCGATGGAGCATAAGAACGAAACACGGCACAACGCGGTGCACATGCCCGAATCCACGGCCGCACCGATGGCGCTGGCGCTGGGCATTACGCTCATCATCACCGGGATGGTGACGCATGTTGCGGTGAGCATCCTGGGCGTGATTCTCTCGATGGCCGCGAGCTACAAGTGGTTCCGCGCTGTGCTGCCGCATGAAGCGCACGAGATGGTGCCAGTGCGCGAAGAAGAGATTGTGCTCGCGACGACGCGCAAGACAATCGAGAAGCTGCCCATGAGCCAAGTTCACCGCAAAATGGTTCCGGTGGAGACGTTCCGCTTGACGACGGGACTTAAAGGCGGCGTTGCGGGCGGCATCGCGATGATAGTGCCGGCGACGCTGTTCAGCCTGCTGAAGTTTCACAGCCTGTGGTATGCGATGAACTTGATGGCCGCGGGCGGCTTTGTGAACTGGACGCACGAGAGCAACGACTTCCTCGCGCAGTTCCACATGGAAGGACTGCTGGCGGCGCTGGCGATTCATGCGGTCACCTCGCTGCTGGTGGGATCGTTGTATGGCGCGATGCTGCCGATGTTTCCGCGGTGGCCGATTCTAACCGCGGGTTTTCTGGCGCCGCTGCTGTGGACGGGCCTGCTGGCGTCTGTGCTGAATGTCGTGAGCCCGATCCTGAATGAGCGAATCGACTGGTTCTGGTTTATCCCGTCTCAGATTGCTTTCGGCCTGGTTGCGGGCTATGTGGTGAACCTGCAGGCCAAGGTGCGGACGCGGCAGTTCCAGTCGTTGCCCTTTGTGCTGCGCGCGGGCGTGCATGGAGGCATCGAAGGCCAAGAAGGGGAGAATGGCCGGAAGGATGGGGAGCAATGATGCGCCGATCGTACACATGGGCTGCTTTGGCGGTGTGCGCCGCGGCGCTGGGCACCGCGGGCTGCAGCAAGATGCCGGGCTATCCCAAGCCGGGACCCGAGGTGCTACGGCCCGATGAGGTGAAGGACTTTGGCCCCCTCTACGCGCAGAACTGCGCCGGCTGCCACGGAGAGAATGGGCGCGGAGGCGCGGCGCTGGCTTTGAACAACCCTGCCTATCTGGCGATTGCAGGCGAGGCGAATCTGCGCGATGTGACGGCGAAGGGCGTGAAGGGCACACTGATGCCCGCTTTTGCGCAGAGTGCGGGCGGAATGCTGACCGATGCGCAGATCGATGCGCTGGCGAAGGGCATGCTGGCTGCGTGGGCCAAGCCCGCGGCGTTTGCTGGAACTGCTCTGCCACCCTATACCGACAACGCCGCAGGGAATGCGACAAACGGGCAGAAGGTCTTCGTAGAGGCGTGTGGGCGCTGCCATGGCGCGGACGGGACCGGCGTAAAAGCCGTGAGCGGGCAGTCGCTGCCGAAGGGCGCGACGAAGGACACGATTCTGGACGTGTCGTATCTGGCGCTGGTGAGCAATCAGAGTCTCCGCAGCCTGATTCTTGCGGGACGGCCGGATGAAGATGTGCCCGACTGGCGCTCCTACATCACGAGCCCCGCGCGCGCCCTTACCTCGCAGGACGTGAATGACATGGTGGCATGGCTTGCAGCGCATCGCGAGAGCGCCGTCAGCCAGCCGGCACAGAGCAATGCAGGCAATGCTGCTGCGATGAATTCCTCAAAGTCTGCAGCCGGCAAGGAGGCGCAATGAGCACACCCCAGGAACTCGGCTCTGCCGGATACACCGAAAGCGCGAAGCCAACCGCGGCGCAGGCCGAAGCAAAGGCAGCAGTGCAGAGCCGTCGCGCCTTCCTCTTCAAGCTGTCGCTGGCGCTGAACGGCGCTGTGGGAGCAGTGGTTGCGGTCCCGATTCTTGGCTATATTCTGGGCCCCGCACTCAAGAAGAATTCCAGTTATAACTCGTGGGTTTCGCTGGGATCGATTGCCGATTTTCCCGAGGGCGAGACGCGCATGGTGGATTTCCGCAACCCGGTGACGATGGTGGCCGATGGAATGACGGGCAACTCGGCGTGCTGGGTGAGGCATATGGAGGGCAAGAAGTTTCAGGTGTTCGCGATCAACTGCGCGCACCTTGGATGCCCGGTGCGGTGGTTTCCACAGTCGCGGCTGTTCCTCTGCCCCTGCCATGGTGGCGCGTATTACGAGGACGGATCGCGCGCCTCAGGGCCGCCGGAGCGGGGATTGTTTGAGTACAACTACACAGTGGCGGGCAACCATCTGCTGATTGAAGCGGGCTCGCTGCCAACGCTGGCCGCGGAGGCATGCACAAAGCGCAGCAAGCCGCTGGTGCAGATTGAGCCCGGAGCGCCGGTGGGCGCAGCGGATGAGGAAGCCAACCCTGCGAGGTCGTCGTAATGGACAGCTCGAATGCGAAGAAGAGTACGGCGGTAAAGCTGTTTGACTGGTTTGAGAGCCGGCTGGGACTGGCCAAGCCCATGACCGAGGCGGCGCTGCATCCGACGCCGGCGCGCAGTGCGAGCTGGTGGTATGTGTTTGGCAGCGCAGCCACGGTTCTGCTGGTGCTGCAGGTGGTCACGGGCATCCTGCTGGGCCTGGTGTATACGCCCTCTGCAGGCGAAGCGTGGAGCAGCCTGCAGTTTCTGAATCACAACGTGACGCTGGGATGGTTTCTGCGCGCGATGCACGGATGGGGATCGGACTTCATGATCGCCATTGTGCTGATTCACATGGTGCAGGTGTTCCTCTTCGGAGCCTACAAGTTTCCCCGCGAGCTGACGTGGATGATCGGAGTCTTCCTGCTGCTGCTGACGCTGGGCATGGCCTTCACCGGACAGGTGCTGCGGTTTGACCAGGACGCGTACTGGGGCCTCGGCATCGGCGCATCCATTGTGAGCCGTCTTCCGATCGTGGGCGGACCGATGGTGGGGCTGCTGCTCGGCGGGCCGATTATCGGCGGCCAGACTCTTGCGCGGTTCTTCGCGCTGCATGTCTTCATCATTCCCGGCACGCTGCTCGTGCTGGTGGCCCTGCATGTGTGGATGGTGCTGAAGCTGGGCATCAATGAGTGGCCGATGCCGGGGCGCATCGTGAGCAAGGCCACCTATGCGCGGGAGTATCAGGAAGAAACGCACAAGGACGGCGTGCCGTTTGTGCCGGATGCGGCGTGGAAAGACGCCGTCTTTGCGGCAGTGATTCTGCTGTCAGTGATGGCGTGCGCGCTGCTGCTGGGTCCAATTGGCCCCACCGGTCAGCCCGACCCGACCATTATCCAGACCGCGCCGAAGCCGGACTTCGCGTTCCTTTGGATCTACGCGGTGCTGGCGTATCTGCCGGCGGACCTTGAGACACCGTTCCTGTTTATTGCTCCGATTGTGGTGATTGGCGGCATGCTGCTGCTGCCGCTGGTGGCCGGCGAGG
>JBBIVH010000136.1:0-7888 GCA_037439805.1 Acidobacteriaceae bacterium
GTGGCCGTGCCGGCCTTGGCGACGGCGTAGAGCACGGGGAACTCAAGCTGGTGCTCGTCGGCGTCGAGATCGATGAAGAGGTCGTAGACCTCGTTGAGGACTTCCTGTGGGCGCGCGTCGGGGCGGTCAATTTTGTTGATGACGACGATGGGCGGCAGCTTGGCTTCAAGCGCCTTGGCGAGCACGTAGCGCGTCTGTGGCAGCGGACCTTCGGCGGCATCGACGAGGAGCATGACGCCATCGACCATCTTGAGAGCGCGTTCGACCTCGCCACCGAAGTCGGCGTGGCCGGGGGTATCGACGATGTTGATTTTGCCGCCGCCGAAATGGATGGCGGTGTTCTTGGCAAGGATGGTGATGCCGCGCTCGCGCTCCAGCTCGTTCGAGTCCATGACGCGCTCAGCGACCTGCTCGTTGGCGCGGAAGGTGCCGGCCTGACGCAGCAGCGCGTCGACGAGGGTGGTCTTGCCGTGGTCAACATGGGCGATGATGGCGATATTGCGTATCGTCTGGCTCACAGGGGCGGTGTTCCTTTGCTTGGGTTTGGCGCGGGGGCCGTGCCATTGGGAGATAAAGAAAAGGTGAATCACCGCACACTGCGGCAGTTTCTATTCTACCAGCGATGCGGCCCTGTTTCGCGCGAACCGTCGCGTCGAGTACACTTTTGCGGACATGAAAACCGCGATTCAAACCCTCTTCTCTTCCCTTCGTCGCGCTTCGCGCCCTCGCCATGCATCCGTCACCGCAGTCCTGCTTGCAGCGGCGTGCGTGCTGCTGGCTGGCGCACAAGCCGCCATGGCGCAGGGGGCCGCGAACACGCTGCGCGTCTACTCGATTGATGTGGAGGGCGGGCAGGCAACGCTGATGGTGTCGCCGATGGGCGCATCGATGCTGGTGGATACGGGCTGGCCGGAGAACAACGGGCGCGATGCGGACCGCATTATGGCAGCGATGGAAGACGCCGGAGTGACGAAACTCGACAAGGTGCTGATTACGCACTTTCACACGGACCACGTGGGTGGTGTGCCGAACCTGGTGGAGCGGGTGAAGGTGGGCGAGTTTCTGGATCATGGTGTGAACCGGGAAGACTCCGACATTACGCGGCACGATTATGCGGCGTACATCAAGGCGATTGGCAGCACGCCGCGGCGGACGGTGCACCCGGGAGACACGATCGATATTCCGGGATTGTCGATTGTTGTGCTTGCGGCAGATGGGGAGCATACTGCGGCGGTACCGGGGGTGAAGCCGGAGCCGAATCCGTGGTGCGCAAGCGAGCCGAAGTGGGATCTGGATCAGACAGAGAATCCGCGGTCGGCTGGCATCCTGGTGCGCTACGGCAAGTTCCGGTTCCTCGACATGGGCGATTTAACAAAGGCGAAAGAGATTCCGCTGGTGTGCCCGGACAACCTGATCGGGCATGTGGATCTGTACCTTGTGAATCATCACGGATTCAATCTGTCGAATACGCGCGCGTTTGTGGATGCGCTGCATCCGCGCGTGGCGATTATGAACAACGGCGCGCACAAGGCGGGAAGCCCGGAGGCATGGCAGACGGTGCATGAGAGCCCGGGGCTGGAGGATCTTTGGATGCTGCACACGGCCGAGGATTCGGATGCGGCGCACAACAGCCCCGACGCGCTGATTGCAAACCTCAAGGGCGGCAGCGATGGCGCGTATCTGAAGGTGGTGGCGCACGCGAATGGAAGCTTCACTGTGATGAATTCGCGGACGAAGATGACAAAAGAGTACGCAGCGAAATAGGCGCGGAGAGATCGCGGAGTTGGGGAGAGATGATGGTTTCGCGCAGAAGGTTTTTGGCGGGGATGGGCGCGATCAGCGCGACGGCGGCGATTCCCGCGCGTGCCGCGGCTAGCTGTCCGTTCCGCGTGGCGGTGATTAACGACGAGATCTCGCAGGACTTTGACCACGCATGCTATGTGGCGGCGCATGACTTTGGCCTGCAGTGGATCGAACTCCGCGGGATGTGGAACAAGAACCTGACGAAACTGGATGCCCGGGAGTTGTCGGAGGCGCGAGCGATCCTGGCCAAGTACAGGCTGCGTGTGACGGATATTGCAAGCCCGCTGTACAAAGTGGATTGGCCGGGCGCGCCGATTTCAAAGCAAAGCGAGCGGCGGGACCAGTTCCATGCGGACGACGAATTCAAGCAACAGGATGCGCTGCTGGAGCACTGCATCGATCTGGCGAAGACGTTTGGCACAGACCGCATTCGCTGCTTCGACTTCTGGCGGCTGGACGATGTGAAGCCGTATCGCGCGGAGATGAACGAGGTGCTGCGCAAAGCGGCGAAGCGTTGCGCGAAGAGCAAGATGATTCTGCTGCTGGAGAACGAGATGAGCTGCAACACGGCGACCGGTGCCGAGGCCGCAGCGACGCTGGCGGCAGTGACTGAGCGGAACTTCATGCTCAACTGGGATCCTGGCAATGCGGCTACGTTTCCGGGCAGCGATCCGTATCCGAAGGGCTATGATCTGCTGCCGAAGAAGCGAATCGGTCATTGCCATGCGAAGAGCGTGGTGCGCGAACCGGGCGGCAAGTGGAAATGGGCGCCTGTAGGACAGGGCGTAGTGGACTGGGCGGGGCAACTGCGCGCGCTGGACCGGGACGGCTATCACTATGCGATCAGCCTGGAGACGCACTGGCGCGGCGCGGGCACGCCGGAGGCATCCAGCCGCGTGAGCATGCAGGGGCTGAAAGAAGCGCTGACCAGCGCCGGCACCGGCTGCTGAGATTTTCATCGCAGAAGCGAATCCTTCGGGCGCGCCGCTCATCTGAGAGAATGATGGATGTGAGTGGGAGTGTGTTCACGCCTTCCCGGCGAATTCTAGGATGGGCGCTTTTCGCGCTGGCGGCACTCGTTGGCGCGGGCGTTGAGTCGCGTGCGCAGACGGCGAATCCGACGTCCGCGCAGAACCCCTACTTTGGAAGCGTCATTGCCCATTCGCTCACGGATGACACGGTGCGGCTCTCGCTGGACGACGCGGTGCGCATGGGCCTGGAGAACAACCTCGGGCTCAAGGAATCGGAGAATGCGGAAAAGGCCATTCGGGGCGAAGAGAACATCGCGCTGCAGGAGTTTCTGCCGACGATTACGCTGAGCGGCGGAACCGGCGTCTTCCAGCATGATCTGGCGGCGCAGGGATTTGGGCCCGGCGTACTGAAGCATTTCGGATCGCTGTTTCCGGGCGGCGTGTTGCCACCGGGTGTGTCGTTGATTACGCGCGATGACCTGACGCAGGGACAGATCAATTTCAGCCAGACTCTGTTTTCCGGTCCCGTGATTGCAGGATGGCGCGCGGCGAATGCGACAGTGCGGTCTTTTCACTTTGCCAAGGAGACGGCGCGGGGCAACGTGGTGCAGGCTGTCGCAACCGCCTATCTGCGCGCGATAGCCGCGGGCAGCGAGGTGGATGACGCGTTAGCGCAGGAGGCAGCAGACAAAGTGCTGTCAGACCAGGCGCACGAGGCCCACGAAGCCGGGACGGCATCGAATCTGGACGAGCTGCGGGGGCGCGTGCAACTGCAGGCGCAGCAGCAGGCGCGAATCGCAGCAGAGAATGCGCACGAAAAGGATCTAATCCTGCTGAAGCGCGAGATCGGGATTGATCCTGGACAGAAGATCGAGTTGACGGATCCGGCGCCGTACGGCGATCTGGCCGACGAGACGGAGCAGGAATTGCTGGCAACGGCCTACAAGAGCCGCCAGGATTATCAAAACCTTCAGAACCAGCTTGTGGAGTTTCGCGCGGTTCATGCGGCGTATCGCAGCCAGAGGCTGCCGAAGTTGAGTTTCAACGGCTTCTGGGGCGTGGACACGGTGAACGGCGCGGGCACGCACGGCAATTTTGTGGCGGCGGGCACGTTGAGCGTGCCTATCTTCAAAGAGGCGAGCCTGCGCGGCGATGAGGGTGCCGCTCAAGCCCAGCTTGCCAACGTGCATGCGCAACTGGACGATCTGCAGGTTCGCATCCACCAGCAGGTGCTCAATGCCATGTTGGATGTGACGGCGTCGCAGAAGCTCGTCGATGTTGCGCGGTCCAACGTGGCGCTCGCCACGCAGGCGCTGGCCGATGAAACGGCGCGCGTGCAGGCCGGCGTGGACGACAACCTGCCGCTGGTGCAGGCGCAGGCGACGCTGGCCTCGGCGCAGACGAATCTGGTGGAGAGCATCTATCAGTACAACGTGGCCAAGCTCTCACTGGCGCGCGCGGCAGGGGTGATTGAGACCGAGTACCGCCAGTATCTCGGTCGCTGAACTGCCCAGTTTCAAGCTGCTTCCCCGCTTCCTGACGTGGTGATCCAAACGCAGGTGTGCGGGCCCCCGTGGCCGGCGCAGTGCTGTGCGTGTCAACTCTTCGCTCCAACCGATATAGTGAACGCTTCAGGCGCATGGGCGCCGAACGGCGGGCTCAACTGGGTGCGAGCGCAGGTTCGCTTGCGAAGCGACGCTGTCTCATTGTGGCCTGGAAGACTACGAACCGGCATTGAGAAGAGGATCCGGAAATGACCTTGATGCGGCGCATCGGCGTGCGCGGAGTGCTGGTGGGATGGCTCTTCCTGTTGAGCGCCGTGGCCTACATGGACCGCACCAATGTTGCGATTGCGGGCGAGGGAATCCGCGAGGCGCTGCACATCGACAACATTCAGCTCGGCTGGGTCTTCAGCGCATTTCTGGTGGGCTACGCAGTGTTCCAGGTGGTCGCGGGATGGCTGGCGTGCAGATACGGCCCGCGGCGCGTGCTGGCGGCGGGTGTGCTTTGGTGGGGATTGTTCTCTGCACTCACCGCGATGGTGGATGCGCGTCTGAGTTACGCTTTGGCGCTTCTGATTGCGATTCGCTTTGCGCTGGGGGCGGCAGAAGCCGTGATGTATCCATCGGGAAGCCAGTTTGTTGCGATGTGGATTCCCGTGGTGGAGCGCGGACGCGCGAATGGCTGGATCTTTGCGGGCGTGGGAGCGGGCGCCGGGCTGAGCGTGCCGGCGCTGACCTGGATCGTGACGCATCTTGGGTGGCGGATTTCGTTCTGGTTCAGCGCAGTCGTGGGGACCGCAGCCGCAACGGGGTGGTATCTATTGGCCCGTGACCAGCCAGAAGAACATCCGCTCGTTTCGCGCGAGGAGTTGGAGCTGATCGTAGCGACGCGCGGAGCCGGGGAGCGTCACCCGGCTCACACACACCAATCGTGGCGGACAGCGATTCTGAATCGCAGCATTCTGGCCATGACTGCGAGCTACTTCATGTATGGCTACGTGGCGTGGATCTTCTTCAGTTGGTTCTATCTGTATCTCGCGCAGGTGCGGCACATGAATGTGCAGACCGATGCGATGCTGACGATGATTCCGTTTCTGGCGATGACGCTGGGTTGCCTGGCGGGCGGGGCGTTGAGCGACTGGATGACCCGCCGCTATGGGAACCGGCTGGGCCGCTGCGGCGTCGCGGTCGCTGCGATGGCGCTGACGGCGGTGTTTCTCGCGGTCGGCGTGCATGCGCGCGGACCCTACATGGCGAGCCTGATCCTCGCCGGTGGCGCGGGCGCACTGTATCTGTCGCAGAGTTCCTTCTGGGCCGTGACGGCAGACCTCTCGGGCGATCGGTCCGGCGTGGTCTCTGGTGTGATGAACATGGGTGGGCAGGTTGGCGGCGCAGTGACGGCCTCGCTGACTCCGTACATCGCTGCGCATCTGGGCTGGACCGCGGCGTTTGACAGTGCGGCGCTATTGGCGGCGGTCGGAGGCGCATTGTGGCTGCTGGTCGAGCCGGGAACCGAGCAGAGCGACAGAGCATCCGATAAGCAGTCTGTGGCGCTGGCCGAATACGAGTGACAACCGCGATGGGCTCTGCCCGTGCCGATGCGGATGAGTGCGAAGCGGATCGACTCTAAGCGCGCCGCCGATGGAAGAGGCTGTGAAAGATGCGCGAAGTCGTGCTGTGGAGCAGGCGGGTCTGCTCAGCCTTGAGCGCGGCGTATGACTGCTTGACGTAGACATCGAACTCGGGCGGCCAGCCGATGGTGGAGCGGCGCTCTGTGTAGTCGCCTTCTGCCCACTTGGCCATGACGGCCTTGTAGCCCACCACATGCGTCACGAAATCGAGCAGGCACTGGGGCATCTTTTCTTCAATGATGAGGTAGGCGCGCTCGATGATGATGCGTTCGCGAATATCGTTCAGCGGCATGAAGATGGTGGTCATCCAGAGCATCCACTCCTTCAGGTCTTCATCGCGGATCGGCTCGCTTTTGGCCTTACCCTGCCGCCCGAGCAAGGAGCGATAGGCGATGTCGCCTGCTTCCGACGCGACGTAGAGCGGCCCGTAGAACTCATTGAGCCGCTTGTTGACGAGGCGCAGCTTGTCGCGCCGCTGGGCCAGCATCCGCGCGTTGAGAAACGTGACGAGGTAGCCGGCGAAGGCGAGGAGAATGGTGAGGATGACGGTGCTATGCAGAAGACTTGGCTGAATCAGTGCGGATAAATCCATTGCGAGTCTTGCCTCGCGCACGAGTATACGCGTTGGCGAGCGACGGAATGAAGCGCTAGCTCGCGCCGAGGTAAATGAAGCGAAACAGAAACAGCACAGCCAGGATGTAGAGCAGCCAATCTTTGCGCCGGTAGCGGCCCGTGGCGATGTGGAGCACGGCCCAGGCGATGACGCCGAAGCCCAGCCCGTTGGCGATGGAGTAGGTCAGCGGGATGAGGACGAGCGTGAGGAAGGCGGGGATTGCGACGAGCGGGTTGTGCCAGTGGATCTCTGAAATGGTGGTCAGCATCATGGAGCCAACGAGGATGAGCGCCGGCGCCGTGGCGGCCTGGGGTACTGCGCCGGCGTAGGGCGCAGCTCCCATTGCGCAGAGAAAGAGAAGGCCGGTAACGATGGCGGTGACGCCGGAGCGCCCACCGGCGGCGACTCCGGCGGTGGATTCGACGTAGCTGGTGACGGTGGAGGTGCCGGTAAGGGAGCCAAAGATGGTTGCAGTCGCGTCTGCAAAGAGGATGCGGTTGAGGCGGGGAATGGAGTGATCCGGGGCGATGAGGCCGGCGCGCTTGGTGACTGCGACAAGGGTGCCGAGGTTGTCAAAGAGATCCACGAAGAAGAAGACAAAGATGATTTCGATGAGGCCCTTGCTCAAGGCTCCGCGGAGATCCAGTTGGAAGGCGCTTGCGGCGAGCGCGTGGATGCCGCCCGAAGCGCGAGTCCAGTGGACGAGGCCGAGCGCCCATGCGAGCGCAGTGGTAGCGAGCACGCCGATGAGGATGGAGCCGCGGACCTTGCGCACCTCGAGCACGACCATCACGGCAAGGCCGAAGAGGGATAGCGCCGCGGATGGGTTGCGGATGCTACCGAGACCGACGAGCGTGGCGGAATCGCTGATGACGAGGCCGGCGTTGCGAAAGCCGATGAAGGCGATGAAGAGGCCGATGCCGCTGGCGACGGCTGCGTAGAGCTCATGCGGAATGGAGCGGAGAATCATCTGGCGGATTCCGGCTCCGGTGAGCGCCAGAAAGATCACGCCGGAAAGAAAGACCGCGCCAAGCGCCGTCTGCCATGGGATGTGCATCTTGAGGCAGACGGTGTAGGTGAAGTATGCGTTGAGGCCCATGCCCGGCGCCAGCGCGATGGGATAGCGGGCGACGATGCCCATGAGGATCGAGCCGAATGCCGCGGAGAGGCACGTGGCGGCGGTGACGGCTGCGACCGGCACGCCGGCAGCGGCCAGGATGGCAGGATTGACGAGGACGATGTAGGCCATCGTGAGGAAGGTGGTAACGCCGGCGAGGATCTCCGTGCGCCAGTTTGTTCCCAGATGGCTGAACTCAAAGTAGCGTTCAAGCGGCTTGAGCATAGGCGGGTATCAACAGAAAAACACAG
>JBBIVH010000137.1:0-6427 GCA_037439805.1 Acidobacteriaceae bacterium
TGTTGGTGCAGCTTGTAATCGCGGCGATGACCACGGAGCCGTGGTCGAGGTACGGGTCGGGATCCACGCCGAAGCGCTCCTTTACCGTGGTGGTCACGTGCAGCGGAGTCTTTTCCGCGATGCCAGCGTCGGCTACGGCCTTGCGCTCCCACGCAGTGGCCGTGCGCGTGCCCAGCGGCTTGGCCGTGGGCGCCAGCAGGCCGGGGAGCTGCTCGGCAAAGCTGGTCGCCGCGTTCTTCAGCAGCACGCGATCCTGCGGGCGTTTGGGTCCGGCCACGCTGGGCTCGACCGTCGCGAGATCGAGTTCGAGTGTCTGCGAGTATTCGGCCTCGGGTGAGCTGGCCGTGTGGAAGAGACCCTGCTCCTTGTAATACGCCTCGACGAGGGCAATCTGCTCATCGCTGCGTCCGGTCAGGCGGAGGTAGCGCAGCGTCTCTGCGTCCACTGGGAAGATGCCGCAGGTCGCACCGTACTCGGGAGCCATATTGCTGATGGTGGCGCGGTCGGCCAGCGGTAACTGCGTTATGCCCTCGCCATAAAACTCTACAAATTTGCCCACAACACCCAGCTTGCGCAGCGCCTGCGTTACGGTGAGCACCAGGTCGGTGGCGGTTGCGCCTTCGCGGAGCTTGCCTGTGAGCTTGTAGCCCACCACCTGCGGCACGAGCATGGAGACGGGCTGGCCGAGCATGGCGGCCTCGGCCTCGATGCCGCCCACACCCCAGCCCAACACGCCCAGGCCGTTGATCATCGTGGTGTGGGAGTCGGTGCCGACCAGTGTATCGGGATAGGCGACGGTCTCGCCGTTCGCCTCGGTTGTGAAGACGACGCGGGCAAGGTATTCGAGGTTGACCTGGTGGCAGATGCCCATGCCCGGCGGCACGGCGCTGAAGTTGCGGAAGGCCGTCTGGCCCCACTTGAGAAAGGCGTAGCGTTCGCGGTTGCGCTGGAATTCGAGCAGTGAGTTCGCCTCGTAGGCCATGGGCGTGCCGAACTCGTCCACCTGCACGGAGTGGTCGATGACCAGTTCGGCGGGCACCAGCGGATTGACGCGCTCCGGATCGCCGCCCAGCGTCTTGATGGCATCGCGCATAGCGCCCAGGTCCACCACGGCGGGCACGCCGGTGAAGTCCTGCATGAGCACGCGGGCGGGCATGTAGGCTATCTCGCGGCTGGGCTCGGCCTTGGCATCCCACTTTGCGAGGAACTCGATGTCGGAGGCGGTGACGTTCACGCCATCCTCGCGGCGCAGCAGGTTTTCCAGAAGAATTTTGAGGCTGAACGGCAGACGGCTGAGGTTGAAGCCACGCTCGCCGAGCGCGGGCAGCCGGAAGATGGTGTACGCCTTGTTGCCCGATTGCAGAGTGGCACGGCTCTTGAAGCTGTTCATTGGGGACCTTTCTATCCGCGTGTGCGCGGATGGGCTTCGAGACTGAAAAGAACCTGGGATTGACCCCGTGAGAACTCCTCGGCCGGAACGCGGCACGGCGCAGAAGCAGGAATTTCGACGGGATTAGATTACTCAGCGCGGGGGTTCAGCGTCCACGGTCGGGCCGGCCGTGACGGAATCGCTTGAGCAGAGGGATTGACGAAATGGCAATATGTCCGCGCATCGTCTCTACATCAAATTTTATCGCGCAGGACAGTCGAAGGGAAATCCGAAGTTTGAGAGGCGCTGCGGCTACTCGCCGCCAAAATCACGGTAGCGCGCGAGCACGTCGCGCTGTGAGATGACGCCGTCGAGTTTGCGCAGGTTGGCGCGATTCACCACGGGGACGACCGGCCAGCGATCCACGTAGCGCAACACCGTGTCCAGCGGCTGATCCGGATACACATAAGGGATATGGGCATCGGTCAGCAGCGTGCCGAGGGCATAGCCGCCGCGGCCCTCTTTCATCCACGCATCGGCCTGCTTCTGGTCCAGGCAGGCCCAGCCGTTGGCGGGCAGGCGCACCATCAGAAAGGGACACGAAGCCTTCTCCAGCTCGAGAAAGCCTCTGTCCAGCGAATCGTCGCATTCGAGCACGGGTCCGGGCGAGGGCTGCATCGCATCTTCCACGCGCAGAACATCTTCCTCGCGCAGCTCTTCCATCGAGGGCAAATCGAGGCCGTCCTGGCGGCTGAGCAGGTCGAAGATCGGCACCGGCTGCAGCGCGCGGGAGATGACGTAGGCGAAGGTGTTGGCGACAATCACGGGCACGATGATGGTGTAGTTGCCACTGACCTCCAGCACCATGAAGACGGAGGTCATGGGTGCTCGCAGAAAGCCTGCGAACAGAACGCCCATGCCGACCAGCGCGTAGGTTCCGGCGGTGTAGTGGAAGTGGGGCAACAGAGCGTGCTCGGCTCCGCCCACAGCCGCACCCAGCATAGCTCCGATGAAGAGCGTGGGCGCAAACATGCCGCCGGGCGTGCCGCTGACGAACGAGAGCAAGGTGGCGAGAATCTTGAGCACGGCGAGGATGGCGAGGAACTGCCACGTGAACTGACCGTGCATGGCCTCGTCCATGTACTCGTAGCCGGCGCCCATGACCTGCGGCGCGCCAAGGACGGCAATGAGGCCGATGAGCATGCCGGCAACCGCCGGTTGCAGGTAGAGCGTCCATTGGGGCAGATTGCGGCAGCGCGGTCGCAGCGCGCCGATGCCGCTGGAGAACGCCACCGACGCAAATCCGCCGATGATGCCGAGGATGCAGTAAGCAATGAGCTCGGAGGGGCGGCGCAGCTCGACCGGCGGAATGCGAAACAGCGACTCCGAGCCAAGAAAGCTGCGCATGACAACGACGCTGGAGACTGCCGAGAGGACGACGGAGCCGAGAATGCCTGCGGTCCAGCGGCCGATGACCTCTTCAATGACAAACAGCACGGCCGAGATGGGTGCATTAAATGCGGCAGCGAGGCCTGCGGCTGCGCCGACCGGCGCGAGCAGACGCATGCGGTCGCGCGAGAGCTTCATGCGTCGGCCGATGGCGGAAGCCAGCGTTGCGCCAATCTGCAGCGACGGGTCCTCGGGGCCGAGCGAGTGGCCCGCGCCGATAGCGACTGATGAGGCGATGAACTTGCCGATCGCGGTCTTGAAGGGGATATAGCCGTCGTATATGTAGAGCGCGGCCTTGGTCTGGTTCACTCCGCTGCCGCGAGCCGCCGGAAAAACATGAATCGTGAGGACGGCGATGGCGAGCCCGGCCAGCGTGGGCGCAAGGATGAGCCGCCACGGCGAAAGCTCGGCGCCGGTGCCGAGCAGGTAGATGCGGCTCCAGTCGATGGCGAAGCGGAAGCAGACCACGGCAAGACCGGAGAAGATTCCGATGAAAACCGAGAGGACGAGGAAGAAGCGGTCTTCGCGGAAGACCGACCAAAACACGCCTGCCGGAGACAAGCCCGCGGCAGACTCAGCCTGCGCCTGCGCGTCCTTCTCGGCGAGCGCCGGGGTGTGGGCCGATGCATGCGAATTCTGGATCGAGCCCACGTCAGTTTCCCTCGTGCAGTTTTGCAATCAGCAGAAGGGCTGAGTCGGTGGTCGTCGGTGTACCGCACCATTCACTTGCCTGCCGCTCAACGGTAAAGACCAGATCCATCGCGGTGGTCACGAGGTCGGGATCGCGACGCAAGCCGCTCGGGGTGATCTGAGGCTTCAGTTTTGCCCACTGCGCGGCAAGGTCCTGTTTCGATGTGCCGGCGGCAGCATACGTTGCGGCGACTGGGCAGGCCTTGAGCCGGTCGCCCGCAGCGGCGAAGGCGGTCATCACATTGCGATCGCGCTCGGCGGCGGGGATACGCGGCCGAAGCGGATCAAGTTGCAGGACAAGCCGCGCAATCCTTAGCCGGTCGTTGCTGATGTAGTCGCCGGGGTTACGGCTCACCGCCTCCTGCAGGTAGCGTTCCGCGATGGCGTAGCGACCCAGGTCGTAGGCAGCTGTTCCTGCACCGGTAAGAGCAGCGACATCCTGGGGATGGACGGAAAGCGCTCGACGAAATGCCGCCAGCGCGCGCTCATAATCTGGAATGCGCTGGAAGAGACTGCCGAGGCGCGTCTGCTGGGCGGTATCGTCACTGGCGGAGGCAGCGAGCGAGATCAGCTCCGACTCCGCCTGGGTTCTGGCCTGAAGCTTGAGCAGGTATTCGACGAGCTCAAAGCGCGTTTCGGTCGCCCGGCCTTCCTGCCCTGCGGGCCAGTTGGCGTAGATGGCGTTGTGATAGGAACGGAGTGCCTGCTCGGTCTGGCCCTGCTCCGCGGCGATGCGGGCCAGTTCGAGATTGACGACACCGTTCTCAGGGCGGCGTCCCCAGAGATTGATGAGGTAGGTAAAAGCCTCGGCGTTGCGGTGAAGGCCGATGAGCGCCTGAGCGAGGCCGAGGCGAAAATCGAAATCATCGCGCGTGTACAGCAGTGCGGCGCGAAACTCAGGAATGGCGTCGGTATACCGACCGGCTTTGAGGTCCGTGAGTCCGCGCGCGGACCATCGCTGCGCGAGCGCATCCTGCTGCGCATGAAACATACGCGAGAGTCCGGTAACGAAGAGGAAAGCCAGAATTGCGGCGAGGGTCAACACGGCCAGGGCTACGGGTTCACGCCGTAGAAGTCGCGAAGAATCAAGCCTGTAGGACCGGGTCGCCATGATACCCCTGAAACAGAATGGGCGGGAAGCCTATACCCCCAATGATACGCGCCCGCTGCGGAGCGGACCGGAAGCGACGCCTATTGAGGCGGCTGCATGTTGTAGAGGAAGACTGCCCTGAGTTCAAGATACGGCCCGTGGAACTCGCGCGGCAGAGGCGGATAATTTGAGCCGGTGATGGCGCCCCATGCCGCGCGATCGAGGCCGGTATCGCCCGAGCGGCCTTCAAGCACCATGCTGCCATCCATGACGCGGCCATTGGGCAACACCTTGAAGCGAATGACGACGGCGCCGGACTTGAGAATTGGCGGATTGACCTCGTCGGGAATCAGCGGGTCCCAGGTGCGCTCGGTTTCGCGATGCCAGCTCATGAGCCAGGAGTTGAAGTCTACGCCCTGTGTATCCGAGAGGACTTCCACACCGCCGGTGCCCGCGCCGGGGTGCATCGACAAGCCTCCGCCGGAGGGCAGGTTGTTGCCGCTGGAGCCGCGGTTCTGCGCGGCTCCGCGCATGGCTTCACGAAGCTGGTCGGCGGGGTTCTCGGACTGCATGGCGAAGTTGGGCCGCGCCGGCACGGCCTGCGGGCGGGGCGCGCTGATCTGGGACTGCGACTGCGGGCTGGGCGGAATAGGCGGAGCCGGCTGCGGCGTTTCAGCCTTGGGCTGTTCAGCGGGCGGTGGAGGCGGTGCAGCTTCCGGCTTGTTCATCTCTTCGAGCGTCTGCTTATCGATGAGGGGCTTCTTCTCCGGCAACGGCTTGACCTTCACCTTGGGCTGGAGCTGGCGCAGCGCGTCGGGCGGCAGGTCGAGGTAGCTGAGGTCCTTGCGCTGCTTGATGGCGTCGAAGGGATCAATGACTGGCGGTACCTTGAAGACATACCGCGGGATCCAGGTGATGGCCGAGAGCAGCAGGATGTGGATCAGGATGGCGAGCCAGATGCCTTCCCGCAGCCGGGACCAGCGGCGCTCATCCTCAAGCTCGCTGATCATCTCCAGCAGCTCGTGCGTGTCGTAGTCAACCCACCGGGACGTCGCGCGGCCGGAGCCAAGCGGTTCATCCGCGCGCGACTCTTCCGTGGTCGCGGTCAGAGACGAGGCCTCAGGGCGCTCGCTCGCGCCGTTCGACTCGTTCGGTTCGTTCGCTGCTGGGTGTGGTTCGGTGGTGGGCATGCTTCCGGCGGGAACGGGCAGCGCGCAGGCGCAGCCTCCCTTACAAATCCTTCCCTTCTATTTTCTCATTCCCGGCGCAAGAGGCAAATCGTCCCTGATTTGACAGGCGGAACGTACAATCATTCTTTTGGAATGGACGGATTGGACGGCGGAAAGGAACGGGTTTGAAGCAGGTTTTTTTGAAACTCCTGGCCTGGTGGAAGCTGGCGGCGTTGCCGGCAATTCTGAAGCTGGGCTTCTGGGGCGCGGGCGCGGTGGCGCTGCTGGATTCATCCAGCATCCCTGTGCCGATGGACGCCATTCTGGCGGTCTTTGTGTGGCAGAACAAGAGCCATTTCTGGCTCTACTGCATACTGGCCGCGGCTGGTTCGGCTGTGGGCGGCCTGCTGCCTTACGGGCTGGGTCGCGCGGGCGGCGAGCTGTTCCTGCTGAAGCGGGTGAATCGCAAGCGATTCGAGGAACTGCGGGACCGCTTTGAGCGGCAGGAGTTTCTGGCGGTGATGATCCCCTCGATGCTGCCGCCGCCGACGCCGTGGAAGATCTTCGTGTTTGCAGCAGGCGTCTTTGAAATGCGTGTGGGGCCCTACATGGTGGCCGTCTTTGCCGGGCGGCTGGTGCGCTGGATGCTGCTGGCGCTGC
>JBBIVH010000137.1:6527-7847 GCA_037439805.1 Acidobacteriaceae bacterium
TACATGGTGGCCGTCTTTGCCGGGCGGCTGGTGCGCTGGATGCTGCTGGCGCTGCTGGTACTGAAACTGGGACCGGGCGCGGTGAACATGGTGGCGCATCATGCGGTGACGGCGCTGGCGCTGGTGGCCGTGCTGGTGGCGCTGGCCATTCTGGGCTGGTGGCTGAAGAAGCGGCAGGAAAAAACAGAAGCGCGCCCGTAGCAGGACGCGCTTCTTCATTTCAGAACACCTTGGCCTGAATTTCCGGCTTAGGCCTCGCGGGTCGAAGCCACGAGCGGCTTTGCGCCTATGCGCTGGCCTGCGCCGCGTGCGCGGCAGAATAGCGACGGACGAGCACGGGTACGCCGAATGCCAGCGCGCAGACGACGGCGGTGGAGGCGAGGTCATTGCGGTAGAACGGGATCGCAGCGGCATAGCAGGCGGCCATACCTGACCACGAACGCGGATACATGGCGCTGCCCGCCCAGACGGCGTAGTTGGAGAGGACGAAAAACGAGGTTGGCCCGAGGACCACGCCTGCGGCTACGCGAACGAATGTGGTGCGCGCGTGGAGCAGGAGGTGGCCAAGCGCCATGGCGGCCAGATACCAGGCCCAGGTGGTGACATACGCCGACCAGACAAACGAGTAGTGGTACGAGAAGACCGTGAGACAGTAGTCCGTGACCATAAGGGCAGCCAGCGGGGCCAGCATCTCTCGCCAGGAGCGCCGGGCGCCAAAGTAGAGCAGCGCGCCGCCGACGGCGGTGAAGTTCAGCCACTCGGGGTGTGGCAGGAGACGGCTGAGAACGGCGATCAGAATCAGCAGATATGCGGGCATGGAAACCTCACGTGCGAGATAAACCTGGAGACGGGACCTGGATGAGAAAGCTTCTCCTTATTCTGAGGGGCAATGGCCTGCGGGTCAACCCTGCAGGGCGCGGCTGCCCACGGAGTGAACAAAAAGTTTCATGCGGGCAACGCGATTATTTCTGCTCCCGACCATTCAGAAACTCTCCGCCGTCGTCGTGGCCGTGGATGATATAGACCCATCCGCTGAGCGGCGAGGCGCCGGTGTCGCGGCCTTCGCCGAGAAATCCGTAGGCAAAGCGGAGATCGGAGAACTGCACGGTGGTCCAGGTGCGGCCGGCCGGGAGTTGGGGCGGGTCTGCACCGGGAATCGTCAACTGACCGACATCGCGCACGACGGCCCAGCGACCCCAGTCGAGATAGACCTGTCCGAGGAATGTGCGTTTGGCGGCCTCTACGGCGGGCGTATCCGCCGGCTTGTAGAGCACGTCACGCGGGGCTTCGCTGTCGATGAGGCCGGTGCGGGTGTTGATC
>JBBIVH010000138.1:0-3872 GCA_037439805.1 Acidobacteriaceae bacterium
CTTCTAGCTGCTAGCTCCTAGCTTTCAGCTTGGCGGTGGCGGGGTGGGGTTTGTGCTTTCCCACCCATGTCGCCTGCTGCGCAGACGCCATGGATGGGGCACCCGGCGGGGTGGGGATCGTGCTTTCCCAGGTCCGAACACACGGACCTGGGGCACCCTTTCAGTGGGGGGAACTCAGTTCGCTACCCGGCACCTGGGGCACCCGTGGTTTGAGAGGCAAAAAAAGAAAGGGACGCGCTGGAGCGCGTCCCTACTGGCTGATCACAGGCCGTGCCGCCGGTTAGAAGAGGAAGTGGATGCCGCCCTGGAGGGTGCGGTTGGTGTTGAGCTGCGAGGTGACGTCGCCGAAGCCGGAGGACGTGGGGCTGGTGTTGGCGCCGTTGAACTGGGCGCGGTTGAAGGCGTTGAAGGCGTCGACGCGCGGCTGAATGATCACGCGCTCGCCGATGGTGAAGTCCTTGAGGATGGAGAAGTCGAAGTTCTTGGTTGGGTCGGAGCGCAGCAGGTACTGCGGGAAGGTGCGGTAGTTGTAGCCGTTGGGCTGGTCTGCCGCGACGGTGTCGAAGTTGGAGGTGTTGAAGGAGGCCGTGGTGGTGTCGTGGGGATTGTTGGAGAAGTCGCTCCAGTTGCCGTTGTAGATGACGTTGTTCCAACTGAGCGGCGTGCCGGAGAGGTACTGGTAGATGGAGGAGAGCTCCCATCCGCCGATGATCTCGCTCAACAGAGTGGAGTCATGCAGGAAGGTGCGGCCCTTGCCGAAGGGGAGCTGGTAGATGACGGTGACGGAGGCGTGGTTCGGGAAGTCGGAGGTGGTTTCTCCGTACCAGAGCGGGCCGCCGGCGTTGAGCTGCGTGAAGTAACCGAGCTGGCGCGAGTACTCGTAGTTGAAGTTGAACTCGAGGCCGTGGGACATGCGCTTGCTGAGGCGCAGCATGAGCGCGTTGAAGTTGGCGCTGGCGCCGGGGACGAGCGAGTGGGAAACGCCGGTGTACTCGGGGTAGCTGTGGAGGAGCGAGGCGACGCTGACGGTCTTGGAGGAGTTCAAGCCGGTGGCGGGGCCGGGGATGATGCCATAGAAGGGGTTGGTGGTGGAGGCGTTGAGCGTCTTGGTGAGCGTGGTGTCCACGGTGGGCTGATGCACGAGGAAAGGCAGCAGGCCGACGGCGCTGTCGTTGTTGGTGTAGGAGTTGTGGACCTGATGATCGCCGAGGTAGCCGACTTCCGCGAGCCAGTTCGCCTTGAACTGCTTTTCGATGTCGAAGCTCCACTTCTCAGAGTAGGGAACCTTGACCGGGCCGTAATAGAAGATGCTGCTGCCGAGGTTGGTGTTGATGCCATACGTGCTGCCGTAGGGCTTGACGATGGGGTTGGACGCCGTCGGGAAGGGATCGGAGAGATTGGTCGCCGGGGAGAGGTTGTTGTTGGTGGAGGTAATCATGTTGGTGGTGTTGGAGAAGCCGTAGCTGGGCCCGGCGCTGTAGTCGTTGAAGGGATTGACGTAGATGCCGAAGCCGCCGCGGATGGCGAGGGTGTTGTTGAAGATCGGTGGCGCATACGAGAAGCCGAAGCGCGGGCTGACGTAGAGGGGCGCGGTGGAATAAGGCGAGCGATTGCTGCTGGTGGCGTAGTTGATGCCGCCGGTGGCCGAGAACTGGCTGGCCGGGAGCTCCGAGACGGGATGGGCGGCGTAGGCCGTGGCGGCTGCCGCGGTGACGGCGTTGACGGTGGAGGGTGTCCAACTGGCGACGAGCTGGTTGTTGCTTTCAACGAGCGGCGTTTCATGCTCGAGGCGCATGCCGATGCTGAGCGTCAGGCTCGGGATGACCTTCCAGTCATCCTGTGCGAAGAAGCCCATGTACAAGTTGTTGTACTGGAAGCGGGTGTTGACGTCGTAGGAGCCGCTGGTGGGCAGACCGAGCTCGAAGAGCGCGAGGGATCCGCCGAATCCCTGAGGCTGACCTGCGCTGCCCGAGGTGACAAAGTCGCCGGTGGAAGACTTGAAGGTGAAGCCGCCATTGGCGTTGCCGGGAGAGACGGCTGAATCCTTGTTGGCGCGGATGTCAGGGCCGAACTTGAAGGAGTGGTGCCCCCAGGTCTTGTTCAGGCTGGCGAAGAGCTGGATGTTGTCGTAGTACTCGACGTTGCCGGGCTTGCCGCTGAGGTTGGCGACGGAGTTCGAATCAGTGAAGCTGAGGTATGGCAAGGCAAGTGCGGTTGAGTTGCCGGCGATGTAGCCGGGGAATCCGAGCGAGGCGGGATTCTGGCCGAGGCTGTTGGGGCCGGAGAAGGTCTCATAGCGGCTGAAGCCGAGGCGCGACTCGAGGCTAAGGGAGGGCGAGAAGGTCTTCACGTTATCGACCTGTCCGCCGAGGAGGTTGACGGTGGAGGTGGTGCCGGTGAGGGCGTTGCCAAAGATGTTGTTCTGCGAGTTGGTGTAGTGGCTGCGATGGAACTCGAAGAAGACCTTGTCGAGCTCGCTGGCGTTCCAGTCGATGCGGACCTGGTTGGACTTGTAGCGATTGGTGGTGGGGTCGCTGGCGTAGAAGTTGTTTTCGCCATCCGGCTTGGCGGATGGGCCGGTGTAGTTGGGCATGGGCACGAGCTTGAGGTAAGCCTGCGCGATGGGGCTGACGCTGAGGCCCGCGTTGGATAAGACGTTGCCGGGGATGGCGGAGCGGACGACATTCTTGCCGGAGAGCGTGGCGGTGAAGGGATTGTAGAGCTGCGGGTTGCCGGTGGTGGTGAGCAGGCCGGAGAAGTCGCCGTTGCGCTCGGCCTGGGTGGGCACGGTGGTGATGATGGTGTTGGGCGCGTTGCCGTCGTAGCCCTCGAATGCATAGAAGAAGAAGAGCTTGTTGCGGCCGTGGATGAGGTGTGGGATCTCGACCGGGCCGCCGATGGTGGCTGCGTACTGGTTGAAGTGGGTGGAGGGCACGGTGGTGCCGGGCTTGGTGAAGTAGGGCTCGGCGGTGAAGGGACGCGAGCCGGCGTAGTACTCGGACGCGGTGCCGTGAAGATCGTTGGTGCCGGATTTGGTGGTGATGTTGACGGTGCCGCCGGAGGTGTCGCCGAGGGCGGCGTTGGCCGCGAACTCATCGACGTGGACGGCATTGACGGCGTCGAGCTCTGGGCTGAAGCCGGAGGTGCGGCCGGAGTCTTCCATGTTGGGGACGCCGTTGAGGAGCAGCTCGTTGGAGGACGAGGCGCCGCCGCCGAGGGAGAAGTCGTCGCCGGTGGAGTTGCCGAAGGGCGTGACCTGCGACTCGGAGTGCTTGCCTTTGGCGACTGCGCCGTACTCGAGATGCGCGTAGCCGATGGGCGAGCGGCCGTTGCTGGGCAGGTCCTCGACTTCTTCGGCGGTCAATTCCTGGCCGGTGGACGCGTCGGCGACATCGACGAGGGGCGTGGCCGCCGTGACGCTGACGGTCTGGCTGACTTCGCCGATGGCGAGGACGATGTTTTCCACGACGGTCTGCTCAGTCTGGAGCTGAAGGCCAGTGTGGAGATAGGTCTTGAAGCCGGAGACGGAGGCCTGCACGCTGTATGGGCCGGGGGCCAGGAAGGGCGCGGTGTAGATGCCGGCGGCGTTGGAATGCAGGCTGGCTTTGGCGCCGGTCTCCGTGTTGGTGATGTCAATCTGAGCGTTGGGAACGACGGCTCCGGCCGGATCTGTCACACGACCGGTGAGCGTGGCGCGCATCTCCTGGGCGAGGGCCATGCCGGTGAGGGAGATGAGGGCGAGAGCAACTGCAAGGAAGCGTTTCATGGGGACTCCGTAGTAGTTTGCGGCTGAGTCTTTTGCCTTCGTGTCGAGGCTCAGTCACGATAAGAAGCGGGGATTCGAGTGTCAAGGACATTTTGGAAAATAAGTC
>JBBIVH010000138.1:3972-7842 GCA_037439805.1 Acidobacteriaceae bacterium
AGGCTGATGGCGGCGACGACGGGTTGGCCAGCAGGGCGGATGGCGGCGCTGTAGCAGATGCCGCCGAGGATGGATTCCTCGCGGTCGGCGGCAATGCCGGTGCGGCGTATCTCGGCGAACTGCTCGAAGAGGTGGGCGCGATCGGTGATGGTGTGATCGGTGCGGCGAGAGAGGCCGTAGGTTTCGAGGATCTGCTCGGCCAGGGGGCGCTCCTGAAAGGCGGTGATGGCCTTGCCCATGGCGCTGCAGTGGGGCGGCAGCACGCGGCCGATGCGGTTGGACATGCGGATCTCGTGGAAGGTCTCGACCGAATCGAGCACGTGGATGCGGTCTTCGTAGAGGTAGGCCATGCTCGCGGTTTCATTGAAGTGATGGGCGAGACGTTCCAGCTCGGGGCGCACTGCGTCGCGCAGCCGATTGGCCTGCTCGATGAGCCAGCCGAAGCGGAGGCGCGGCGCAAGCTGATAGGTGCCGTCGACGGCCTGCTGGAGATAGCCGTGCTTCTCCAGCGTGAGCAGGACGCGGAAGAGAGTGGATTCAGGCAGGCCGGTCTTCGCGCCAATGTCTTTGAGGGCGAGGGGGGCTTTGCCGTCGAAGGAGTCGAGCACGTCGAGGGCGCGGCCGATGGAGCGGAGGTAGTACTGCTCGCTGGAGGCAGTGTCTGTGGCGGACTGGAGGGCCCACTTGGGGATGCGGCGGCGGATGGGTTTGGCGGTTTCTGTCGCGGATTTGGACTTGCCCTTCATGAGCGGTGCTGCCTTTCCCGTGGAGCGGCGCTACTGTGCGCGGCGCAGACCCGACGCACCCACCCATTTCTGTCTGTTCTGTGGGGCGCTTCAATTTATACGGGAGCGAAGACTGTTTGTGCAATAACTTTCACTTTTGCAGGATTAGTTTGACATGCCAATTCAAGGTGTGTAGAACGGTGCTGCCTGCGGCTTGTTCCAAAGGCAGGCGGAAGCCGTGGCATCGCCACGCCAAGCAGGGCGGAATAAGAGCTGAGAGGAATGATGGATCGTAGAGAAGTGATCAAGTTGGGCGCGGGTGTGCTGGCGTCGGGAATGGCGGCGGCAGCGCCAGCGATGGCTGCGGCGGAGCGTCGGGTGGGCGCGGAAGAGACTGTAGAGCAGTGGGGCGTGTTCGAGGCGACGCTGCAGGGCCCGTCGAGCGGGAATCCTTTTGTGGATGGGTCGTTTGGCGCGCGCTTCACGCTGGAGCACCGGACGGTGGAGGTGACCGGCTTCTACGACGGCGATGGCGTGTATAAGGTGCGGTTTTCGCCGGATACGCCGGGGCGCTGGACGTATGAGACGACGAGCAGCGCGAAGGAGCTGGCGGGGCAGACAGGCGCGCTGGAGTGCGTCGCGGCGAAGGCGGGCAATCGCGGGCCGGTGGGCACGGCGCACCAGTTTCACTTCCAGCATGCGGATGGGACGCCGTATTTTCCGTTCGGGACGACGTGCTATGCGTATGGGTTTATCGGCGCACCATGGGACGCAACATCACTGGCGGCGCTGAAGCGCGTGGGGTTCAACAAGGTGCGGATGTGCCTGCTGCCGAAGCCGCTGGGGCAGCGCAAGCCGGTAGCGATGCCGTTTGAGCGGATTGGCGAGGCCGTGCCCGCAGGTGCGGAGACGCTGGAGGATGGCGGCGCGAGCAAGGAGCGCTTCGACCTGACGCGGCTGAATCCGGAGTATTTCCGGCACGTGGAGCAGCGGATTGAGGACCTGCTCGCGGCGGACGTTCAGGCGGATGTGATTCTGTTTCATCCCTACGATGCGTGGGGCTTCAAGTCGATGGGGCCGGAGGCGGACGACCGCTATCTGCGCTATGCGGTCGCGCGGCTTTCCGCATACCGGAATGTGTGGTGGTCGATTGCGAACGAGTACGACCTGGTGAAGTCGAAGTCGATGACGGACTGGGACCGGTTCTTCCGGATTGTGCAGGAGAGCGATCCGTACAGCCGGCTGCGGTCGATTCACCACAGCCGCGTGCCCTATGACCACGCGAAGCCGTGGTGCACGCATGCGAGCCTGCAGGAGTACGACTTTGAGAAGTCGCCGGCGCGGCTGGAGGCGTGGAACAAGCCGATCCTCTACGACGAGATTCAGTATGAGGGGAACATCGCGCGGCGCTGGGGCAACCTGTCGCCGGAGGAGATGACGCATCGGTTCTGGCGCGCAATTGTGGCGGGTGTCTATGCAACGCACGGCGAGACGTACATGACAACGGATGGCAGCCCGGTGTGGTCGGATGCGGGCGAGCTGCGCGGGACGAGCGGCGAGCGGATCAAGTATCTGCGCAAGCTGCTGGAGCGCACGGGCACGACGGGACTGATGGCGGCGGAGCGGCCCTACTACACGAACGCGGGCAACGAAGCGCAACTGTATCTCTACTTCTTCGACTACCACTGCGTGGGCGAGTACGAGTTTCCGCTGCCGGCGAAGGGAAGCTTCAAGATGACGTTGATTGACCCGTGGGCGATGACGGAGACACCTGTGCCGGGAGTCTTCAGCGGGAAGAGCAAGGTGACGCTGACGGGCAAGCCCTACATGGCCGTGCTGATTGAGAAGGCCTGAGCGGAGCGGGATGAAGATCAAAGAAAAGACGCTGCGCGGATGGGCGCGGCACGTGAGTGTGTGCGCGGCGATGCTGGCGGCGTGTGCGGGATTGCACGCGGCGACGGTGCCGGTGGTAACGGCGAAGCATGCGAGTGCGCGCGAGCTGTGGGGCGCGGAGCAACTGCGCGCGGCACTGGCGACGGTGAAGGATGTGCCGGCGGGAGCGCGGGTGCTGGTGGGCCTGCGCAGTGAGCCGGAGATGGAGCGGATGGACCTGCCGGAGTTCTGGCCCCAGGCAGAGGAGGCGTTTCTGCTTCAACAGGTGGGGAAGACGTGGGTGGTGGCGGGCAGCGATGCGTCGGGCGTGTTGTATGGCGAGCTGGAGCTGGCGGATCGCGTGCGGGCCGCGGGCGCGCTGCCTGTGGGCATCGACGACATGGAGCACCCGGCGCTGAAGCTGCGCGGGACGTGCATCGGGATGCAGAAGCAGGAGATTACGTATGAGGGCGCGGAGTACGACTATCTCTACACGCCGGAGAATTTTCCGTTCTTCTATGACAAGGCGGCGTGGCTGAAGTATCTCGACATGCTGGCCGAGGAGCGCTACAACACGCTCTATCTGTGGAACGGGCATCCGTTTACGAGCCTGCTGAAGCTGCCGCGGTATCCGGAGGCACGGGAGCTGCCGGAAGCGCAGCTGGAGCAGAACATCGCGATGTTCAAGTGGCTGACGGCGGAGGCGGACAAGCGCGGCATCTGGGTTCTGCAGGGCTTCTACAACATTCATTTGTCGCACACGTTTGCGCGGGCGCATCACCTGGCGTATCACCTGGCGACGCCGAATGCGGAGGCGAGCGCGTACACGCGCTACGCGATCTCGGAGTTTGTGAAGGAGTATCCCCATGCGGGGCTGATGATGACGCTGGGCGAGGCGATGTCTCCGCATTATGGCGCGGAGTGGCTGACGCAGACGATCATCCCCGGCGTGAAGGATGGGCTGAAGGAAGCGGGCATCAAGACAGAGCCGCCGATTGTGGTGCGGGCGCATGCGACGGACATTGACGATGTGATGAAGGCGGCGACGCCGCTCTATTCGAACATCGACACGATGTTCAAGTGGAATGGCGAGTCGCTGACGTGGACGAATGTGCGCGGCACGGTGCGGGACCGCTTTACGATGCTGGCGGAGAACTCGAATGTGGCGATTGCGAATGTGCATCTGCTGTCGAACCTGGAGCCGTTTCGATGGGGCGATCCGGATTTCATCCGGCAGACGCTGACGAATTTTCAGCGGATCGGGATTGAGGGA